>JBAZXE010000091.1:0-7764 GCA_041659985.1 Thermoplasmatota archaeon | reverse complement strand
ACAATGACAAGAATCCAGCCGAGGGCGCCCATGGCCGGGCATGGGCCGCCCGCCCCGATAGGCGAATAGGGACGATGCGCTGGCCGCCCGTTCACGACCGGGTCAGTTCAATGGCTCTGGCGCAACGGCTCCGCCGCATCCGGGAGTGAACACGCATGGCACCACCGGCCAGTTCCGGCGATTCTGGGGCGAAGTGCTCCCCGCAACAGGTTCGAGGACGGCGGTCTGGCCGCAGCGGTCGCAACGCACCAGGCGATCTTCGTTCTGCTCGCGCAGCGCCCTGCCCCACTGGCGGTTGAGGCTGGAGGAAGGACCGTTCAGGGCCATGCCCAATCCATTGGCGCCAGCGCTATTTCATGGCGCGACGGAGACGACATGTGAGGCAGGCATCCCCTGCACGGCTTCCCCTACCGCGTGGCCCCGGAAGATCGGCCACGCAGACTCGCAAAAGCGCGCGTGCGGTCCTCGGCCATGGCCTGCTCAATCTCGGCAAAGAGCGGTTGCCAGGCTTCGCCCATGGCCGCGTGGGCCAAGGCCGCTTCGCGGTAGTGCTCACCGAGGTAGAGGTAACTGAGACCTTCTTGGACGGCCGTCTTGGCGGCACACACCCGGTATCCTGCGATGGCGCGCGAGGCCCAGGCGTAGGCGGCGGTGCGATGGATGGTGGCCGCCGGAACCCGCGTGATCTCCTTCATCGCCTTGTTGACGTCAAGCATCGACGCGGGCTCCTCGAGGACCTGGCGGGTCTGCGGTGGGGCCGCTCGACGTTCGGCGGCGGACGTGGGCGGGGGCCGCACATCGGACGAAGCCTGGACGTGCGTGGATTCGGGAGGGTGAGACGCCTTGGCGGCGCGCGTCTCGCGCTGCTGCCCGGTGTCGTGGTTCGGTTCCATGGGCACTCGACTCAGGGCCGCTCTGCGCAATCCTCTCGGGTCGCGAGGTGAGCCTGCCAGGGACATGGGTGAGGCCGCTACTTGGGAGCGTGAGCCCGACGAACATGTGCGGTTGCCAGGTGGACATTTTAGCCCCACGCGTAGGAGGTGCTGAGCGCGGTGGCGCCGCCATCGTTGGTGGCCCGGAACTGCACCTGCGTGCCCGCCGGGACAAAGTAGCTCTTGGCCCACGTCCCCCAGCTGGTGGCGGGAAGGCTAGTCCAAGGTCCTCCGTTGCTGCTGGCCTCGACTTTGACGATCACGCCTCCACTGACCTTGGCTTCGACCCACCAGGCGTTACCCTGGCTGCGCGGCTCGAAGGTCGGTGCGAAGGGTCCGTCGGCGGCCAGCCAGGTGAACGGGGCCGAGACGACCACGCCGCCGGAGGTCGATGTGGCGCGGAACTCGACGCGGTCGCCCGGCGCCGCGTGCAGGGATTTCGCCCACGTTCCCCATGAGGTCTTGGCCAAGGGGTTCCAGGCCTGGCCGTTGACGCGAGCGTCGACACCGGCCAGAGGCTGGTTGGCGTTCACGGTCGCCTCAATCCACCACTCGTTGACGCCGGCGGAGGGCTGGAAGGTCGCCGTGAACGGCCCGGGCGGAGGCGAGGTCGTGGAGCTCGAGCTGGTCGAACTCGTGGTCGAACTGGAAGTCGAGCTTGATGAACTCGAACTGCTGGAACTGGTGGTCGACGTCGTTGACCCGGCCGGAATGCTGCGTTTCGACATTGTGCCATCCATCCATGTGAACGGCGCGCTTTGCGACTCGAAGTTGTTCGAATCCCTTGCGAGGAACTCGACCGTCGTGCCAGCGGGTGCGCTTTGTGAGAACGTCCAGCCCCAAGACTCCTTCTTCATGAGTTGCCAGTCGTAGCCAGGGAACCGCACGTCGACCCTCGTAATGGTGCGTGGCGTGTCGGGTTGGATGGTGACTTGCTGCCAGTACTGGCCCGGGCTCGTGATTGTGAACGTCCCTTGGAAGTTGCCGGCCGCCGGTGGTGGTGGCGGCGGGGGCGGCGTCGCGGCCCCCACCGTCGGGTAGGGGAGGTGCGGATAGACGGAATCGTAGGCGACGTGCGTATCGTACACCAGGATGCCGCCTCCCGAGACCGTGCTGTCGCCGGCGCCGACTTGGACCACCCATTGCATGGTGCCGGTGCCCCACAGATCCGCGACCACGGGCGCGCGGGAGACTTTCCAATGCGTGGTGGCAATGAAGGATTCCTTGGCGCCGGTGCGCGAATCGAGGTACCAGATGCCGTCCCCGCCCGTGCCGGGGCCGTTGGCCAGGACCTCCTGCACGCCGTCATCGTCGACGTCGGCCAGGGCCAGGTCCTTGTTGTTCCAGTAGGTGTTGAGGCTCTGCTTCCAGACGAGGTTGCCTTGGTTGTCGTAGCGATAGAAATTGGCGGGGCCCGTAGTCTTCCAGGCGTCGGCCTCGTTGGCCGGTGGTTTGTGCCCGATGGTGTTCCAGTCGGCCCAATACACTTCGTTGGTCCCGTCGCGGGCGGCGTCAACAATGACGGGATGCGTGTACGTGAGAGGGTTGCCATCCGTCAGGTCCTGCATGGCCCAGAGAAGGCGTCCGCCTGAGTCGAGGGCAAGGAGCAGGGCGTGGTCTTGGCTGAAGTCAGTGGAGTTGTGGCTGTCGCGGGCGCCCACCACGATGTCGGGGCCGCCGACCCCGTCAAGCTGACCGATGCCGGCGCCGACGGGGATGCTGGCGGAATGGAGGTTGAAGTGCGAGAGGATGCTGTATCCCCACATCCAGGCGCCCGTGCGCCCGTTGAGGGCGGCCACGACTCCGCCATCAGAGACGTGCACCACATCGGGCCAACCGTCGAGGTTCAGGTCCGCCACCGTGGGTTCGGCGTTGCCACCGCCCAGGCAGTTCTTCCAGTACAGCGACCCATCAAGCCGGAAGGCGATGAGCCCGAACTCCTCCGTGGCGGCCAGAATCTCCATGCGGCCATCCTTGTCGAGGTCGGCCAAGACGGGCTTGGCGTCCATGCCGGCACCGCCGAAGCACTGGTTCGCGCGCTTGCTCCACTCCTTGGTGAAGCCCATGTGGCCCGGGCTGCTGGCTGCGGCGTCGTAGCGCAGCGACGTGACGAAGGCCGCCGAGTTCGCGACAATGAGCCGGGTCACGCCGCCCTGCTCCAGGATGGCCACTTCGGGCCCGTTGAAGGAGCGTGCGCCCCAGCCGGGCGGGTACTCGGTGGTTGTTTCGAAGAGGATCTCTCCGGTCCGCGAGTCGAAGATGTAGACCCAGCGGTTGTCGTTCTGGGCGATGATCTCGAGTTGGCCGTCGCCGTTGATGTCGAACAGCTTCGGAGGGTTGCCGTCGAAATTCATGAACGGGACCTGCGGGTTGGCCGTAGCCGTCCAGATTTCCAACGACCGCGTAGTCGCCGCCTCGGCGTCCGGAATGATGAACAACCCGGCCAGGGCTAGGACGAGCACGGCGCCGACGGCGAATGGCTTCACGGAAGAACCTCGGGCGGCGAGCGGCTTAAGCGAGCGGGGACAGAGTCGCCCGGCCCTCCACCGACTTGTCCCACCCGGCCGCTAGGTTGCGCCTTGCCAAGGCGCGTCATACGGCACCTTGAGGTCGAAGACCACGACGGCTCCGCGCGGCGCGTCGTCGAGGGGATTGACCGGGAACAGCAGCTGCATCGACCCATCGTTGCGCAAGTCGGCCAACTGCGGCCCGCGGCTGACTTTCCAGTTCGCTAGCGGCAAGAACGCCTCGGCGCTGCCGGTCTCCGCCGAGAGCCTCCAGAGGCCATCGTAGGGCCCCGCCGGCCCATTGACCAGAATCGAAAACGCGCCCAGGCCATCGAGGTCAGCGATGGCGATGTCCTGGTTGGACCACCAGGTCTCCATCTCGCGCACCCAAACATCGTTGCCCCTGGCATCGAGGCGGAAGATGTGGGCCGGGCCCAGGCGTTCCCAATTGCCGGGCTTGTGGCCAATGGTGTTCCAGTCCATGCCAAGGATGTCCGGTTCGCCGTCGCCGTCGATGTCTTGCACGACGAGGCGGGTGTTGCTGAGGGGGTTGGCCCAGTCGGGCTGGCGCATCCAGAGGAGCTCGGCTTGGTAAGTGACCGGATTCTGGTGCACGGCGAAGATGGCCATGTGGTCGTCGGCGAATGTTTCCGGCCCGCCCGGCGGGGCATGGCGGGCAATGAACAGAACCTCGAGGGGCGCGACTCCATCGAGGTCGGCCACGGTTGGCGAGACGGGGATGGAGGCCGGTTGGATTCCGGCCTGCGCGGCGTCATAGGTCCACAGCGGGTTTCCCTTAGCGCCGTCGAACACGGCCACCAGTCCGCCGTCCGAGGCAACGATGACTTCGGCCCGGCCGTCGCCTTCCAGGTCGGTGATGATGGGTGCGCTGTTGCCGCCGCCCCAGCATTGCGACCACAGGGTCGAGCCGTCGGCCCGCAGCGCGAAGAAGCCGCGTTCCTCAGTCTGGACGACGATTTCGAGTGTTCCGTCGCGGTCGAGGTCGCCCACGGCGGCCTTGGCGTCCATGCCGGGATTGGAGCGGCATTCGTCCATGCGCAAATCGAACTGTTGCTGGAAGTAGAACGTCTCGGAGGTGCTGGCGCCGGCATCGAACCGCCACACGGCGACGTACGCGGCGTGGTTGGTGATGACGAGGGACGGCGCCTCGCCCGGGCGAAGGACGGCGACCTCGACGGCGTTGAGCACACGTTCGGTGTGCCACGCAGGCGGAATCGTGGTGGGCAACACGGCCAGGACTTCACCGGTCAGCCGGAACACGTACACCTTGGAGTCGGCGCCCTGCACAATGATTTCGTCGATGCCGTCGCCATCGAGGTCGTACGTGGCCGGTGCCGCGTCGAACTGCGCGGGCCAGCGCCCAAGCCCCGACGTCGCCGGGTCACCCAAGCCAATGAGGAGGCTAGGTTGCCAGGCCCGCGCCGAGCCGAGGGCCTGTTCAGCGTGGGCGGGAACGAACGGCTCAGACGAGGCACCGGAAACCGTGCACCCCGCCAGGAGAACTGCCAGGACCGCGACCGCTGCCGCCCGGGCGCCAGTCTTCAGCTGGCTTGCCATGGGACCACCTGCGGAAGCAGATCGCCGCCGCGGCTTGGGGACGCCGGGACAATGCGGCGATGCAGAGCGGAGAAGCGGTTGCGTACCAGGCTCCAGCCGATGCGCAGACCGTCGCGCGTCGCCAGCTTGGAGTCACCGGTTCGCGGCAGGTAGTCCACGGGCGTGTGGCGAATGCGCAGGTGCAGCCGTGCGCTGAGCGCGAAGAGTTCGGCCTCAAGCTCGAAGCCTTCGCTGATGAGGGGAAGCCGGCGCAAGGCGTCGGTGCGGAACCCCCACAGGCCGGTGCACAAGTCGGGCACGCGGTGTCCGTACAGCACGGTGGCACCCAAGGAAAGGAGGGCGTTGCCGGCGCGATGCACCACGCTCATGGATCCATCAAGGGCGACGCGGTCGCCCATGACGACGTCGGCCTCGCCGCTGGCGAGGAGGGCCAGCACACGCGGGATGGCGTCGGTGGCGTAGGTGCCGTCGCCATCCAGCATGATGACGTAGTCGCCTTGGAACGCGGAACGCGCCTCGCGCAGCGCCGACCCCTTGCCGTGACCGCGGTCGGGGAGAACCGCCGCGCCTAGACTTCGGGCGATGGTGACGGTTTCGTCGCGGCTGTGGCCGTCGAGGACGATGACTTCGGTGCGGTAGCCAGCGGCATGAAGCGTCGACCGCGGCAGCGAGCGCAGCGTAGCCGCGATGGCGCCCCCCTCGTCCTTGGCGGGAACGACCAGCGTAACCAGACCAACGCCAATCATGCACTCGCCTCGGTTGTGCCGGTCGTGTAAGCCAGAACGCGCGGCTGTGGGACACCCATGTTGGCGCACCAGGCGCCGGCCGGTTGCCACGGTTCGGAGGACAAGAACGCCGTGTCGGCGTCAGGGGTTTCGACGCGCAGGTAGCGGTCGACGACCAGGACCATCGGGCGGCCCTCCTTTTCCATTTGCGCCACAAGGGGATTGCGTCGCTCTTCCATGGTGAAGACCTCCCCAATGTAGCCGACGCGGCTTGCATCCTCAATGAGCGCGGCGAGGACCAGTTTCGATTGCCAGTCGCCCGTGATGACTAGCATCTTGGGGTTGGCGTTTGCGGAGTCGGCGATTTCACGCAGCGCGTCGACTTCGCAGGAGTTGTAAAGATGGTACCATCCGTCGGGGTAGGCGTCGGGAGTGCCGGCGTAGACCGACCCTCCCAGCAGGAGCGCCACGGCGAGGCCCGGAACCGTGGCGATGAGCAGGGGCCGGGCCGTTGCCCGGGGCGATTGGGCGGGCGATGCAAACTTGGATTGCAGCGCGTGGGCCACGGCGCGGGCGGTTGCGCCGGCCGCGATGCCGGCGAGCAACGCCAACGCCAGCAACAGGAAAACGGCAGTGCGGTGCGGCAGGAATTCGCTGTGCAAGGGATTGAACAGGACGAAGGGCAAGGTGACCGCCGCAATCGAGGCGGCCAGGTTCGCGACCGGGCTTGCGATGAACGGAAGCGCGACCAGGGCCGCGAAGGCAAGGAGGAGGATGGGCAGCCCGACCATGCGGGGCAGGTCGACGAACTCCGGCATGCCCTGCCGGGAGGCGGCCAGCCAGGTGGCCGAAAGCGCGCCAGCGATGGCGAGGCTGATGCAAGCATTGAGCCAGGCTGGCCTGGCCGCGACGGGCAAGGACTGCCTCGACCAGCCGCGACGGCGCGCGAGGCCAAGGACGAGGATCGGGATGAACGCAAGGGCCGCGACGGTGGAGCCAATCGGCGCCAGCTCGACGCCGGGAGGGAGCGGCAGCACGAAGCCGAACGTCGGCATGGTGAGCGCGATCCCCAGGCTCGCGCCAAGGACGGCGATGCACAGCGCGGCGCCGAGCAGCGACAGGGGGGTCCCCGCCGTAGGCCGCCAGGACAGGGCGAGGGCCGAGGCGAGGAACAGAAGTCCAGCCGCGCACAGGATGGCCAGCAGCCACGGATGCGCCAGGGCCAGGAAGACCGCCATGGGGGCGGCGACTCCCACCCAACCGATGCGGCCGGCAAGGATGCGCAGAATGGCATAGAGGAAAACGGGGAGAATGGCGAGATCCAGCGCCGTCGGACTCATCATCGTCGTGCGGAAAATCGCTTCGGGCGCCACCGCAAGGGCCAGCGCTCCAACGAAGCCCGCAATCGGGCCTGAGGTGCGCCAAAGCAGGATGCCCATGCCAAGGACGCCGATGGCGCCGAGGACGACGGGGCCGAACAGCGTGAGATCGTACAGGTCGGCTCCGGTGAAGACGACGGCGGCCGCCATGAAGCCATGCAGCCCCGGCGGATACACCGTCTCCTTGGGGTTCAGGGGATCGAGGTCGCCGGTGCGAAGATGCTCGCGGACGAGGGCCATGTGCGTGTAGGGGTCCTCGGCAGGGACGACCGGCGAGGCCAGCGGCTCGGCCAGCCGGAGCACAGCCCCCACCGCAACGGCGAGGGCAATCGCGGTGACGGCCACGGCGATGCGGACCCGGCTCGCGGACAACAACGGGACGGCCGGGCGGGTCTTCACGGAGGGACGGTCGTCGCCTTGCCTCTAAGCGGATTGGGGGACACGGCGCTGGCAGGGCGACATGTGCGCCTGCCCCGAAAGGGGGACGACCTTGGCAGAGACATTATGCCTTGGCGAGGCGACGCCCGGCCATGGAAGACGGCGCACACCCGATCGGCGCGGACAACCTCCCGGTGCGCCGCGCGTCGACGCGGTTTTGGGTGGCGAATCTGGACCTTGCTGCCTGCGCCGGCCTTGTCCTCCT
>JBAZXE010000090.1:0-7768 GCA_041659985.1 Thermoplasmatota archaeon | reverse complement strand
GGGCGAGCCTCGTACTCGACGGCAGCCGCTTGCTTATGAACGCGATCTCGCACGAGGTTCTGCGTGCCTTGTCCGCCCCCTCGCCCGCCAAGGCTTTGGTTTTTGATGGAATGACGGAGGATGTCGAAGCCTGGTTGGCCGAGCACGGGAATCTGGCCACAGGAATCCAATTCCTTGAACTACAACCGGATGGCAGCACGGCCACCATTGGAGAGTACCGTTAGGCTCGCAGTAGTAAGTCCAGGGATTCGCACCCTGCCCGGGTTGGGACCTCAGGCCTTACAAGGTCCAAGGCACCTCGAAGTCCATGAAGGGCACCAGGGCAAAGGTTGGACACATGGTTGATGGTGTTCCTATCACCCAGCTCTCGGCGGGCGAAAAGCCGCCGCGCTTGCCGCCAGGAACGAAGATCATCAAGATGGATGACGACAACGCAAACTGGTTGCACAACTCCTGGAAGGGGAGCAGGTGGCGCTGGGTCAACCGGACGAAGGAGGAAGCGGCTTCCCATTTCGAGGATTTGGGCGAAATCCTGGCCCATCTCTTTGGTGGGCCGGCTGTACGGGGGATTGCCTTTGTGGAGAAGCGAGGCAAGCTCAATTCACGCCAACCGGGAGTGTACGTCGTTTGGTTTGACGGCCAAGTCATCTATGTTGGCATGAGCGGGGGCGAGAAGCACGGTTTGCGCGAGCGCCTTCAATCCTATGTCCCCATCAGGCGTGGTTCGGATTCCAATGCCCAGTTCCGGAAGCACCTCAAGACGTACCTTGGCCTTCGTGGGGACCGCCTAACCGAATGGATGCTCACCAACCTCGAATGGCGATTCGAGGCGGCAAAGAGCGCGGATGACGCCGGCATGGCTGAGGCGTTCTTGATCCGGGCGCTCCGCCATGACTGGATGATGAACAAGTACGGAGCGAAGCATAGTAAGGCGGAATGGCGCAAATGGCTGCTTGAACGCTCCCGGTCAACGGTCAAGGGAAAGTAGTCTTCAGCCGGACAACGAGACGGTCAAGGGTTGCCTAGCCAGGGCGCTATTCCGGAGTGCTGGAGCGCCTCTAGAGACTAAACCCCGACCGAACCGGGACGGAACCCGGACCCGTCCGGGTTGCAACCCAGCCCCTGCGAAGGGCAGGTTCTTGGGCTTGCTCTGGCCATGCCAACATGAGGTTGTGATGGCTCACGTGAGCGAACTGGAGGCCCTGCTGGACTATTCCTTCTTGGTTCCGCGGCTAGCCGAGACCGCTTTGACGCACTCGTCATTTGCTCACGAACCGGCGGGCAAGGGGCGTGAACCCAACTCGCGTCTGGCTTTCCTTGGAGACGCAGTTTTGGGTCTGGAGGTAAGGCGTTTCCTGTACCTGACGCGGCCGCGGGACGAGGAAGGCGACCTCACCGAACTGGCAAAGGCCGCGTTGAACAACGAGTGGCTGGCGGAACTGGCCGCCACCTCCCTCACCAAGCTTCTCGACAGGGGCCGGGGGCAGGCTCAAACGGCTGACGGGATTCGGATAAGAGCGCAGTTGGTGGAGGCTGTCATCGGCGCCGTCTACCTGGATCGCGGCTTGGCGTCAGCCGCCAGAGTCGTGGAAAAGTTGGTCCTGCGCCCGGCGTTGGCCGCCAACCGCCTCCCCGCCTCGGCGGAGCCCGACAAGATCGCCGGGACGACGCCGGCCGAACTTGTGAGGTCATACTCCGAGGCCAGCACCTTGCAGACGGGAGCTTACGAGGCGCGCTTCAAACGGGTCTTTGGAGCTACCTTGGCCATGGTACGTACGCCAGAGAGGGCTTTGGAATGGCTGGGCGAATCGAACCGACTCCTGGTGGGTCGGACGCCGCTGGCCTGCCTGGCAAGCGACGAAGGCGCCGCAGAAGTCGAAGCGCTCATCGGCCGCATTCAACACGGCGTCTATTAGCCAGAAATACGAACGCAGTGGATGGTCAGTTGTGGGCCTTTCGGCCTGCTCGAACCTTTTTCGAAGTGCACGCGACAGGATTCGAACCTGTGAAGCACGAAGCAACCGATCTTGAGCCGGTTCCCGTTGGCCGCTTGGGTACGCGTGCGAATGGAATGAGCCTCGCTCCCCCTGCGGCCAACCCTTGACGGAGTTGGCCGATTGGGTGCGGGTGCTCGTGTGCCGCCCTTTGGGGGCGCGTGTGCGGCCACAAGGGCCCGCTACAAAGCGGTTTGGCCGCTAATGGACCACGGCGAGGCGACCGCGCAGGTCGCTCGGGATGCCCGTGTTGGGCACCAGCCACTGCACTTTCATGCCCTTGGCCTTGCCGCCGGGGAAGGTGTGTTTGGCGATGCCGGTGACCATGAACTCCATCTCCTCGGCGATGGCGGCGTAGCTCATCGGCCGGGCCGGCGTCACGTGGACGGTGGTGCTGGTCGGCGTGACCTCGACGATGTCGATGCACAGTTCGCGGCGGGCCTTGCCGAAGTTCTCGCCCGCGACGCCGTGCACTTCGTAGAAGTCGAAGGCCTCGGCGGAGGCGAACATGCCCTTGAAGTCGAGGGGGGCGTGCTCGACGGTGAGCTTGAACGGGAAGTCGACGTTCGGTTTCTTGACGCGGGTCTCCGTGCGGTCGTTGGAGGCAAACCCCACCGCCTCCGCCTTGGCTTCGGCCTTGCGTTCGACTTGCTTGGCCATGGTGGGGAAGCCGAAGACGGGGGCATGAAGTTTGCCTGCGGTTCGTCGTTCTGCCCGTCATCGGGGTTGCGGGGGCCTCGCCCTTGCTAAGGGGCTTCGCGCGAAACGAGTCGGAGTTCAAAGAGCGAGGGCCGTTTCGTGCAAGGGAAGGGGTCAAAGCCAAGATGGAAGTGGGCGAAGTCGTGCCCGCAGTGACCGCCCCCGCCCAGCCCCGCATCGATGGGGTGCTGGTGCGCTTCGGCGAGATTGGCATCAAATCGCCTCCGGTGCGCCGCGCCATGCTGGAGCAGCTGCGGCAGAACCTCCTGGACCAGATGCTTAGGGCCGGCGTCGAGGGCGACGTCAAGGCGATGGGCTCGCGTCTTTGGATGGTCGGCACCGACCCGAAGGCCTTGATGCGGGTCGCCTGCCACACGTTCGGCGTCGTCTCCGTGAGCCCCTGCCAGGTGGTCCACGCCGACCTCGAGACCATTGGGGCCGCTGCCTCGGCCCTCGCCTTGGCCAAGCCGTGGACGACATTCGCCGTCCGAGCCACGCGCGAAGGCACCCACCCGTTCAGCAGCCAGGAAGTCCAAATCAAGACCGGCTCCGCCGTGTGGAAAGCCGCCGAAGCCGCCGGTCGGACGCCGAAGGTGGACCTCGCCAAACCCGAGTTCGAAGTGTTCATCGACATCCGCGGCGAACGCGCCTACCTGTTCACCGAACGCGCCGACGGCCCGGGCGGCATCCCCATCGCGACGCAGGGCGGCGTCGTGGCCCTGCTCAGCGACGAGGCGAGCTTCGTGGCGGCCTGGCTGCTGATGCGCCGCGGCTGCAACCTCCTCCCCGTCCACGCCGGGACGACGGGAAGCCTCGACATGGATGCCGTCGCGGTCTTGGCCACGTGGGGCCTGCCCCCCGAGGTCCAACTCTTGCCCGTCTGTTCGGGGTCCGTCTCCAAGGCAGCCCTCCTGCAGGCGGCCTGCCACATCGCCACCGAACGCCACATCTCCGCCATCGCCACCGGCGACACCCTCGATTCCGACCTTACGCCGGCCAGCCTCCCCGTGCTGCGCCCGTTGTGCGGTCTACTCCCAGCGGAACAGGAGCGCTGGCGCAAGTGGATCGGCCTCGGCCCCGTTGCGCACGAGTCCATCCTCGACCCCGCTTCGGCCGAGACCGTTGACACACTCCTTGCGATGCGCCGGACCGTGGCCCCGTGAGCGCGCCACCCCGCGCTGCGCCATCGCCGCGTCCCGCGCCCAGCGGCGGCGCCACGCCGAGCCTCCGCATCCTCATCGCCGGCGCTGGCGCCATCGGGCAGTGGCTCGGCCTCAAGCTCCTGCAGACCGGTCAGGACGTCACGCTCCTCGCCCGCCCCCGGTTCGTCGAGGCGCTGCGCGCGGATGGGTTGCGCATCACCGGCCTCACGCAGGCGCACGCACACGTGCCGGCCATCGCCGACCTACGCGAGACGAAAGGAGCCTTCGACTGCATCATCCTCACCTGCAAGGCGCACCAGACGGCCGGACTCGCCGACGCCGTCGTGCCGCGCCTCAAGCCGGACGGCGTCATCGTGTCGCTGCAAAACGGCCTGGGCAACGCCGAGAAGCTGCGCCGCCTGCTGCCGCGCGACCGCATCGCCATCGCCATCACCAGCCATGGCATCACCGTCGAGAAGCCGGGCCTGCTGCGCCACGCCGGCGCGGGGGCGACCCTGGTCGGCCCGATGATGGGCGCCGACGAGACCGCCGCCCGCGTGGCCTACCGCGTCCTGGCGCAGGCCGGCCTCGACCCCGAATGGCAGGAACAGATGCGCGGCTTCGTCTGGCGCAAGGCGCTGGTCAACGGCGGCATCAACCCGGTGGGCGCCCTGTACGGCGTCCGCAACGGCGACATCCTCAAGCGCGCCGACCTGCGCAAGCTCTGCCTCGGACTGGTCAAGGAAATGGAAGGGCTGGCCAAGCTGGCCCGCATCCCGCTTCCGCCCGGCGACCTGCAGCAGCTCACCATCACGACGCTGGAACGCACGGCGATGAACAAGTGCAGCATGCTGCAGGACGTCGAAGCCAAGCGGCCGACCGAGATTGAGCAGATCACGGGCCGCTTGGTCCGCCTCGGCGAGAAGGTGTTGGCGGCCATGCCGCTGAGCGACTCCGTGTACGGGCGCATCAAGGACCTTGAGGCATCCTATCTCGGCGCGGACGTCGCTGTGGAATTCGCCCGCGAAGAACTGGAGTGGGAGCGCGAGCCGTTCTAATGCACCTCCCGACGCGAAATCAATGGCTCCACGCATTGGCATTCGCCGTTGGAGTGCCATTGGCCTTCTTCTTCGTGTTCGGGCCGCTGTTCACCGATGGGCCCTCCGGGTTCCTGAACCCCGAGCGCCTTGTCTCCTATGCGCTTTCGTTCGGCGTGTACGTCACCGCGGGCGCCCTGCTCGGCCTGGCTCGTCCCCGTTCCTGGTCCATCGTCTGCGCGCTGGATTCCACAGCCGTGTTCCTGGCGACGCTGTACGCGCTGAAGGAACCGGACATCGCAGGGCTGGCCGTCGTCTATGGCGCGTTGGCCGTGCTGGCAAGCGCGTTGGGCGTTTGGCTTGGCGGTCTGCGCCGTTAGGCCAGCGGGTCGTTCCATCCCTCGAAGGTGCGCGCCGGGGCCGGCTGCGTCGCGTCGAAGCGCACCACGTAGATGCCGCTGGTGCAGTCCCAGATGACGAGGTCGCCGTTGCCCAGCACGTTAGCGTCCATGATGGTGGGCGTCCAGTCGTAGCTGCCATCCGGGGGCGGTTGGGGGCTCACGTTGGCGGGGATGTAGGCGCCGATGGCGGGCGGGTGTTCGTCGGCTTCATCGACGACGCCGTCGGCAAGCCCCGACAGGTCGACGGCCCAGACGCCGGCATGGTAGTGCGCCACGAAGATGGTCATGTTGTACACGGAGACATAGTGCGTCGAGAACACCGCGGACTCGGACCAGACGACGTCGACCGGCAGCGTCCAGGTCGCCACTTCCTTCGGCTGAGCCGGGTCGGTGGTGTCGATGACGTAGACGAGACCCGACGGCGTGCCGCCGGGGTGGTCGAGGATCTCCTGGCCGACGATCATGTAGTGCTTGCCGCCCCACGTGCCCTGGATGGGGATGGCTTCGTGCACGTTGCCGCTGCCGTCCTGCACCAGGTCGCTATTGGCAACACCGGGGGAATCGTTCCAGTTGCTGAGGCGCACGGGAAGGCGCGGGTCGGTCAAGTCAAGGATGGTCACACCCTGGTGCCAGTTCGCCAGGTATGCCAGCGGTTGGCCGGTGATGGGGTGCTGTTGCACCACCGCATCGTTGTGGCCGTTGATGAGAGGGGCGCCAGCCGTGTCGGCGCGTTCGACGTACTGCGACAGCAGCACGAGCCCTTGCTCGCCGACTTCGAAGAACCAGAAGTTGCTGGTGGCGGCCACCAGGTTCACCACGGAGGCGATGACGAGGGTGCGGCCGTCCAGTTCACCGGCGTAGACGGAGTGGGCGCCGAGGACCGGGAGCGCGTAGTAGCCGGCGAACGTCGGGGCCGCGGGGTCGGCCACGGACACCAGCATGACGCCCGGCGGCCACGGCGCGTCCTGCTCGGGCCCCGACAGCCCGAGAGCGGAAGCCAATCCCATCAGGTCGGCCGGCCCGCCCACGGGGACTGGGCCGTCGTTGCACGGGGCGCGCCAATAGGCGGTGCCGGCCGCATCGAGAGCAAGCTCCTCCGGCGTCGTCGCCGTCGACGCGTAGTAGTTGCCGTCGTTGGCGTCGGGGGTGCTGATGGCGATGGCCACGTGGGTCCCGTCCGGGGTGAGGGCGACATCGCGGCTGGCCGAGCGCGGCATGATGAACTCGCCGAGGAGGGCCGGGTGGTCGGCGTCGGTCACGTCCACCAATTCGAAGGCGACGTCGGTGTTGATGCCGTGCACGGCGGCGAGGCGACGGTCACCGGTGTCCACGGAATCCCCGCATAGGTAGCCCCCGGCGGAGCGCCCGTAGTAGGCGGAGATGAGCGGGTCCCAACCGCGTTCGTCGAAGTTCGGCGTCGAGAGGCCCTGGTGCTGCGCAGCATCGAAGTGGTCGTGGTCCGAGTAGGGCAAGGCGTGTTCGGCCCAGTCGGCGCGGAAAACGAGGTTGCCGTCGGCGTCGCGCCCATCCACTGCGCCGGAGGGCGCGTCGTCGGACAGGCACCCGGCCAGAGGGACGGCGGCAAGCAGGGCGAGGGCAACGGCTAGACGGGCACGCATCGCCGGCCGATGGCCCCGCCCACTTATCAACGGAAAGGCTGCATCTGACGGGTCGCCCGCAGCGAGTTGCCGGGCCGCCGTAGAAAAGGCGCGGAACCGTTGCCTTGGGCGTGGGGCGGGTCTCTGTCGCGATGCTGTGCGCGGTTTCCGCACTCCTGGCGGCCGGCTGCGCAGGCACGCAGTCCCAGGTTGGGGACATCGTCGATGCCGTCCCTGAGGGCGTCCTCGCGGGCGTGGTCGTTGACGCGGCCGTCCGGCCCATCGAGGCGGCCGAGATTGCGCTGACCGGACCGGGGGGCAACCAGCAACGCTCCAGCACGGACGCCAATGGGACGTTCCGCTTCACGGACCTCATCCCAGGCACCTATGCCGTTGAAGCCAGCAAGCCACGCCACCTCAGCGCACACACTCTTGCGCAGGTGACTTCCGACCGGCAAGGGGGCCCGCTGGTCCAGCTTGTCCTTGAGGTGCAGACGGACGAACTCCCCTTCGTCGTCCAAGTCGCCTGGGAGGGGTACATCGGTTGCGCGTTCTCGTTGGGGAACCTTTGCAGCGCGCCGGGCCAAGCCGGCTACGACGTCATGGGTGACCAGTCCGCGCACCTGTTCTTCGACGAGTTCGTGTCGGTCGGCCGCATCCCGACTCTCATCCAGGGCGAAGCGGTTTGGGAAGCAACGACTCCGACGTCGGAGCGCCTGAAGCCCATCTACGGCTGGAGCACGCCCGAGCATTGGCAGCAGTTGAGCTACGACGGCACGTTCTTCGCGGTCTCGCAGACGTCCCCCACGTTCGACCGCGTCAGCAACGAACAGGCCGTGCAAGCCAAGATTGGCACGGAGTCCGGCCTGGTGGTCGAATTCTACAGTGGCGGACTCC
>JBAZXE010000089.1:0-7778 GCA_041659985.1 Thermoplasmatota archaeon | reverse complement strand
CCCGGACGCAAGGGCCATGACCCCGCCCCCCGTCGCTTGACCGGATGCGTTGGCTTGCTGCGGCCGCTCTGGCTGCCTTTCTCTCCGGGTGCGTCGTCCCCACAGACGATTCTGCGGTGGACCCGCTTTTCGGCCTCTGCCCGCAGTGGGCCCAGGGTCCGGGCGCCCACACGCTGGGGCTCCACCTGCAAGGCAACGAGTCGCAGGAGCGCGAACTCGGCCCGGCGGAAGCCACGGTGGACGACAAGCCGCTCGACCTCTACCGCATCCACCTCGACCGCCTCGACGTCTCCCCGGGTGCACGGACGGAGTTGCGCGCCACGGCGGCCGATGGCGCACGCCTCAACCTGCGCGACTACCGGCAGACCACGAGCCAGCTGGTCCCCCTCGTCGTCTTCACCGACGGCTCCGCGGCCGGACACGACTTCGACGTCTACCTCTCCTCCGTCGCCCACGACAGCGCCGGCTCCCCCGCCCCGGTCACGCTGGAATGGACGCAAACCGGCGGCGAGACCACGGTCGAAGCCACGACCACGTACCACTACAAGGTCTGCGGCGCCCAGCTCTGATTCACGGATTTTCCCCCGATTCGCCGGATTGCCCAATCCGTCGAATCTCGGCCATCCGTCAAATCCGTTCGGCCACAAACCCCAAGAAGACCGCGCCAGGTCGTCCGTCGTGCGCAGCGCGTTCGTCCTGCTGGTTCTGGCCTCCTCGCTGGCGTTGACCGGTTGCGTCCAGGGCGGCCCGGACGACGACTTCGGGACACCGACCTGCCCGTCGTGGACGAAGGGCCGCAACGCGCAGATTGTCTCGCCAGCGGCCAAGCTTCTCTACAGCAACCAGACCACGGCCCCCGATTTCGACCGCTGGGACTTCACGGAGGAGACGTACTACGCCAACGGCACCGTGCAGACGCGTTGGGGCGCCTTCGGCTCGCCCTATGCAACGTTCTCGGGGCGCCCGCTTGACTTCATCGTCTTTGACTTCGCCGGGGCGGAGTTCTCCGGCGGTCGCAGCATCCTCTTTGTCCAGGACGCCGAGGTCAAGCTGCTGTTCTTCGCCGCCAACGAGGATGGCTCGCCGGGCGAACTATTGCCGTCCTGGGACACCTCCAAGGGTCAGGCTTCGGCCCAAGATGAGTGGACGTTCCGTTCCGACCCTGCCAAAGGGTTCGCGTTCTACAATGTCACCCTGCGCGTCGATTTGGCGCAGCCCGATGACGATCCGAATCCGCGCGGCGTCTTTGCCTACTGGACCTGGGTGTTCGACCTCGACCACGACCGCGATACCCCCAGCCTGCTGTACACCGGCTACTCGCCCGAGTTCTGGTACCGCTCCTGCTCCAAAGACGGCACGACCTTCTGATTCCCGGATTCGCCGAGATTCAACGGATCAGAAAAATCCGGCAATCTCTGAAAATCCGGCCAATCAGCGGAGCCGGACGAAGCCGTTCGACACCATCGCGCCGAGGAACTTGCCCAAGCGGGCACTCAAGTCCGGCTCGGACGGATGCAAAGCGTGCAGCTCACGCCGCAGGTCGGCCACGCTGCGGCGGCCATCAATCAGGCGCCAGGCAGCGCTCCCCAGGGTGTCCAGATGGATGGTCAAATCGGCAGGCACTCCGGCCATGGCTACCATCCGTGCCTTGACCACGCCGAAGCGGCGGCGGCGCACGGTGATGCGGCCATCGGCGCCTTCGTCGGCGCGGACCTCCTCAACCCGTTCGGCCACGCGCTGCGACACGTCCGCGATGCGTTCGCCCACGCCCGCGGATTTCCGGATTCTTCTTGGATTCGCCGGATTGGGGAATCCGTCCAATCCGGCACAATCCGGCAAATCGGAAGGGCAATGGTCATGTGGCGCTCCCGGACTCTCCCGTCGATGCGCAAAGCGGACGTCGTGCTGGCCGTGCTGGTTGTCCTGGCCGTGGTCGCCACTGCCGTGGGCGGACTGAGCGGCGACCGCTGGACCGATGAGCGCACCCTCCACTTCGCCAGCCACCAGGAGACGCTCGCTGCGCAGGGCCCGAGCCCGGCCGGCGGTGCCGGCGCCCGCTTCAACTGGACGGCGCCTGACAACGCCACGTCGGCCAACCTGACCGTCGCGCTGTCCTTCACTGGCCAGGCCCTTCGCGGCGGCACCGCCACGGTCTCCATCCGCGTGACGTCCCCGGACGGACACGCCCAGCCGCCCATCGTCCAGACCTGGGCCATCGCGCAAGGGTCGACGAGCGGCACGACGACCTTGAACGTCAGCGCTGTCTGGGCCGACCAACCCATGACGCTGCGCGACACCACCGACGAGGGACATTCTTTCGTTTGGGCCCAGCCGCTGGCCGTCGTCGTCGTAGTGGAACGTCCGGCTGACCTGCCGCTGGCGCAGTTTGCCTTCACGGCATCCGTCTCGGGCACCCTCACGGCGTTCGCGGCGGTCTAGACCCCCTCTGGTAGCCGGCACTTGCAGGCCCGCCTGGCTAACTGGCTTTGTTCGGCGAACGAGGGCTCGACGAGCCGGGAACCGGTTTGGTCTAGCCCTGCTGGACGGCGGTGCGGGCGCGGCCGCGGGCCACGTAGGTGAAGCCGATGCCGATGGCCAGGATGCCACCGAGGATCGCGGCGGGGAGCCAGACGTTCTGCTCGACCTTGCCGGCCGAGAGGAACTGCGACAGGACGACCATGCCGGCGATGATGGCGGCGCCGCCCTCCAGGTAGAGGAGAAGCTGCAGGCGCTCGAGCCGCGTCTGGCGGGCCTCGGCGGCCTCATCCTTCACGGGCGTCGACTTGCGCGCGTCTGCCTTGCGGCGGCTTTCGGCCATGGCGGTTCGCGCGACTCATGCCCCGTTCTTAAGCACTGTCAGAGGGCCGACCCGGCCGGCCTGCCCGGGTGCTAGACGGTTTCGAGTTTGTCCGCCCGTCATCTAAGGAACAGGCGTCGCACCGCTTATATGAGAAACCAGCCTCGCGCCGAATCGTGCCTCTCCTTACGGGAGCGCGGAAGCCGTCCGCCCGCTGGCTCGTCCCCGCCCTGGCCCTTGCCGCCGCCCTTTTCGTGGCGTTGCCCGCGTTCGGCTTCTCGACCGGAATCACCAAGGAGAACGCGCCCGATGCGGCTGGTTTCGCCAAGGACGGCTGCACCTCGTGCCACGGCACGCTGCACACTTTCGCCGCCCTCAACATGACCAACGTCGTCGTCAGCGTCGCCAAGACGGACGGCACCCCTCTCAACGGCCCCTACGAGGCCCACGCGGTCTACGTCATCTCCATCCGGCTCAACGAGCAGAACGTCCCGACGGACCCGACCAACCACGCCGGCTTCAACCTGCGCGCGGCCGCCGGGAAACTGACTGCCGTGGACGGACAATCCCAAGTCACCGCCGACGGCACCCAGGCCACCCACACCAGCCCGCTCCTCACGGCGTGGCAGGTCGGCTGGGAGGCCCCGGAATCCGGCGCGGCCGGCTTCAGTCTCTACGTCAACGACGTTGACGGCTCCAAGGTCCCGGACCCGGCGGACCAGGTCTACTGGCTGCAATTCGGCTTCGGCGACCACGAAGGCGCCGTGCTGGGCGCCGCCGTCCATGAGGAGGTCGAGTTCGGCATCTCGCTGCAACAGTACTGGATCGGCCTCATCGGGCTCGCCGGCATGCTGTTCGTGGTCGTTGCCAGCTTCGTCTACATCAAGTTCGTCAACCCCCACAACACGGACCAAAAGGACCGGTGACGGATGGCGAACGGGCTCGAGATCCAGACCGGCAAGGTCCCCGGCACCGTCGTGCGCAGCACGCCGGCGGAACGCCCCGCCTTCATTGGCTTCCTGATCCTGGTCCTCTCGGCCATCGAACTGACGTTCGTCTACCTGGTGTTCTCCGCCCTGTTCGCTGGCGCCAACAACGCCGCCGCGCACGACCCGGCCATCCCGAACGCGACGATGAACATCGGATTCCGCCAGTTCGAGTTTTTCCTGAGCGAGCAGGCCATCGTGTCGTTCTGGCTCGCCTGCATCTTCTTCTGCCTGTTCGGGATCATTTTCCTCTACCAGCGCTTCTTCCTCGACCACGTCACCATTGCCAAGAAGCGGTTCAGGAAATGGGAAGACGAAGGAGTCCAACTGCATGACTGAGCCGCTGCCCGGCGCCGAGCCGAAGAAAGACTCGCTGCTGTCGCGCCGCGACTTCATCCGCCGCTCGGTCCAGTTGGCCGTTGCCGGCGCTCTCGTCCCCGGCGTTCTCTCGCAACTGTTGCCCGCCGTCGCGCCCGACGCCTTGGGGGGCGGCGGCGCCGGCCCCATCATCCGCCGCGACCCCGCGACGAACTCCAAGATTCCCATCACCGTGGCCGACCTCGAAGGTCCGGCACCCGTCGTGCTCACTGCGGAGTGGAACTTCCTGCCGGCCGTCATCTACAAGGTCAACAAGTCGAAGCTCGAGGCATCCTCGAAGAAGCGCGGGTACAACACGGCGCAATTCGCCGTGCAGCACCCGACCGAGGACGACATGGCCATCATGGTCTACCAGGGCAAGTGCAAGCACCTTGGCTGCACGGTCGGCTTCAACAAGGGCCTCGGCGGCTCCGCCGACGTCAGCGATTACGATGGCGACGGCCTGCCCGACGGCCGCATCCTCTGCCCCTGCCACCAGGGCCAGTACGACATCCACGACTTGGCGCTCAACGTGCCCGGCACGCCGCCCCCGGCGCCCCTCAATGTGATCCGCTTCAATGTGGGCAACTACGCCGGCGACGCCGAACGCGCCATCCCCGCCGCCCCGGCCGCCATCATCGGCGCCGAGCTGCTGGTGCAGGACAAGGCCCGCCAAGCCAACCTCGACCCCGCCACGGCGTTCAATCTCGGCAACATGGCCGCCAACCTGGAGGCCTGAGATGGCCGACTCCATTGCCCCCGTCCCCCCGGCCGCCGCCGTCTCCGGCCCCGACCGCGTGCACAAACAAGGCAAAGCCGCCTACGAGAAGCTCGCCAAGGAGAAGAAGCTGGGGCTGTTCGCGCGCATCTACCTGATGACGCTGGCGTACCTTGACGACTCCATCCGCATCCGCAACCACATCGAGGCGGCGCGCGCGGCAGCCCTCTCCATCAACCGCCAGCTCCCCCGCTCGCACTCCGAGCGCTACAAGCTGCGAACCATCTGGTACTGGTACCCGTTGTACTGCCTGGGCGGCCTGGCCTTCATCTCGTTCCTGATTCTCACCATCTCCGGCGTCGTGCTGGCCATCTACTACGTGCCGCACTACGAACCGCAAGAAGTGTTCGCGGCCCGTGAATCAGTGCAGTTCATCATGGAACAGGTCACCATGGGCTACATCCTGCGCGGCGTCCACCACTGGGGCGCCCACTTGATGGTCGCCTGCGTCTTCCTGCACATGATGCGCGTCTACTTCGTCGGCGCCTACCGCAAGCCCCGCGAACTGAACTGGGTCCTGGGCGTCGCCCTCATCGGCATCACGTTCTTCTTCGCCTACTCGGGGTACCTGCTGCCGGCGGACCAACTCGCCATCGCGGCAGCCACCATCGGGCAGAATATGTTCGGAAGCATCCCCGTCCTCGGCGAGACGCTCGCCAAGATCATGTTCTCGGGCACCGACATCAACGCCGGACTCATCCCGCGCATGTACCTGCTGCACGTCTGGGTCCTGCCGTTCATCCTGTTCGGCTTGATGGTCCTGCACATGTTCATCGTCTGGCTGCAAGGAATGGCGGAACCACACTGAGGTCATGACCCGATGAAGCTCAAGGACCTCACCAACCTGTACGTCGACGCGAAGAACAAGCTCGAGGCCGCCAAGCCGACGAAGCGCCAGAAGGCCGTCGAAGGCATCAGCCTCGGCGACGAACTCATCCGCGACGGAGCCATCATCGCGTTCCTGATGGGCGCCATCTTCCTGCTCATCAGCATCGTGCCGCCGCCCCTGCACCCGGCGTACGACATGACGAAACCGCCGCGCTACGTCAAGCCGGACTGGTACCTGCTGT
The DNA here is from genome assembly GCA_041659985.1 of Thermoplasmatota archaeon. Taxonomy (GTDB): domain Archaea; phylum Thermoplasmatota; class E2; order JACPAO01; family JAHFTW01; genus JAHFTW01. Next base: position 1,790 of record JBAZXE010000089.1, on the reverse strand, counting down.
GGTCGCTGGGCCCCATCTTCCTCGCCAAGTGGCCCATCCCGAGCTTCGGCATCCCCTTCCTGCCCGACCCGCTCATCGACACCAAGTTCCTCGGCACCATCCTCGTCAACGTGGCCTTCATCGCCATCATGCTCATCCCCTTCATCGCGAAGGGCAAGGCGCGCCGCCCCATTGATTCCCCAATGAACGCCGCCATGGGCGTCTTCGGATTGGCTTTCATCTGGTGGATGAGCATCGTCGGCATCGCCGACATCCTGTTCGCCTACGAGGTCCAAAAGTTCGGCACCCTGCACTTAAACTGGCTCTACGAAGCCGGACTCGTGCCCGAACCGGGCATCCTGATCAACTACCTCGGGTTCATCACGCTGCAACAGACGCTGCTGTGCACGTGGCTGACCTACTGGATGCTGAAGCGACACCGCCCCCAGTACGAATCGAAGCTCAACGCGACGTACTACAAGGTACGCTGAGCGCTATAACCTCGGACCGCGCCGCCTCCTGTTGGGAGCTTAACGCGACCTTCTACGAGGTCCGCTAGCGGACGCCTACAACATGGCTGCGAACCGTTGCGAATGGTTCGCTCAACCCGGCGCAAGCCTCATGCGCCACCTCCGTCTGGCAACCACCATGGACGGCAAGGCCCCCACAGCTCGCGCCGTGACTTCCCTGTACGGCGAGGAGACCGCCGAGTTCCGCGCGTGGGTCGCCGACTACATCGTGCGCAACAAGGACATGCTCGACCTGATGGCCCGCTTGTGAAGCGATGCGCCTTGCGGACCACGTCGACCCCAAGCGGCTGAAGGAAGCCAATCTCCTGCTGCTTCTGGAAGGGGCGAAGCAAGTCGGCGGCGGTGCCGATTTGCGCAAACGCACCAAGGCACGAGCGAAGATGGTCAGCGACGCGAAGCTGCAGCAGTTGCTGGATGAAATCCCGGACGTTCCGCGCAAGAACGCACGCCAAGCCTGGAGCCACTGGATGGCGCTCGTCACCGTCCGTCAGCCATTCTTCGACGCCAACCACCGCACCGCATTGATTGGATTCAACGCCGTGACGACCAAGCTATGGGGCTTCGAGTACTCGCTGGACACGGCCGACCTTGAGGCCATGATGCTCGGCAGTCGCAAGCTCGTCAAACAGGCGCATCGACCGGCGGCGGACGCGCCACGCATGGCAACGGTGGCTGCATTGCGGAATCCCGACCATCCGGCGCGAGAATTCTACGCGGGGTTCGAGGCGAAGCTCAAGGAGATTGCGCGCAAGAGCTGAATGCAACTTCCCAGCAGGTTCGGTGACTCCCTGGAACTCCCTATCACTGTTGAAGTCGCGCAATCCGTTGCGCCTTGCGCCTTGAACTATCCTTCAGCGGTAGGCCGCGTCCATCAGCTTGTTTTCCAGGCGGCTGGGGGATGCCACAATTACGCTTCAGATTGCAGGATTGCCGTCGGCTCAACCGTGCGGTGCCGCCGCCTTTCTTGCCGTTGTATGCGATCTGGTCGCCAAGAGAACTTGACTTGCCCCAATCCGCGCAGTGCGAAGATGAGGACGGAGCCAAGGTCCACTTGCCACCAGCGCACGCCAATGTGGGCGGACCGCGGGAAGGCGTGGTGGTTGTTGTGCCAACCTTCGCCCCAGCCCAGGAATGCGACGATCCAGTTGTTGGTGGATTGGTCGGCGCTTTCGTAAGGGCGCGTGCCGAACTTGTGGCCAAGGGAGTTGACGGTCCACGTGATGTGGTGGCCGATGAACACACGGAGCAGGCCGCCCCACACGAACACATTGAGAGCACCAA
>JBAZXE010000088.1:0-7808 GCA_041659985.1 Thermoplasmatota archaeon | reverse complement strand
GGGTGGAGACATCATCGATGCCCTAAACGGCAAGACCAGCCATCCGTGGTGCGATGATGTCTCCACCTCAGGGAAGGAGTCCTGCGAGGACCAGTTGGTCGGCGCCCTGCGCGACGCCAGTGCCGAGCTCGGCAGCGACCAAGCCGCCTGGCGCATCCCCATCCACATGTCGCAGTTCAAGCCCATCGGCGGCACGAACCCTGACCGCATTCCGATGGTCAACCGCGGCTCGTGGAACCAGGTCGTCGCGCTCGGGCAAGGACTGACGCAGGCCCAAGGCGTCCTGCCCCCGGGCAACTCGGGCCTCTACACCCCGCTCGAACTCCTCATGGTGACGGCCGGCGCCGACGTCGAGCCGGCGAGCCTGACGGCCGAACTGAACCTCTACACCGAATTCGACTACAAGCCGCTGCCCGTGACGGCGGACGAGGTCGATTCCGTGGCGGTGTCCACGATGACGTTGGACGTCCTGCACTGAAGCCAAACAAGGAACACACGGAACCGCACGTTTCAGTGCTTTCCGTGCGTTCCTTGTTCGTCGCATCGGGTCACGCCTTCGGCAAGTTCTGCTTCAGCGTCTCAACCTCGGCGAACAGGTCGCCCATCTTCTTGACGCGTGCCAGGACCTTCTCCGGCGAGAAGCGCAGTTGCTGGAGGTCTTCGGAGAGGACCGCATCCGTCATCTCATCCCAGGTAAGCGGGGCAGCGACGCTGGGGATGGCGAGTCCGCGCAGCGAATAGACGCACACCGTCGTCTTGTGCTCATCGTTCTGGCTCCAGTCGATGAACACCTTGCCGTCGCGCAACTCCTTGCGCATCACGGCGGTGACGTCCTTGGGATATTGTTTGGCCAGTGCGAAGGCCAAGGTCCGTGACACTTGCTTGGTGTCTTCGTACGTGGCCGGCGTGTTGAGCGGCACGTGCATCTGCACGCCCTTGGAGCCCGACACCTTGACGAACGATTCCAAGCCGAGGGCATCCAGCCGTTCTTTCAGCAGCAGGGCGACCTTGCCGCAGGCCAGGGCATCCGCGCCCGGCCCCGGGTCGAGGTCGAAGGCAATCTGCGTGGGCCGCGTCAGGTCCTGGGCCTTGTGCATGAAGGTGTGCAGCTCAAGGTCGGCGGCGTTGGCCAGCCACACGAGACTCGCCAAGTCGTTGGCTAGGCAGTAGTCGATCTCGTCGTCGCGGTCGTCGCTCCACACCGGGGTCGTCTTGAGCCAATCCGGACGGTGTTCGGGCGCCTGTTTCTGGTAGAAATACGCCCCGCCGACACCGTGCGGGTAACGCTTCAAGCTGAGCGCCCGATCCTCCAGGTGCGGCAGCAAGGCTTCCGACACGCGGACGTAGTAGTCGACGACCTGCGCCTTGGTGAACCCGGTCTCCGGGTAGAACACCTTGTCCGGATTGGTGATGTCGACCCGGCGCCCCTCGATGGTCAGGGGATAGCGTGCCTTGGGCGCCGCCATGGCCTACGCCGCACCGCGCTTGCGGGGATGGGCGACAGGCTTCGCCTTGGGTTCCTTGTGCGCGACGGATTTTGTCTTGGCGTGGGCGAGGCTCTTCTCCAATGCTCCCAGCAGGTCGGCGGTGCGCACGGAGACCGGGGCGTCGGGTTCGACGATGATCTCCTTGCCTTCGGCTTTCTGCTCGATGAGCTCGAGGAGACGCTTGCGGTGATGGTTCTCGTACTTCTCCGGCTCGAAGTCCTTGCTTAGGGAGTCGATGATCTGCTGCGCGAGGTCGAGCTGGCGTTTGTCGATGGCGACGTCGTCGAGCTTGACCTCGTCGGCAATGGCCTCCGGGGGCACGACCTCCTCGGCGAAGTGCATGGTCTCCATCATGAGGACCCCCTTCATGCTGCGGATGGCGACGAGGTATTCCTTGGAGTGCATGACCATGCGGGCGATGCCGACCTTCTTCGACTTCTCCAGGGCGGCCAGCAGCAATGCGTACGCCTTGTTGGCGTTCTTGTCGGGCACCATGTAGTAGGGCTTGTCGAAGTACGCCGGGTCGATCTGGTCGAGTTCGACGAAGTCCTCGATGTCCAACGTGCGCGCCGCCTTGGGGTCCGCCTGGTCGAGCTCCTCGTCCGAGAAGGTGACGTAGTGGCCGGAACGAATCTCGTAGCCCTTCACGATGTCCTCGGCGGGCACCTCGTCGCCGTCCTTGGCGCAGACCTTCTTGTAGCGGATGCGAGCGCCGTCCTGCTCGTGCAGTTGGTTGAAGTGGATGTCCTTGTCCGACACGGCCCCGACGAGCTTGATGGGGATGTTCACGAGACCGAACGAGATCGATCCGCTCCAGATCGCGCGTGCCATGGCCGCCACGCAGAACCGGCGCGGGAGATATCGTTTCTGGCCAGGGACCACGGTGCCTCCAGGAGAACCGGTCCAGCCGACCCCAACCCCCCGGAGCGGTAGCCGCAGAGAACGCAGAGTCCACAGAGAGCGGTTTCCCTCAGCGGACTCTGCGCTTTCTCCGGGTGGCTGGTTGCGCCGAAGGACCAATGCTGCTAATCCGTCCACGGCGAGACGTCGGCTTGCTCCCACACGACGTCCAAGGCCAGTTTGTCCGTCCGCATGCCTTTGAAGGCCGCCTGACGCAACACGCGGCGGTGGGCCAGGCCGGAGAACTCAGCCTCGCAGACGAGTTCGGGCTTGACGAAGAACGTCTTGTCGCCTTCAGTGTCGAATGGGTGGAATGGACTCTCCGTGCGCGCCAATTCCTTGAAGCGGCGCTTCATCACGGCGAGGTCGGAATCCTTGAACCCGGAGCCGACGCGGCCGACGTAGTGCAGCTTGCCGGCGCCCAACGGCGAGCCATAGACGCCCAGCAGCAACGCTCCCACGGTCCCGCTGCGCGAGCCTTCGCCTTCGGTCCAGCCACCGATGACGAACTCCTGCCGGTTGCGGTTGCGGACCTTCACCCAATGCGGGCTGCGCACCCCGGGCAGGTACGGGCTGTCGAGACGCTTGGCCACGACCCCTTCGAGTCCCAAGTCGCGACTGGCCTCCAGCACGACCTGACCCGAGCCGGCCTCGGCTTGAAACGGCGGAACGATCCACGACCCTTGGAGGCCGAGGCCTTCGAGGACCTCGCGCCGCTCGACGTAAGGCGCACGCAGCAAGTCGCGCGTCCCCAGCGCCAGGGCATCGAAGGCGATGAACTGCACAGGATGCGTGGCCATCGAGCGGCGGATCTCCTGCGCGTCCGACTGCGCCATGCGCGTCTGCATGAGACCGAAATCGGGACGCCCATCCTCGCCAAGCACCACCAGCTCGCCGTCCAGGATTGCGCCCGACTTGCCCAGGATCTTGGCCAGGCCCTTCAACTCGGGGAAACGGGCCGCCGCGTCGTTGCCGTTGCGGCTGACCGCCTGCACCCGGTCGCCCTCGACGCGGACCAGGACGCGCATGCCATCCCACTTGAACTCGTAGCCGAAGCCGCGGCCGTCGGGCGGCAACTCGCCAGCCGTCGCCAGCATGGGACTCAAGTCGGCCAACTCGCGCATCGGCGGTCAGGCATGGACGAGGCGGGGTATCGCTTTGCCTGTTGCCGAACGCGCCGTCGGAAGCGCCTCGCTGCGCTCGGCGTTCCTCCGGTTCCTCGCCAAGCTTCGCGGGCTCGGTTTCGAGAGGAGCCGTCGCTCGGGCTCGGCACGGCCTGCGGCCGTGCATTCGAGCCGGCTCGCTCCTCTCCTCTCGAAATGGGCCCGTCCGGATTTGTGGCAAAGCCGCATCAGCGGCTTTGCCGAGCGAGGGCAGTGGCCCGAGCGGACAATCCGGACGGGCGCCCACGCGAACGTAGTGAGAGTGGGCCCGTCCGGATTTGAACCGGAGGCTACTGCACCCCAAGCAGCAAGGTTACCAAACTACCCCACGGGCCCCGCGGCGCCGGAGTGCTGCAGCAGCCTTCATCGTCCGGGTCCACGCAACAAGGCGTGGGGACTTGGCCGCCGGGGTGACTCCGGGCCGGTCCACCCTCATCTAGGAGGATGGCGCAAGCGCGGCGACTTGCGCGAGGTATATGGGTCCTTCGGGGCGCGCGCCGGTTAGAGCGGCAAGTCGGGAGGGCGCCCGGCTGGAATCTCAGCTGCATCGTGGGCAGCCGGCCGGTAGGTCGGCCGAGGTCCGACCTTGCGTGCTCCGCCCATGGCGTGGCCGGCGGGAAGCTCGACGCGGAAACGCGACCCCTTGCCGGCCCCCTCGCTCGACGCCGTGATCCGCCCCTCGTGGCCGTCGATGATGGCCTTGCAGAGGTAGAGTCCCAGGCCGAGGCCGGGCGTGGTACTGCTTTGCGGACGGCCGAAGGCCGAGAAGAGCTTGACCTGCTGCTCAGGCGTCATGCCGGCGCCGGAGTCCTGCACCTCGAAGACCGCGAACCCCGACGGCGAGCGGAACAGCCGCACCTGGATGGTTCCCCCCGCCGGCGTGAACTTGAGGGCGTTCGACAGCAGGTTGTCGATGACCTGGTCGATGCGCTCGCCGTCGATGGGGACCGCCACCGCGTTCTGCGGCAGCTCGGCTCGCAGCGTGATGCCGCGCTGGCTGGCCACGCCCTGGTGCGCGTGCACCGCGGCGGCGACGCGCGGCACGAGGTCGCCAACGGCGGTGGACTGCACGATGCGGCGCGTCTCGGCCAGGGCCATGAGGCGGACATCGCGCGACAACGACTCGAGGCGGCCGATGCTGCGTTCGATGGCCGCCCAAGCCCTTTCGAAGTCTTTGACGACGCCCGAGCGCAGCAGGCTTACCTGCATCTTGAGGGGCGACAGCGGGTTGGCGATCTCGTGGCTGATGAAGCGCAGGAGCTGCGTCTTGAAATCGTCCGTCGCCTGGAAGTTGGCAGCCAGGTTGCGGTTCTCTCGGACCAGGAGAAGGGAGCGCAGGACGAGCAGGGCCAGGAGAGCCATCACCAGGATGAACAGCGGTGTCGACAGGCCACCGCTTCGGGCATACTCGTAGCATACCCCGGCGACGACGAGCCCCAGCGGAACGAAGAGGGCGACCTCGGGCCAGCGCCGACGCGGACTCCAGGTCGTGCCCGGGGCGGCAACCGCCGGCGGTGCCTCGGAGGACTCCACGCCCCGCCTGAACCCTAGGACGCCATTAAAGCAGCCCTGGAGGTGGGAAGGGGCGCGTCGCTTCTTTATTAGCGCCGTCAGCCCTGGATGGACAGGATGAGCCACCCGGGGGCCACGCCGGCCAAGGTCGACGTCAACCACTCGCGCTGCATCTCCTGCGCCGGCTGCGTCGGCGTCTGCCCCGTCGACACAATCACGCTGAAAGGGCTGACCCTCATCGTCGAACAGGACCCGTGCATCTCGTGCGGGTTGTGCATCCAGATGTGCCCGGTCGGCGCCCTCACGCCCGGCCCCGGTTACAGCTCCGCGCCGTCGGCCAAAGTCAACCGCGTCATCGTGGTGTAGGGTTCGACTCTGTCGCGGAGGCGGGCACCGGTTGGCCGGTTACAGCCGTAATCGGCGCGTCGAGGGGAAGGTCGAACCAGAACGTCGATCCCTGGCCGGCCCCGGCGCTCGTGGCACCCATCCTGCCGTCGTGGGCCTCCACAAGGGTCCGGCTGAGGTGAAGTCCGAGGCCAAGGCCCGCTGCGACGCCGGGGTGGAACCTGCGGAATGCTTGGAACAGTTCGGTGCTCTGCTGCTCGGTCAGTCCGAGCCCGTCGTCTTGGACCTCGACGCGGCCGAGGCGATCCACGAGGCGGACCCGGACCACCACGTGCCCGCCCTGCGGCGTGAATTTGATGGCGTTGGACAGCAGGTTGTCGATGACCTGGCCGACGCGCTCGGCATCCATGGGGCAAACGATGGCCGGCGCCGACTCGGCGACGACGGAGACCCCTTTGGCTCCCGCGTCGCCCTGGGCGGCCTGCACGGCGCGCACCACGACGTCGGCCAGGTCCGCCGGTTCCTTGCGGATCTCCAGCCGGCCGGTCTCCGCCAACGCGAGAGCACGCACATCGTTGCTGAGGCGCTTGAGGCGCCCTACGCTGCGGTCCATGGAGGCTAGGTTGCGTTGCCGCGCCGCCTCATCTTGGCCTTCCCGATGAAGGAGGGCCATGCCGACGGTGAGTGGGCTGAGCGGGTTGGCCAGTTCGTGCGAGACGAAGCGCAACAACCGGGTGCGTTCGTCGAGGAGGTTGCGCAAGGAGCGTTCGAGGGCCACGTTCTGGGAGAGTGTCACGCCCATGCGGACCACCAGGACCAGGATGAGGCCAGCGGCAAGCCAGGTCTGCAACGAGGACAGTTGGCCATGCTCGCGCAGGGTTTGGGCCGCTGTGCCGGTCGCCAAGGCGATGGTCACGAGGGGCATGTAATTCTCCAGGCGTGACGCCGACGGCGCGTCGCCGCTGGGCCACGCCGGCGAACGGGCGGCGGCTCGGGCGGCCACGAGCCAAACCGCCGCCGCCAACACCAGGCCGAGGTCGCCGATGCGGCCACCGAGGTCGTTCCCCTGCAGGCCCAGCAACGAGCTGTAGGTATCGGTGAACAGCGGGAGGGAGACGGCGACGACCACGAGGCGGTAAGTAGGCAACCGCCGCCCCTCGAGGCCGAGGATGAGCCAAGCCGAAGCCGCGGCGACCGCCCCGAAGACCGGGTAGCTCATCAGCTCGAACCGTTCGTCGATGGGTTGCGGCGAACCCCCGTAGAGGTCACGGAACACGGCGCTCCACAGGATGAAGAACACGGCGCCACCCAGAAGGATGGCATCTAGGGTGCGCAACACGACGCTCGTGCGCGACCGCCGACGAGCCAGCATGATCAGCCCGACGACCAGGAGCGGGTAGGCCAGGACCGGGGCGGCCTCGCGCGTGGCAAGGGTCGCCGCGAAGGCCGGGTTGACTTGGCGGGCAATGCCGAAGATCAAGACCTGGAGAACCAAAAACCAGGCAGCGGCGGAGAACCAACGCCAGGCATTGCGCTCCCAGCCGACCCATTGCTTTGCGGCGCGCTGGGCCCACAAGGCCCATTGGCCAAACAGGACCACGAGCAGGAGGACGCCCAGGTTATCGAAGATCGGGAAGCGGTCCTCCAGAACCTCCAGGGCGACAATCAGGGCCACCAGTCCTGCCAACCCGAACGCTTCCCGTCGTGTGACTACGACGGGCGGCGAAACGGACTCCACGATTCCTTGCAAACCGCCCACCCCCCTATGAGCTGTGTGGCGCAGCGGCTGGAGCCGGCGCCGCGCGGCTTTATCCGGTGCGGACGTGCCCCTAGTGGAATGGCCCAGATTGCCGGCTCCCCGGACCTCACCATCACCGACAAGCCGCTGGTGTCGCTCAAGCCGGGGACAATCCCCCGCGCCGTCGACATGCAGGTGGACGTCCTGGTCGTCGGCCTTGGGCCGGGCGGCCTGATTGCCCTCCGTGAATTCGCCAAGCAGGGATTCACCTGCCTCGGCATCGACCGCAAGCAGGAACTCGGCTGGCCCAAGCGCTGCGCCGAGGGCGTGTCCGACGAGGGGCTGGCGTTCTGCGGCGTCAAGCCAGACCCGGCGTGGGCCTACGGCCGCATCGAGGGCGCGGCCCTTTACGCGCCCAACGGCAAGCGCGTCGTGCTCGAGGACGAGTCGACCTACGGCTGGGTCGTCGAGCGCAAGATCTTCGAGAAGCACCTGGCCCGCGACGCCATCCTGGCCGGCGGCAAGATCATGGTCAAGACGCAGGCCGTGAACCTCCTGCGCGACAGCAAGGGGGCCGTGGCCGGTGTGCGCGCCGAGTTTATGTGGACGCAGTTCAACATCCGCGCCAAGCTTACCATCGGCGCCGACGGCATCGACTCCTTC
>JBAZXE010000087.1:0-8050 GCA_041659985.1 Thermoplasmatota archaeon | reverse complement strand
CCGCAGAACCAGACCGACCCGCAGGCCATCGTGTTCTACGAGGTCGCGCAGGTCCTGCCCTTGGTCTTGCACCCGCCGGCGCTCTTCGTGCTCGGGCCGGTCGACGTCCCGTTCGGCAACGAGTCGTCGTTCGCCATCGGGTTCCGCCTCACGCAGGGCTCAAGCCCCGCCCCCCTCCCTGCGGGCGCCTTCGGCAGCATCCAGTACGACGGCGCCTACACGCCGTCCTTCGTCTATGTGCCGTGGTACGCCCCGGACCCGCCCAAGCCGACGTTCACTCCCCGCCCGACGTCGTCGTCCTCGACATCGAAGGCCGGCACGCTTGGCGGCTCAACTAGCGGTTCCCCCGTCAGCGACGACGACAAGGACTCGCCCGGGTTCGCATTGCCTCTCGGCCTCGTGGCGCTCCTGGCCGCGGCGGCTTTCGCGGCGCGCCGGCGCACCCGTTAATCCTTCACGAAACGCGCGGACGCCCTGGACAAGGAACCCACGGAACGCACAGAACGACTCCGTTCAGGTTCCGGGCGCTTCCGTGCATTCCTTGTTTCGTCGCGGCGACGTGGACGCCCACCAAACCTGGATGAGGTCACCCTCCGCGAAGTTCCGCAACCTTCGCGGGTCACCCGTCCGCGTCCGTCTCAATTGAGTTCAATGCACGAGATTTCGGGTAAGCCCACGTCCAGCCCGATGCGCCGCTCCGCTGCGGCCACCGGCTCGGCGCGGCTGGTCGTCGCCGGCTTGTCGGGGCCCAAGAGGTCGCACAGCTCGGGGCCCACCGAGGTCTCGTAGGTGCCCCACTCGCGCGCCAGGCGCAGGATGTCGACTTTGTCCAGTCCGAGGAGCGGCCGCAGGACGGGCCGGCGCGCCGCCTGTTCGAGTGTCACGAGGTTCGGCAAGGTCTGGCTGCTGACCTGGCCGAGGTTCTCGCCGGTGGCCAGGACGTCGGCGCCGACTTGGTCGGCCAACGCATCGGCGAGGCGGTAGAGCAGGCGCTTCTGCAGCAAGAAGTAGTAGCGGTGCGCCTCGCGGTCGTGCGGGATGCGGCCGAGGCTCTCGCCGATTTTGGCGACCCACAAGCGCTTGAGGCCGAGCTGGCGCGCCAGGGTCTCGGCTTTGCGCACCGAGGCGTCGTCCGTGACGGGCTCGAAGGAGCCGTGCAGCGCCTCAAGCACGACTCCCTGCTCCTGCAGCATGCGGGCCGCGACGGGGGAATCGAAGCCGCCGCTGAGCAGGAGGACGGCTTTCACGGGCGTGCCGACGGCGTGGGCGTTAAAAGCGGTGGGGAGTGAGCCCGCCATGGAGCGAGGACCGGGTGAGCGAGACCAGCCTGCTGCGACCCTGCGCCACGTCGGCGGGCTTCCTAGCCACGCGCGACCCGCCGTGGCGCATGGACATGCAAGGATTGCGGCGGCGCCTTGCGGAGGCAGGCTACGCCATCGTCGTCGACGCCAAGATCATCCTCATCGTCCGCAAGGCCGTGGGCTCGGGGCCCGCCGTGGAGAGCAGCCTGTACGACAACGGCAAAGTGCTCCTCAAGACCACCGATCGCCCGGCGGCCGAGGTCGCCTACGCGGACCTTGAGCCGCACCTCGTGGCGTCGCGTCGAACCTAACGGCGGCGACGCGAGGCAACTCCGGCCAAGGCAAGGGCCACGAGCACCAGCCAGGCAGGCGATGGGATTTCGGAGAATCCGGAGTTGACTTCGCCGTCGGCGAGCAGGTCGTAGACGACATGCGTGGCATCGAAAGACCACTCCCACTCGGCGTTCGACAGACTGTACGAGTCGCCCACGCTGAGCCGGCCGTCGCCGTCGGCATCGTCAACCGCGAAAGCGACGTTGCCCGCCTCGCCGCGCCCGGTGTCCATCGCCCACGTGGCGTATGGCTCGCCGCCGAAGCCATCTAGCACACGCAGCTCAAGCTCCTCCAGCAGAGGTTCTTCGGGGCTGCGCGTCACGGTCACCGTGAGCGTGTGCGACGCATCGTTGAACTCCTCCTCGGTCGCCAGCGTGGCCGGGATGAGGTGGTCCGCCTCCGGCACATCGATGTCGCTCCGGCGGCCGTACTCGAAGGTCAACGTCGCATGCGTGCCTTCGGACTCACCGGCGCCGTCGACGACGACCCGGGTGAGGCGGCCGGCGGCGTCGATGGTAATCGTCGTCGTGCCCTCGGCGTCGGTGACGACGGCGGTGACGGTGCCGTCTGCGTGCGGCGTCACCTCGGCGTCGTCGAGGTCGAGGTCCTCGGTCGGGACAATCTCCGACAGCCCGGCCGCCGCGCCTTCCTCGCCATCGAGGTCCTCGCAGGGCTCGCCGTCGCGCAGCGGGCGCGAACCGTAAGACTCCTCGCCGAGGACCATCACGGTCCCCTCTGGGCCACAGTAGACAGTGAACGAGATCGAAACGCCGGAGCCGCCGCCGGACAGGGAGACCTTGAGGACTCCGTCGCGGCCCCACTCCATCGTCAGGCTGAAAGCCCCCATGCCGAACGGCGTCGTCTCGGCCGAGCCGCCGGCGCCCTCGCCCTCCGACTCCATCGTCATCTTCCGCAGGTCGTCCGATGCGGGGTCGGAGGAGAACGTAGAGGCCAAGGCCTGGACCGCGGACTCGACGCGGGCCTCCGCCGCGTCCTGCGACAGCTGTTTCGGGCCGGCGGAGCAGCCGGCGAGCGTCAAAGCGACCAGAATGAGCAGCCCGAGGGAGAACCGGCGCATACGGGCGGAGCGCCCCCGCTGCCCTTCAAGCCTTCCGGTGCCGCAGAGCAGCGGGGGAGCCTTGGCCTTGAACTTACGTGTGCAGCCAGACGCCCTGCGTTGCCGATTCGATGCGCACGAAGCCGAAGCGTTCGAACTGCACGACCTTGCCGACCTCGCGCAAGGCGGCCGGCTCGACCAGGCCGGTGACCGCCAACAGCGGCGGCACCTCGATCTCCGCTAGCTTCGCGGGCTCATCCGCCGGCTCGTCGTCGCCGATGGCCACGGGTTCGTCCTCGGCGATGAACACCGGTTTGAGCACCGTGAACGGTTTCGCGTGCTCGGCTGGGAGCCATTGGATGATGGGCAACCCGCGCTCCAAGGCGTCACCGTCCCATTGCGCCGTGGTCGCCGTGAGTCGGACGTTGCCGAGGTCCTTGAGGCGGAAGCGCGGCGCCAGGTCGGCCTTCGGCACGAGGACGCAGGCGCCGGGGCGAAGCGTGCGGTGGCCGCGCTCCGGATGGCTGGGGTGGACCAGCGGTTGCGCGGCTTTGTCGGGCGCGCCTTCGAGCGCGACCTCGATGGGGTCGGGCACGAAGAAGTAGCGCGGTGCCAGGGTGTCATTGGCCTTGCTGTCTTCGGCGTCGAGGTTGGCGAGACTGATGGCCGTGTCCTTCTCCGTGAGGTTCATGCCGACCCAGAACGCTCGGATGGCGGCGGGATCGTAGCCTCGGCGGCGCAAGGCCGCGAGGCAAGGCAGGCGCGGGTCGTCCCAGCCGGTAAACTTGCCTGATTCGATGGCTCGGCGCATCATGCTGGTGCTGAATTTGCCGAACTCGTGCACGGAGACGCGGCCCCAGTACAACGTCTCGGGGTACGTCCAGCCCATATGTTTGTAGAGGAACGTCTGTTTGCGCGTGGAGTCCATGAGGTCCTTGCCGCGAATGACGTGCGTCACGCCTTGCAAGTGGTCCTCGATGGCGCTTTGGAAGTCAAGCAGGGGCCAGGCGTGGTGGCGGGGAATCTCGCCCTTGCGTTCGCGAGGGTGGATGGCGTCGCGGGCGACGACGCGGAACGCCGTCCAGTCGCGCAGGCCGGGATGGGGATGGTTGATGTCGGTCTTGATGCGCAGGACCGCGGCGCCCTTCGGCGTGGTCCCGTCGCACATGTCGTTGAACGCCGCCAGATGTTGTTCGACAGGCAGCTCACGGTGCGGGCACGGCGTCTTGGACTCCTTGAGAGTGCGGAAGACGTCGGTGTCGCACGTGCACACATACGCGCCGCCGACCCGGATGAGGTCGCGCGCAGCCTCCTGGTAGATGCCGATGCGATCCGACGCGCGCAGCACCTTGTCGGGCTTGCGACCAACGAGCCACTCGTAGTCGGCCTTGATCATCTCGTAGCCGTTCCAGCCGCGGGCGTCGTCCATGAGGGGCGGCTTGACCTGCGGGTCAGTGTCGTCGAAGCGCAGAATCATGGTCGCGTCGTACATGCGCTGGTACTCGGCCAGGATGCTGACGCCGCGCGAGTGGCCCAACGAAAGCGGGCCGTTGGGATTGGGGGCGAACCGCATGACGACCTTCGCCTTGCCGTTCTCCATGCGGACGTTGGGGAGCTCCTTCAGCCCGATTCGCTTCTCTTTCTTCTGGACGTTGAGCAGCTCAGGCGCTTCGGCTTCGAGGGCGGCCTGCTGTTCAGCCAGGGTCATCGCGTTGACGGCGGCGCCCGCCTCGACCAGGGCCTGCGCGACGCCCTTGGGGTCGGCGCGGAACTCGGGGTGCCCGCCCATGATGCGCCCGACGAGGCCCTTCGGCTCGCATTTGCCCTCGTGCTGGAGGGCGTTCTGGAGGCACATGCGCCGCGCCAGTTCGGCCAGGGTGGGCACGAGGGCGGCGACGGGAGGGTTCCTTAAAACCCGCCGGGGCTGCCCGGGACACCATGGATGCGATTCTTCTTGCTGGCGGATACGGCACGCGCCTTCGCCCCCTGACCTACACGCGTCCGAAGCCCTTGCTGCCAGTCGCAGGCCGCCCCATGGTGGAATGGGTGCTCGACCGCCTGCCGCCCGAGGTGCGCCGCGTCATCGTCGCCGTCAACTGGAAAGCGCAGGCTCTCGGCACCTACTTCGCCACGCGGGAGTCGAAGGGGCAGGGCCGACGCATTGAATTCGTCGTCGTTAAGGAAGACGAGCCGTTGGGCACCGCAGGCGCCGTCAAGAACTGCGAATCCCACCTCACCTCGGACCGCTTCTTCGTGCTCAACGCTGACATCGTCTCCACGATGGACCTCGGGGCCATGGTCCGCGCCCACGCCGCCAACAAGGCCGCCGGCACGATTAGCCTCAAGGAAGTGGCCGCCGCCGACGTCGTCAACTACGGCGTCATCCGCGAAGACGAACAAGTGGCCGAGGCGGAGCGCTGCGCATCGCCGAGTTCGTCGAGAAACCAAAGGACCCGAGCCTCGCGCCGAGCCGACTCATTAACGCAGGAGCCTACCTTCTCGACCGCTCGGTGCTCTCCCTCATTCCGAAGGGGCAACTGGTCAGCATGGAGAAGGAGATCTTCCCGCAGCTCATCCCGCGCGGCTTGTTCGGGTTGCCGTTCGAAGGGCAGTGGCACGACGTCGGCGACCCGAAGCGCCTCCTCGCCGCCAGCCACGCCATGGACCCGAAGTTCAAGGCCGGTCCCGGTTCGCGCATTGACGCTAGCGCGCACCTGGACGGCTCCGTGCTGGGACGCGACTGCTCCGTGGGCACCGGCGCGCGCCTCGACGGCTGCGTCCTGGGCGACGGTGTCACCGTCGACATCGGCGTGCACCTCAAGGACTGCGTCGTCGGCGACGGCGAACGCGTGCGGGCGAACGCGACGGATGCGCGCGTGTGGACGAAGCCAACGCCGCCGGGCTACCCGGAGAAGCAAATCGGGAATGCGCTCGTCGCAAAGACCTAGGATTCACACCTGGGCCAGCGCCTGAGCCAACCGCTTCGTCTTGCCCAGCGTCTTCTTGGGTCAACCCCGGGCCGGCGGACCCCACAATGAAACGCCAGCCTCCTGAGACTGCTGGATCGCAGCCGGCCCGGGCTCAACGTCCAAGGCCAAGGCCTGTCCGAGTCTGTTCAAGTCCCGGCAGCCAATCGTGGTGCAACCCGCGGTCGCCCAAGCTCCACCAAGCGGACGTGCAAGGCGTCCAGGGACAGACCCGGGCCCTTCACTTCACGGTCGCGCGCCTTACTTTGGTCGATTGCTGGCGTAGTCGCACAGGAGAAGCAGGAGACGTTTTGCGGCAGTCTCCGGCATATCCGTGAGCGTCGCCTTGGCGAAGGAACTGAACTCGCGGGCGCGCGTGCGGGCGTACTCGAGGCCGCCCGACTTCTCCATGAACTTCAGGATGGCCTCGATGTCGGCCTCCGATTTCTTCTCGATCTTGTAGAGGTCGACGAACTGGCGGCGGTCGAAGGGGTCGAGCTTGCCGTGCGTGGAGACGTAGACCAGGGTCTTCTTGCCCTGCAAGATGTCGCTGCGGGCCGGTTTGCCGGTCTGCTCGGCCTTGCCGGCGACGCCGAGGTAGTCGTCCCAAACCTGGAAGGCTAGGCCGAGGAGGCGGCCGCATTCGGCCAGTTTCTTGACCTGCTGCGGCTCACCCGCGGCGAGTTCGGCGCCGTTTTTCATGGCGATCTCGAAGAAGGTCGCGGTCTTCCTCTCGATCATGTGGTAGTACTGCAGCTCTTCGACCTTCTTCTGGTCCTCGAAGTGCATGTCCCAGTACTGGCCCTCGCAGACCTCGCGGGCGAGCTTGGCGACGTCGAGGGAGACACTGCGGTAGGTCTTGTCGTCGATCTCGAGCTGGTCGAGAATCTCGAAGACCATGCTGAACATGGTGTCGCCGGCGAGGATGCCCATGGGCACGCCCCACTTGGCGTGGACGGCGGGGATGCCGCGGCGCGTGTCGCACTCGTCCATGATGTCGTCGTGGATGAGGGTGAAGGAGTGCAGGACTTCGAGGGCCACGCCGTAGGGCATGATCTTCTTCGAGTCGCCGCCGACGGCCTGGGCCGCCAGGATGGCCACGATGGGGCGCAGGCGTTTGCCTCCGCCGGTGATGGGCAGGTGACGGATGGCGTCGTAGAGCTCGACGGGCTTGAGGTCGCGCTTGACGAGGTACTTTTGCATCTCCTCGCCGAACTGGTCGAGATAGGGGCGGAGCGCGGCTTCGAGATTCATGCCAGGTGGTCCTCCGACAAGTTTGCCGGCGAAGTGGCTCCCACGAGGAAAAGTCCCGTTTTCAACTCTTCCAGCAAGCGCGACGCTTCCTCGATGGCCCCACGGGGTCCTTTTGCGGTGGCGCGGAACAGATGGCCGGCGAAGCCTGCCAGGTCGGCGCCGAGGCACAACGCCTTGAGAGCATCGAGGCCGGATTCGAGCCCGCCGGTGGCGACGACGGGCAGGTCCGGGCAGGCGGACCGCACGTCGCGGACGCAGTCGGGAGTCGGAAGGCCCCAGTCCCAGAACGTCTTGCCCAGGCGGGCCTTCAAGGCATCCCCTTGGTCGAGGGCGCGGTAGTACTCGACGGCGGAGAAACTCGTGCCGCCCAGGCCGCCGACGTCGATGGCCTTGATGCCGGCCTTCTGCAAGTGGTGCGCCGTCAGCCCGGTCATCCCGGCGCCGGTTTCCTTGGCGAGGACGGGGACCTTGAGCTCCTTGGCGAGGCGCTTGATGGCCGCCAGCCCGCCCTTGGCAACGGTGTCGCCTTCGGGTTGGACGGCTTCCTGGAGATAGTTGAGGTGGACGTAGAGGGCGTGCGCATCGACCATCTCGATGGCGGTCTCCGCTTTGGCGGCGGCCTGGTCGCCCCACAGGATGATCTGCGGTAGGCCGAGGTTGGCGAAGCGCAGCGGGACCTCGTGGTCGAGGATGACGGCGTAGGTGTCGGCGAGCTTGGGGTTCTCCACCGCGGCGCGCTGCGACCCGACGCCCATGGCAAGCCGGTGCTCGGCGGCGGCGGCGGCAAGGCGGTCGTTGACTTCCTTGGCCTTGCGAGCGCCGCCGGTCATTCCGGTGACTTGGATCGGCGCGCCCAACTTGCGCCCGAGGAACGTCGTGTCAAGGCGGACGTCGGCCTTGTTAATCTCCGGCAGGGCGTTGTGCAGCAGGCGGATGGGGGCCCACGGCGAAGGGATGCTGCGCACGTCCTTCTCCAGGGGAATGCGCAGGTGTTCCTCCTTGCGGCGTTCAGTCTCCGCAGCGAGGTCCATATCGGACTTGGCTGCCACCGGCGGCTTCCCCGGCGACTTGGTGGCGCTCCGCTTTGGCACGGTGCCAGCTACTGGCAACGTGGGTTTAGAGCGTTCGATGGCCTCGTC
>JBAZXE010000086.1:0-8124 GCA_041659985.1 Thermoplasmatota archaeon | reverse complement strand
GCTGCCCATCATCACGAGCATACCGCCCGCCAGCACCCAATCGCGGATTCCGTCCTTGACCGCATTGGCAGTGAGGCTGCTGTGCTCGACCCCGGACCCGACGATGATGATGTCGTACTGCGCAAGCCGCGACGGAAGGTTGGCGTCGAGGTAGGACTTGATGTCAGGGTAGACGTCGCCCGCAAGCGAAGGCACGCCAAGGGCTGTGAGGAGGAGCACGTCCGGCAGCGGCGCAAGCATGTCGACGACGACGCTGGGCGAGGCCGAGGTGATGTAGATGCGGTCCGTGAAGGCGAGCCCGAGGTCGCGGATGGCCTGGCGCTCGAAGACCGTGGAGGGGCCCATGGTCAGGTTGAGCTGGGCGTTGGCCTGGGCGGCGTACAGGGATTGGGGTGTGCCCAACGGGACGACGACGTTGGCCAGGCTCGTGAAGTCGGCGATGTAGGCGACGCGGATGCCGCTGAGGGAGGAGTCGTAGACGGTAGACATCCCAACCGGGTACATGCGGATGTGGAACTCCTGCGTGCCGGCAGGGTCGATGCCCAGGGACGCCTGCGCATCGGCGTAGTCGACCTTGCCATTGGTCATGCTCTGCTCCATGGCGCCCTTGAGCGCCAGGATGCTGGAGTCCTGCAGTCCGGAGCCGTTGCTGGCGCCGAGGCCGAGGCGTTCGAGGTCGTCGGGGCCGGAGGCCCAACCGACGCCGGCGGAGCCGACCAGGAGGTCTGCGAGGCTGGTGGCCTCGATGTCCTGGGTCGCCTCGTCGGCCGCGGCGCGGTCGTCACCGGCGGAGCGGGAGAGCAGAAGGACGGCGGAGACGGCGCTCATGAAGATGGCGGCGGCCACCACCAGGGAGATGGTCTGGGCACTGGCCGAGCCATCTTGCCGGAACGTCATGCTCCCCAGGTTTGTCCCTCCTGAAGCACCAGGCTTTCGGGTAAGGTTCATATATAACCGCCTAAGGGGGTTGTCGGGTTCTCCCTAACTCCAGGCCAGGACCTCGATCCGGACGGGGACCTGCCCGTAGATTTCGTCCCACAGCCAGCTCTGGCGGACCGCAAGGGCGACTGGTTGGTCGGCCGGGACGGTGGCGCCATAGTCGAGGTAGAGCGAACTGCGGTCGGCGTAGGTCAGCATGTTCTCGAAGAACGCCCCCGCCTCCACCGCGCTGATGGCACCGGCGATGTCGCGGACACGGTAGGTCGTGAGCAGGATGCGGCCCTCGCCGAAGGAGGCTTCCTTGGACACCGCTAGGACATCCTCGCCGTCTTGGATGACGACGTGGCTGAAGTCCTCGTAGGCGGCGTCGCTGCCGCTCTCCTCGATGTCCCAGCCCTGGCCGTGCGAATCGTAGCTGGTCCAGGCCAGTTCGTTGGGTTCCTTCAGGAGCGGGTGGGCGATGTCGGGCGCCGTCGGCGCGCCGTTGACCGTAGAGATTCCGGTGTCCAGGAGCGGCTTGAGCCAGTTGGTGGACTTCTCGTCGCTGCCGAGGACGATGAGGGTGCCGCCATCGAGAACCCAGTCGCGAACGGCGTTCTTGACCTGATCCTTGACGAAGGCGTTGTGGTCGACGCCAGAGCCGATGACGAAGACGTCGTAGTTGGACAAGCGGCCCGGCAGCACGGTGTCGATGTACTGCTTGTTGTCGGGGTAGACGTCGCCTTCCAGGAGCGGAACGCTGAGAACTGTGAGCAAGGGCAAGTCGGGCAGCGGGAACGCGTAGTCGACCAGGATTGTCGGAGTGCCGACGGTGACGTAGACGCGGTCCGTAAAATCAGCCCCCAGTTCGCGCAGGGCCTGGCGCTCAAGGGCTGAGGCGGCAAACATCGTGGCGTTGAGCTGGACGTTGGCCTTGACTGCCATGGCTTCCTGGGACAGCACCGGCGGGGCAACCTTGACCGAAACCAGGCTGGTCCAGTCGCCGACGTAGCCGACGCGCAGATCTTCCGGCATCTCCACGTCATCGAGGCCGACCGGGTAGATGCGCAGGTGGAACCCGGCGTTGTCGTCCGGGTCCATGCCGAGGGAGAGAAGGGCCTCGTCGTAGTCGACTTTGCCGTTGGCAGTGGACGCTTCAAGCGCCCCCCGCAAGGCGGCCAGGCTGTCTGGGTCGAGTCCCGACCCATTCGTGGCCAGAAGTCCCAGGCGGTCGATTCCGTCGGGGCCATTGTCCCAGCCGATGCCGGTCGATCCGACCAGGAGGTCAGCCAAGCCGGTGGCCTCCAGACCGGTGGCGGCCTGGTGGGCCTCCGTGGGGTCGGAGGCGGCACCGCGGCTCACCACCAGGATGGAGGCGACCGCCGCCAGGAAGATGACGCCGGCCACCATGAAGGCGATGACCTGGCCAGAGGCGGAGTCGTCGCGATGCAGACGCATGCCCCCGCCTTTCGACCTCCGGAAAGACCACCCTTTCGGTCAGGGTTCATATATGCATTCGGCCCCGGGCCGCAGGCGGGCGCCTAGAACACGTACACGATGATTTCGAGCACGATAGGGTCGGCGAACTGGGGGTGCCGGATTTGGACCGTTCGGGAATCGGGTTGCACGTTCGCGTCGCTGGGGAGCTCCGGCCCGTACTCGAGGAACAGGTCGCCGTACCCCTGCATGAGCAGGTTGTGCATGAACCGCATGCCCTCGCATTCGCCGAGGGTGGCCACTCCGGGGCAGTCGTCCCCGGGCGCCTGACCCGACACGGAGGCGTCGTTGTAGAGGTCGTACGGCATGTACGCGGTGATGATGATGGAGCCGGCGCCGAAGGAGCCCTTGTTGCTCAAAGAGAGCAGCGGGTCGCCGGTGGTCTGGGTGCCGTCGACGACGATGACGTTGCTGAAGACGGCGGTGTCGGGGTCATCCTGCGCCTGGGCGGTTTGGCCGTTGAAGCGCCAGGTCGAGTTCCGAGCGTCGTAGTTCGCGGCTGGGTTGTCCAGCTCGTTCGGCGTGTGCAGCATCGGGTGGCCCTGGTCCGGGGTGCTGATGGCGCCGCCGCCCCCGCGGATGGCCGAATGGAACAACGGCTCAAGCCAGTTGACGTTGCCCTCGTCCGACCCGAAGACGACAATGGTGCCGCCGCCATGGACCCAGTCCCGGATGGTGCCCTTCGCGGCGTTGCTCGTCATGGCGCTGTGGTCGACTCCGGAACCGATGACCAAGACGTTGGTGATGTCATAGCGCGGTTCGCCCTCGACGATGTCCTGGCCGCCGAAGCCGGCCCCCGGACACGTCGCGCTTTGGCAGATCAGGCGGGTTGGCAGGTCATCGTTCATGACCTGCTTCGTGTCGGGGAAAACGTCGCCTGGCTGGGTCTGGCCAGCCGGGTCCGTCTTGAAGAAATCAACTGCCTCGGAGTTGCAGCGGTCGTCCCAGTCCACACCGGTCAAGGGAGAGTCGGCACCGTTGTTCGAGTTGAACCAGGTCGGGCAGAACTTGCTCATGAGCGTCTCAAGGTAAAGGACCTCCTGGGCAGGCCCGGCTGGTGCCGTGTAGATGGGATCGCTGAGGACGACGCTGTCCGCCGGGACGTAGCCGCCAACTGGAGCGGTGGTGACCAAGATGCGCTCGGTGACGCGGAGATTGTCGGAATCAGGAGCTGCCGGAGAGCCGCACGCCGCTTCTTCGCAGTCGTAGAGCCACGCGGTGTATTCGCCGGCCGTCGTGAGCGTGCCGATGTTGACAATGCGCGAGGCGGTGTTGGAGGCCGCATTGAACGTGTTGGCGCCGGGGGATGTGTAGGTGGCGGCGGCCGACGTGCATTCGACCGTGCCGGAGCAAACCCGCAGGAACAGGTCGTCGTTGTTCTTCAGACCGTTCCCGTCGTAATTCAGGATCACTGGATCGGCGGTGTTGCGGTAGTTCTGCTTGTCCGTGTCAAGGTGGAGGCCGATGTCCGCCTCGGCGGGGGCGCCGGGATCATTGAGGCAAGGATGGTCGACATCGCCGTCGCAGAGGTCCTCGTCAGGACCCCCGTCGGTCTCCGGCTTGTACGCGGTACTCGTGTCGAGTTTACCGTTCACAGGGTCGTACAGGTCGAAGACGGCAGACCCGCCCGCGCAGGACCGCCCCTCGATGGCGGGCACCTCCACAGACAAGGTTACCGAATCGCCGGCGAGGACCAGGAAACCGTTCGTGTTCTGGTTCTGCACTTGGCTATTTCCCCCGATATCGACGGCCGTGACGGCCGTGAACTGCGTCGTTGCGGAACCTGCATTGTGGACCGTCACCGAAATGACGTAGACCTGGGGGTTGGACGCGTCGAGGGAGCACACGGGATTGGTCATCGACACCGGGTCGCCGGTGAGGGATTCGCTCGTGGTCGTGACCTCGATGTCCCCGACGTAGGTGACGCGCAGGTTGGTGTCCTTTGAGGGTTCACTGAGGAGCTCGGCCAAGGTGTCCAGGTTCGGCTTGGCGCGGATATGGAAGTCCAGGTTGGCGTCGGCCAACCCCAGGGATTCGGCGGCCTCCTCGTAGTCGACGTAGCCGTTGGTGGAATTGGCGAAGTAGCCAGCCCGACGCAGGTTCTGGAACTTGGAGTAGTTCATCATCGATGGCTCCTCCGAGTCGAGAAGCCCCAGGCGCGTGAGGTTGTCGGCGTCGCGGGTGCGGCCGTTGTAGTTGGCTGCATTGGCCCAGTCGAGCTGCGAAGGCAGATTGCTCACGGTGTTGAACCCGGGGCTCCCCAGGAGGACATCCGCCAGGCCGGCCGATTGGATGTTGAAGCGGGCCGACTCGGTCGCGTCGCCCGTTGCCTCGGCATCCGAACTGTTGCGCGTCGTGACCAAGACGGCAACGACGGAGGCGGTGAAGAGCACACCCGCGATGAGGAACGCGATGACGCTCGACGCCATGGCGCTGTCCCCGAAGGACCTCTTGGTTGACGGGCCTTCCATCGGAGTCGAGTCCCCCTCCTCGGCTATAACTTTTGCCCACGACCTCTTCATGAACTTGTGGAGGAATTAGCCGAGCACTGGAGCACAGTCGCCTGCACTCCGGGGGAAGAACACGGCCGAACGCAACTCTAACCAGACCGTCCCGTCGGAAAGGTGCACCACGGCCACGCCTCTGGCGCTGAACGAATCATCCGCGGTCAGCAGGCCCGAACCGTCCACGCACGTGATTTGATAGTCCATCCAGAACCCGTGGCCAGCCTCCATGCGCTGCAACTGTTCCAATGCGTTGCGCACCGCGTCCTCCGCTTTGATGTACGAGGTGGCGGTCAGGTTGAAGTGGCGCAGGCTGGCCGCCCCGCAGGTCGAATTGACCGTGATGCGGCAGAGCACCTCATCGATGGAATCCTGCAGGGGGGTCACTTCGTTCAGGATGGCCTTGTCCGCTTCCACCGAGGTCTGGCTTCCCAACTGGTTCACGCGCGCGACCATCCCGGCCAAGGCGATGAGCCCAATCACCAGCAAAACGGCGGCCAGGATCATCATCTGGCCGCCCTCGGCGGCCCGAATCCCCCCCTTCGGCCGAATCGCTGGGCCGCCTTTCTCGCGAGACCGGTTACGCGCCAAACCACACCACCAACTGCAAGCCATAGGGCAGGAAGGTCGCATCGGGGCTGATGGCGACGGCGCCCGATGAACCGGCCGTTGTGACCTTGGGCGAAAAGGTGGCCGTGGTCGCCCCATCCGTTGCCGCCGTGATGCGCGCAGTGGCGGGCAGGTTGAGACCCTGGACGGTCTTGCCAACGTCTGACGCCGAGAACGTGGACCCATCCGTCAGGGTCAATGTAGTGTTCGCCGCCAGGTTCGTCGAGGCCGTCACAATCCGTCCACCGGGCGGCACGACGTTGGCGTAGGTCACGGTTCCCCCGGTGCAAGCTCCTGCGTCTTCAGTCGACGAGAGCTTCCAGCGACCGAACGGGAGGTCAAACGGAACTTGCTCGGTTGCACCGAGAGTTGAGCTTTTCCAGGGAGTGGACGCCCCGGGGTCCGCGTTCCAACGGCTTGCCCAAGTGTCTGCGCTCGTTCCGGCGTCGGGCCCATCCGGTCCCGTGACGGACCCGTTGGGCGCCTGGAAGCAGCCATACGTCCCATCCACAAGGTCATGCGTGGTGGCCACGACCTCGCCTGGCGTGACCGTCAAGCCGGTACCAACCGTTTGGTTGCGGTACGTCGCCCAGTTCGGGAACAGGCTGGTTTGCGCGGCCCGGGCCCCGTGCGGCGTGGTGCTGGTCCCCGAGGACACGATGGTGAGGTTCGAGACCCCGTTGTCCAGGCGCACGGCATAACGCGCCCCCGTCGGCAGGATTTCCTCCAGGAAGTCCTGCACGTTGCCCACGGTGGCCGTGTCGCCCCGGGTCGCATTGGTGACCCAGCCCTCGAAGCTCTGCCCATCGATGGTCCGCACTTTCAGAATCGACAGCGTGTCAGCAGCGACTTGGGCCAAGTCAATCCCGCCCTGGTCTGCTCCCGTGCTGGGCCTCTGCACGCTCGTGAAGAAGAGAATCGCGGTGAGGATGAGCATGGCCACCAGGATGGCCTCCAGGACGACGAACGACCCGCGTTCATCGTCGCGCAGAAGCAACCGCGGTGCATGCCGCGGGACTCCGGCCATTACATGACACCCACGAGGACGCGGAAGCTCAGCCACGCCATGATCATCATAACGCCGATGTGCATGAACCCGGCGACCGCGGAGCCTTTGGATAGGACGCCTCCGACCAGGCCTCCGCCGATGGCCTGCACGAGGGCGGCCTGGAAGAACACCGTGTTGAAGTCCTCCGGGTCGAAGTCGCGGAAGTTGAGGCCGCCCACCTGTTGGCCCGACGCGGCACCGACCGCCTTCTTGAACGCCGGGATGAACTGCGCCGACAGCACCATGACGACGGCGATGAAGACGAAGAACGAGATGTAGATGACGACGTTGTACATCGACATCTGCGTGTTGCGCTCGCTGACAATCTGCTTGATCTCGCGGGCGTCCTCGGAGGCAGCGGTGAGGATGTCGACCATGCTGCCGCCGGCGCGCTGCGCCTCGATGATGAGCGACACGGTGCGGTCAATGAGCGGGGTGCGTGTGCGTTTTGAGAAGCGCGCCAACGCGTCGCCGAACTCCACGCCCCACTCGACTTGCGAGGCCATGACGCGGATCTCCGGGGTCAGGGACCCGTACGTGCCCTGCGCCGCGGTGACGAGGGCGCGCGGCAGCGTCATGCCGGCACGCGCCGACTCGGCGATGTCGCGCAGGAAGTCGGGGAACTTCTCGTCCATGGCGAGGATGCGGCTGCGGTCGCGGTTGTAGAAGAAGCCGTATGGGCCGGCGCCGAAGACGGTGGCCAGGATGAACAGGTCCGTGGCGAACTTCTCGTGCCAGGGCATGACGTTCATCGCAGTCAGCACGGTCAACGCCGCGCAGACGAACGCGAGGAACCCAGTGAACGCGTAAACCGCCATCCGCGCAACCTCCTGCGGGCTGCGGCGTTTCTGCGCCACCATGCGGCTCAGTTCGTCGTCCTCCTTGCCCTTGCGGCCTTCGAGACTGCGGCCCTGGAACACGCGCACGGCGACGAGCCCGAGCAGGATGAGGGCCGTGCCGACATAGAAGATGACCAGGCTGGTCGCGACGCCGCCGCCCCCGAGGCTTACCGAGCCGGTGGCGATGGCCCCGGCGAAGGCCATCGACAGGGTCACGAAGATGGAGCTGATGATGTAGGTGCGCTGCGCGCGCTTGCGCAGCAGGTCCTTCATCTCGGGCGTCGGCCGCCGCGCGGTCTCGACGGCGCCCATGAACAGGGACCACAAAGAAGGCAGGCGCAACCGGATGCGCATCGCCATGAATTCCAGCAGAATCCCGAGGGTCACGATGTAGACGCCTTGGTGGGGCTCCACCGCGCCCAGTTGCACGATGCTGGAGGCCATGAGGACCCCGAGCAGAATGAACAGGAAGGCCAGCGGGGTGAGGCCCTTGGCCACCAACAGTGCGTTGGCGGTCGGCTTGTACGTCGAGACGTTGCCCTCACGCGCAACCAGGGCCATGAGGTAGACGAGGAGCATCACGGTCTGGAAGAGGACGAAGTTGGAGGCGAACTGCGCGCCGGCGCGGCCAACGTTGCTGATGGCTCCCATGAACACCATGAGGGCCAGGATCTCGACGACCACCATCACGACGACCGTGAACAGGGCG
>JBAZXE010000085.1:0-8560 GCA_041659985.1 Thermoplasmatota archaeon | reverse complement strand
ACAACGTCAACAACCCAAACCAGGCCACCTACTACCTGTGGGACCAGGACGGCTCCTTGCGCTCGTCGGGCGGAATCGACGCGAGTTGCGTGTCCGGAGTCGGCGAGTGCACGACCAGCGCCCGCGCCGTGGCCCTGTCGGGGGACGGCAGCAAGTTCGCCGTCGCCGGCTGGCCCAACAGCAACGGCAACAGCCGCGTCGTCTTCGGCACATTCCAGCAAGGCGTGCTCACATCGGCGACGTTGACTGGGCCTGAACCGGTCGGCAACGAAGTCCTCGACCTCGACCTCGACCAGACCGGCAGCGTCGTGGTCGTGGGCAGCCACATCCTACCCGTCATCCCACCGACGCCTCCCGCCACCGACCCCGGCCGCGTCGTCCTGTTCCGCTGGAGCGGCTCCACCGTGACGCAAGCGTGGTCCACCAACACCACCGAAGCCGCCAGCGTCGTGCGTGTGTCCTCGGATGGCCTGCGCGCCGCCGTGGCGGCCGGCCGCCCCGTGCGTTTCGACCTCTCCAGCTCGTCCGGCACCGCCTTCACCAACGCCGCCGTCGTCGGGAAGGCTCTCGATGTCGACATCGCCACGGGCACGCCGCGCTGGAGCATCGCGGGCACCGACCAGGGCTACTTCGCCCTCTTCAACTCCGCCTCCGACGCCAACCCGTCCTTCCAGTCCTACCAAGCCAGCAAATCCGCGTCACCCGTCCGGGCCGTCGCCATCACTCAGGCGGGCACGCTGTTCGCCGTCGGCAATGACGCCGGGAAACTCTATCTCTTCACCCTCACGAACGGCGCGGCGACGCCTGTCGCTCAGGTCGCCGAGGCCCAACCGGGACCCGTGCGGGACCTTGCCTTCTCCGCGGACGGCAAGTACATGGCCGCCGCCCTGCCCGGCAGCATCGCCCTCTACGACGTCTCCGCCAACCGGCTGACGCAGTTGTGGAACGCGACGCTGGCCAGCCACATCGGCAAGGTCGCCATCGACAGCACCGGCGACACCGTCGTCGCCGCCACCGGCAGCCAAGCCATCGTCTACTCTGCCATCCACCGCGTCACGCGGACCGGTCCCACGACCACGCAGAACCTCGAGCCAGCCGTCGCGCTTCCGCTGAGCTACGTCTTCGAGAACACCGGCAACCGCCCCGAGACGGTCAGCCTCTCCGCCCAGAAGCCGACGGGATGGACCGCGCAGCTCTCCTCGGATTCGCTTACCCTCGCGCCTGGCGGCAAGGCCACCGTCACGCTCACCATCACGGCTCCGGACCGCACGCCCCCCGGCGACCACTTCGTGCAGCTCACGCACAACCTGGCCAGCGGCGGCGGCGACGTGCTGCTGCCCATCCCCCTCGAAATCATCGCCTCGCAGCGCTGGGAGATGAACGCCACCGACGGCGAGGCCCGCTCCATCGAGGCGGGCGGCAACGCCACGTTCCCCTTCACGGTGACGAACCTCGGCAACATCGCCGCCGTGCCGGCCGTCACCGCCACCATCGACGAGGCGGGCTGGAGCGCGCGCATCAGCAGCACCCTAGTCTCGATCCAGCCGGGCGAGATTCTGCCATTCGACGTCGTCGTCACGGCTCCGGCCGGCGCGGCGCAGTTGGCCGCCGGCACCGCGCACGTCCGCCTCGCACCTGACACCATTGATCTCACGGCCACCGTCGGCGCCCGCTTCGGCGTCGTCCTGCCACCCTTGCAGGACCTCGTCGTCCTGCTTGGCGGCTCCGAGACGTTCACCATCGCGGTGCGCAACTCCGGCAACGCGCCCGACGGCATCACCCTCGCGCCGACCGCCCTGCCCACGGGCTGGACGCTGCGCTTCGGCCTCGACAAGACGGCGACCCACCACTTCGACAATGTGGCGGCCGGGACCACTGCCACGGTCCAGGCCACGTTGGCAATGCCGGCGACGGCGCTGTCCGGCGTCCCCGTGCAACTCATCCTCAAGGCCACGTCCGACAGTGACGGCGCGCAGACCGCCAGCACCTCGTTCCGCGTCACCCCGCAGGAACCCGCCACCAGCACCAGCGACTCCGAGACGGACGGCGGGGGCAGCAACGGCATCCCCGGGCCGGGCCTCGTGCTGGTGTTGGCGGCCGTCGCCATCGCCGTCCTGGCCAGCCGGCGTAGACTCTAGTCGTCTGCCTTCTCAGACTTGCCATTGGGCCAGCCAACGGCACCTCCTGGCCAAGCCCGCCAATCGCGCTGACCGGGCTCGCAATCGCGGTCCTGGCCCGGGGCAGCTTCTAGGCGTCCTAGAAACGCCCTGCGTTCATGTCTACCGTGAAGGCAAGTCCTTATCGCAGCGTAGCCACATGCATCTTCGTGGTGTTCACCGAGTCGCAGAAGCGCGGAGGGCGCACCTACCACTACCGGGTTCGGTCGGTGCGCAACGGCGACAAGGTTGGCAAGCAACGAGTGTACCTCGGCGCGGACTTGGGAAAGCGGCAGCTGGCCGCCAGGGAGCGCGCGGCGGACAAGGAACTGGGGCTCCTGTCGACGTTGCTGACCACCGACGAGAAGGCGTTCTTGAACGGCGTCAAGCGCAGCTTCGCTGCACAGCCCAAGGCCACCGTGGAGAACCGTTACGAGGCCTTCGTCGCGCAGTTCACCTTCGACTCCAACGCCATCGAAGGCAACACCCTCACCCTGGACGAGACCAGCCAACTGCTCTTCGACGGCCTGGTGCCCGCCAAGACCCTGCGCGAGGTCAACGAGGCCCTCAACCACAAAGGCGCCTTCGACCACCTCTTGGCCTGGCGCGGCGGACTCACGAAACGGTTCATCTGCGATCTGCACCGCCTCGTCGTCAAGGAAACCCTACGCGCCGATTTGGCCGACCAAGTCGGCACATACCGCACCCTGCAGGTCTACATCCGAGGCGTAGATTGGGTCCCCGCAGCACCGGCCGCGGTCCCCAAGGACATGAAGGCTCTCTTGGAGTGGTTGACGAAGAACCGACGAAAAGCGCACCCCCTGGTGCTTGCCGCCTACTTCCACGCCGGCTTCGAGCTCATCCATCCCTTCGTCGACGGCAACGGCCGCGTCGGCCGCCTCCTCTTGAACTTCATCCTGCGCAACCATGGCTACCCCCTGCTGAACATCCCCCGCCGACGCAGACGCACCTACTACGCGGCGCTCAAAGCCGCCCAAGTCGACGGCGACCTGCGGCCGTTCCTCAAGTTTCTGCTGGACCTTTACCGCACGGCAAACCTCCGGTTCTAGCGGACCAACGGTCGCCCAAGCTGGCCACAAACCCGGAAGTGGTCAATTTAGGACCACTTCGGCTGACCAGCAGGCGGCGACGCCTGACCAGCCTTGACCACCCAGACATCGAGCCGT
Source organism: Thermoplasmatota archaeon (assembly GCA_041659985.1). GTDB lineage: Archaea > Thermoplasmatota > E2 > JACPAO01 > JAHFTW01 > JAHFTW01. Next base: position 5,217 of record JBAZXE010000085.1, on the reverse strand, counting down.
CCCCTGTCCGAGCGCTTCTCGAACAGAAACGCACTACCTCGCGAAACTGAACAGGTTCACGTCAGCGGTTAATGCCGTGGTTTGAGCCAGGACCCGGTCGGAAAGCGCAATAAGTCGGTTCGACTCCAATGGATTGCCCCGCGAGGCTCGTGCTATCTATGGGCTACCCTCCTGCCATCCCGCCCCTCAAGCCGAAGGAAGGACGGGAGTTCTTGAAGCGGGCCAACGGCTTCAGCTTGAACAAGGACCAGAAGGAGTTCTGGTCTGACGCGTCGAAGACGATCGTGTCCTCGAAGCGCAAGGCGTAACCCGCTGGAATGGACGCCGACGACTTCGCAATCGTCCCCTTCCACGAGGGATACGAAGTCGAGACGTTCGACTGCGACGACGAGGACCTCAACGAATTCCTCACCACCGAAGAAGTCGCCAACTACCAACGCGAGATCCTGGGCAAAACCTACCTCGTGTACCGGCGCGACCCGTGGGATCTGGTGGCCTACTACACCGTGGCCAGTGACCGCTTCGAAATCCCCAAGGACTGGATCAAGAAGAGCATGGCCCAGTCGCTCGATGTGAAGATCTTCCCCGCCGTCCTCCTGGGCCGGTTTGCCGTTCAGAAAAGCCTGCACGGCACCGGCATCGGATCCATCCTGCTCAAGCACGTCTTCACGGAAGCCACGACCTCAAACCAAGCCGTCCGCTTCGTGCGACTCGTCGCCCACCACAAGAGCATCCGCTTCTACAAGAAGCGCGGATTTGCCTTCGTCTCCGACAAAGACGAAGAGAAGGCCAACGACCCCAAGGCCAAGCCACGCATGTTCTTCGACCTGGCGAAGTTGCCCGAGGACTTTGCCCCGGTGCGAATCGTGCACATGGAGCAATAGACGCTCGGATTCCTGACAACCGAGTCAGATTCGAATCAGCCCCGTATCATACTGCGCCTGTATGCGTCAGCTGAGCATTGCCTCGAGGTCGCGGCGCGCGACGCTGAAGAAGGCTCGTTGCCGCATCAGCTCTGCGTGCTCCGTCGGCGCCCTTGCAGGCGGCCTTGCCGGCTTGTTCCTAGGAGCTGCCTACCCCGAATTCGCCGAATGGGCACGAAACCAGTCCCTCAACGGCGGCGTGCCCGGCCTCACGTACGTCTGACCAAGTCCGCCTCCTGTTGCAGGTCCACGCGCAGAAGGTCTGGTCAGAACTGGTCGGGAATTTCAGAAGTGGTCAATTTAGACCGAAACAGCCTTAACCTGGCAGATTCACCGCAGTCCCAACTGGGCTTACGCCCTGCGCTCTCGGTGCCAAACATGCGAAACGCGAACCGCCTCTTCTCAGTCTTCCTGGCCAGCCTGTTCCTGGTCAGCCTGGTGCCCACGCCGACGAATGCCGGTGCCGACCTTGGCCCTGCCCAAGAGGTCGAGGTCGAGAAGCGCTTCGGCGGCGACAAGAACGCCCCTTACGGGGCTGTCGGCAAGATGTTGGAAGAGGTCGACCTCTACCTGCACAGCGAGGCCCTCTCGACCGGCGACGCGGACGCTCCGACGGAGTACGCTCAACGCTTCGTCGATTCTATCGTCGGCGGCGCCCCTCCACCAGGGGCCTCGTCGGTCGGCTACGAACAGATTTCGCGTGAGAAAGCCGTGGCCAACTTCCGCCAGCCGGAAGCAATGCTGAACAGCCTCTACCATGTGGTGCCGGACCCGTCCCCGGACGGCTGTGCCCAGGGTATCTATGGCAATCCGGGTGAACCCTGTCAAATCACGTTCCTCGGCGACGACCCCCAAAAGGACGCGGCGAACAAGCGCGTGCGGCTCGGTTACCTTGACCCCGATGGCTATGCTCCCACCACCCCGGCCCCCGTCGCGAACCCTGGGACGGACCCGGCACCCGACATCGCAACGCACGGGTTTGACGCATGGGAAGCTGTGTCCTTCCTGACCCCAGCCGAGTTGGCTGCGGAGGCTGACTTCCGCATCTATGACGTCAAGTTGGAGGGCTATGCCACGTGCGCGACGCCAAACAACCTGAACACAATCGACAACGACGCCTTTGGCGACCTTGTGGTCAATGTCTATCGCACCGACGCCTTTGGGAAGCGCATTCTGGATGACGACGGTCTGGAGACGCCACTCATGACCGTCTACGCCTCGGCCGACAAGTTTGACAGCGTTGGCAACGTCTTCAGCTCCCCGAACCCGGACACGGATGACGTTGCCATCCCCACCGCGGGGGCCGCAAAGCGATACACGGGGTCTTTCCTTCAGTCGGCCCGCGCACTCGACGCCAGCGGCATCGAACTCACCAACAATGTGCGCGCCGTGCCCAACTTCTACCTGGACGAAGGCATCGAAGTCAAGCAGGGCGAACGCCTCGAGTTCGAGCTCGGCCTGGACTACGTCACGAGCCTCTGGGTCAATGACGACGACGGAATCGTGACCGCCCAGGAAATGTTCCTGTTGGGCGAGAACATCTTCTTCGACAACAAGGAAGAGCCGGGCGACGTGCAGCCGATCTCCCCCTACAACGTCGAATGTTTCCTGCACTATGACACCTTCAAGCAGCAGGACATGCTCCATGACAACGGAGACAAGGACGCGAGCGACCCGAACATCTACAAGGTCGCTGCCAACGATCCGGCGTCACCGGTCCAGTCCATCCAGTTCCCCGGACGAGGCTACGAGTCGCGCATCACCATCATCGCGGACACGCTTCGCGCCTCCACTTGGATCACTGACACCACGAACCGCTTGACGTCAGGCCTTGGCAACGGCGACACCTTCAACGTGCAGAGCATCTACGCCTCGGCCTGGGGTTCCTTGGCCCTCGACGAGAACCGCGCGAACCAGCCGAAGGCCCTCGACGGCCGCGTCTCCGAACGATTCCGGTCGCTCGAGACCCTGAACGTGGAAGACTTCGGCCAACCCGGCCTCAGCCTGGAGTCGCAATTGACGACCTCCACCCTGCTCAAGACCCAGCAGTTCCAGTTCGCGCCCGACACGAAGGCCAAGGTGGCTTACGTGAACGAATTGTTCGTGGACGACCCAACGGTCAAGACGTCGCCGAGCACCGTGCCCAAGACGCCCGAGGAGGACTTCGCGGATGCACCCCTGCGTTTGCTCAACCAGATCTTCGAGGGGGCCGCCATCGCTGCCTCCCCGTCGGCAGCCATCGGCAAGACCGGCATGAACTTCTTCCTGGCAGCCGGCGAACCGGCGACCCACCAGGTCAACCCCGGCGAGAGCACGATCTTCACGTACACCGCCGAGAACCTTGGTTCGTCTGCCGACACTATCACCATCATCGCCGACGCGGTCGGCGGAGGTTGGACGGCCCAAGTGCTCAACAGCCGCCAGCTCATCGGTGGCGGCGGTTCGGCGTCGGTGAACGTCCTCGTGACGCCCCCCTCCAGCGCCCTGGCCGGAGCGGTCAGCCCGGCCATCAAGGTGCGCGCCATTTCCAGTTTCGCCGACATCATCACCCCGAAGCAGGCGCAGGACACCTTCGTCTCCATCGTCGCCGGCGTCGTGCGGACCCTCGACCTGACTTCGGAAACGCCCTCCGTGGCCCTGAAACCAAGTGAGACGCGTCTCATCGGTGTCAGCGTGCGCAACGCGGGCACCTCCACGGAGAGCATCCTGGTGGGCGCCGCCGTGCCTGCTGACATCTCCGGTTGGTCCATCCGTGTCCTGCCGCCGTCCAAGCAAGTGGTCGCAGGCGGCCGCGCGGACTACCAGATTGAGTTGCGTGCGCCAAACAACGCGCCCGCCAACCTGGCCTTCCCCCTGACGGTGACGGCCCGCGTGGTCGGCGACGGAACGGTCCAAGACGTTCTCAGCATCCCCGTCAAAGTCGTGGGAGCAAGCGACCTCGTAGTGAGTCTGTTCCCCGGCACTGGGGACGCGAAGGTGCGCCACTGGGGCGGCCTCAAGGACGAGGGGCCGCTGGCCTTCCAATACAACGCCCGCGAGTTGCTCGGCGGCGACGACAGTCCGATTGTCGGCACGCCGGCCGAAGGACCGGTCTCCGGCCAAGTCGGTGAGCGCTGCATCGGTGTGCCGCCCAACCAGGCTGGCCCGGCCGGCAATCCGTTGCCGCAAGACACCAAGTGCCTGCCGACGGACCAGGACCCGACCTACTCGGACTCGGTGATCGTGCCCATCCTGCTCGAGAACACCGGGACGTTGGACGACACCTACACCATCAAGCGCAGCCACATCAAGTTCCCCTCTTCGAGCGACTGCTGGAAGTATCGGTTCGCCGAGTCGGGCAAGCTGGCCACCGCCGGTGCCTTCACGGACAAGGATTCCACGCCCTTTACGTTCTTCGTGCCGGCCGGCAAGAGCAAGGTCGTCGACCTGGAGCTCATCTGCCTGCGCACGACGGGGAGCGGACCCCGCGCTTCCTCGGTGGACAGTGTCGAACTGGGCATCACGGTCGTGTCGTCCGTGGACGCCACGCTCAAGCGCGGCGAGTTCAAGGTCAAGGCGACCACGATCGACCCCGGCACCTACCTCGGCAAGGGCGTCTACACCGGCCGATTGCAGGGCGTCGATGTCCACTTGGAAGACGACCAGCCGGAGGAGACGTCCGTGCTGCCCAACACGGCGGCCCGCTACATCATCCGCGCCCAGAACGTCGGCAACGAACGCGACGTCCTCACGATCCGTGCCAGCCAGCCCCCCATCGGGTCCGGATGGACGCAGACGCTGACGTTCCTGAACTCGTCCAAGGGCGGCGATGCGGGCTACTGCACGCAGTCCAACCCCCTTGAGCTCAAGTGCGGCGGCGAGTCGATTGAGCCGACCAACCTTCCGGCGGGTCGCTATGGCCTGCGCGCCGGCGAAGAGGTCCTCGTCGCGCTCGACGTCACGCCTGGCGCCTTCGTGCCCCTCGGCAACACATTCAAGAGCGTCGTCTCGGCCGCCAGCGGCGCCGACGGCTCCAAGACGGACATCGTCGAGGTCGCCACCACAGCAACCGGCACCTTCGTCTTTGACGTGCTCAGCCGCACGCCGACTCTGAACGTGGAGCGCGGCGCCACCGCGATGCTGCCGTTCACGATCCGCAACCGCGGCACCAGCGGCGACGACTACTCGGTCTCGCTGATCTCCGGCAACGCGGACTTCAAGCCCCGCCTGTCGGTCCCCGACACGAACTTCGTGCCCGGCGGCTCCGTGCTGCACGGCTTCCTCACTGTGACGGCCCCCGCCACGGCCACGGTCG
>JBAZXE010000084.1:0-8936 GCA_041659985.1 Thermoplasmatota archaeon | reverse complement strand
TGGCGATGATGAAGAACGACAGCCAGGTGAAGAAGTACAGCGCCCCGGTGCCGAGCCATTCGCGCCGGCCGAAATGCTTGATGTCTACCTTGAGCATCGTGAAGACGCTCTTGAGGCCGAGGAAGAACACGGCGGCAATGCCCAGGCCGACGAGCCAACCGGTCTTGACCCCGCCCATGGCGGCGAAGGCGCCCCACGAGACGGCGGCGGCCACGATGCCCCACAAGAACAGCAGGAGCGTGGTGCGGAAGGACACCATCTCGCGGTGGATGAAGGCGTCCTCGTCGAAGTCGGGCGGGATGAACTCGTAGTCGGAGTCCTTTCCGTCCTTGGAGTCCTTGCCTTTCTCCTGGGCCACGCCGCGGCCAGGCCGGTTCGATTTAAAGACGCGAGCCCTGGCCGGGCTGTTTCCCAATGGGAGTCGGCCCAGGGCCGCGGGAAAAACTCGAGCCACCATGAAGCAGGGAATGACGAACGTGGACGTCGCGGCGCTGGCCGCGGAACTGGCGCCCCTTTTGGTCGGCGGCCGCCTCGACAAGGCGTACCAGCCCGCCAAGGACCAGATTCTCCTTCGCTTGCGCCGAAAGGGGGCCGGAAAACAGGACCTGCTCATCCAGATTGGCCGGTTCATCACCCTCACTCGCCGCCCGGCGCAGAACCCCGACAAGCCCAGCATGGTGGCGCAGATTCTGCGCACCACGTTCGAGAACTCCCGCCTCATCGGCTTCCGGCAACTGGGCTTCGACCGCCTGCTGCGCCTTGACTTCGAACGAGGCGACGGCAAGCACAGCCTCGTCGTGGAGCTCTTCGGCGACGGCAACCTCCTCATCCTCGACGCCGACGATAAGATTGTACTGCCCATGCGTGGCGAGGACCACGGGGCACGCCGCCTGCGCAAGGGCGAGCGCTACCTTCCTCCGCCGGGCTCCGCCTCGCCATTTGGCATGGACATCGCGGCCTTGCGGACCGCCGCCTCGACCTCCGGGGGCAAGGACCTCGTGCGCTTCCTTGCCATCGGCCTGGGCTTCGGGCCCTTGTGGGCCGAGGAACTGTGCCTGCGTTCCGGCATCGACAAGAAGTCCCCGTTGGCTGACCTGGGCGAGTCCGCTTGGATGGCCGTGCATGCGGCCATCGCGTCCCTCGGCCAGGACATCGGCCGCAACGACCTCGCTCCTGCCATCGTGTATGAGGACGGCAAACCCGTCGACGCGGTCCCGTTCGTGATGGCGCGGTATCCCGCCCCTCGCTTCACACACGAAGAGTCCCCGACGTTCCGCGAAGCGCTCGACATCCTGTTCGTCGGTGCGGGAGGCGACGACGAGGAGGAGCCGGACGACCCGCGCCGCCCGAAGTACGAGGAGGCCATCGGAAAAGTCGACCAGCAGCTGCGCCAGATGGACGAGGCCATTGGCGGTTTCGTCGCCAAGGAACGCGAAGACCAGCTCGACGGTGACGCTCTCTATGCGTCGTTCGGCGACGTGCAGACGGCGCTGGACGCCCTCAACAAGGCGCGCCTGGAGCGCTCCTGGGCCGCCGTGGAGGCCACCCTGGCAAAGGGGCGCGCGGAAGGGAACCCGTTCGCTTTGCGCGTCCCCGAGGTCCGCCCACATTCCGGCGAGGCCGTTTTGCTGGTCGAACTTCCCGACGGAACGAAACGCAAGGTCACCGTCGACCTGCGTCTCACCGTGCAGGAAAACGCCGAGGCGTGTTATGCGGCCGCCAAGAAGTCGCGCAGCCGCCGCGAAGGCGCGGAGACGGCGCGCAAGGACGCCGAAGGCCGCCGCCGCGCCGTCGAGAAGGCCGGCCTCGACGCGTTCGGCGCCGCCCCGGTTCGCGCCGAGCGCCAGAGCCGCCACTTCTGGTTCGAGGGGTACCGGTGGGCCCTGCTCCCCTCCGGCCTCCTGGCCGTGGGCGGGCGCAACGCCGCGCAGAACGACCAGGTCGTGAAGAAGTACCTGCGTGACGGCGACCGTTACGTCCATGCCGACGTCCACGGGGCGCCCAGCGTCGTCGTGCGCCCCTCGGACGGCGTGGCGGCTGAGACTCCGCCCACCGATTTGCGCGTCGCCTGCCAGTTCGCCGTCTGCGCCAGCCGCGCCTGGAGACAGGGTGGGTCCGCGTCCGCGTACTGGGTGACCCCTGCCCAAGTCTCGAAGACGCCACGCAGCGGCGAGTTCGTCCCGCGCGGCGCCTGGATCATCCACGGCAAACGCAACGCCGAGGACCACCTGTCCCTCGAGTGGGCCGTCGGCCCTGTCGACTTCGAATCCGACGGCACGCCCGTTCCCGCAGGTTCACAAGCCAAGGGCCGCGCCTTCCGCAAGCTGGCCGGTGGACCCCCCGCCGGGCTTCGCCCCTTCACCTCGCAGCTTGTCCTCGTCAAGCCCGGCACCATGGACCCGAACGACGCGGCGGCCGCCCTCGCAGAACGCTTCGACGTGCCCATCGAAGACGCCCAGGCGGCAATGCCGGCCGGTTCCGTCCAATTGGAGGGCTGAACGTGCGCCTGCTTCGCAAGGAAATCACGGAAGGCGTGCTGCACCTGCGCATCGACTCCCTCGATGACCTGTGGACGCTGCGCAACCTCCTCGCTGCTGGCGACCGCGTCACCTCCGATACATCGCGTACGGCGGAGTCAACGGGGGACAAGGTGCGTGAGGCCAAGATGGAGAAACGCCCCATGCGCCTCGGCGTCCGCGTCGAGGCGGTCGAGTGGCACGACTTCGACGACCACCTTCGCGTCCTCGGCCCCATCGAGACCGGTCCGCAGGACCACGGCCGGTTCCATACGCTCATCCTGCGCGCCGACGGCATGGACGTGGTCATCGAGAAGCGGCACGGCCTGCAGCCCTGGCACCTGCGCCAAGTCGAGCAAGCCGTCGCCTCGACCGATTCACCGCAGATGCTTCTGCTGGCTATCGACGACTCCGAGGCGCAGTTCGCCCTGCTCAAGTCGTACGGCCTGCAACTACTCGGTTCCCTTCCCGCCGGTGGCCAAGGCAAACGCCACGAAGGAGCAGCCAAGGCGAAGGAGGCCTTCTACGCCGAGGCCACCAAGTCGCTGCAGATGTTCCGGCCCGACCCCAAGGTGCCGTTCGTCGTCGTTGGCCCCGGCTGGTGGCGCGAAGAGTTCCTGGAGTACGCCCGCTCCAAGGCCCCCGCCACCGTCGCTGGCGCCATCACGGAAGGCACCGCGCAAGGCGGGCGCACGGGGCTGCACGAGGCGCTGCGCCGCGGCCTTCTGTCACGCGTGTCCAAGGAACACCGCGTCTCGACCGACACCGCCCTCGTCGAGGAGTTCCTCGCCCGCGTGGCGAAAGGGGACGGGTTGGTCTCCTACGGGCCGGCCGAGGTCGGACGTGCCGTGGTGGCCGGGGCGGCCGATTCCTTGCTGGTGAGCGACCGCGTCGTGCGCTCCGGCTCGGTTGACGCCTTGCTCAAACAAGCGGAGACGGCGCGTTGCACCGTACACATCGTGTCGTCCAGCCACGACGCTGGCGAACAGCTCGACCGCATGGGCGGACTCGCAGCATTGCTGCGCTTTGCTCTTGGCTAGAAACGAAACAAGGAACCCACGGAATGCACGGAAACAATTTTTCCGCGGGTTCCGTGATCTCCTTGTTCAGTCGGAAGACGGCGGGCCCTACTCGCGTTCTGGGATGTGGCCGTGGCCTTCGGCCATCGGCATCGGATAGTGAACTTCGGAAGCAATGTCGATGTTGCCGCCGGCGCCGGCCTGGTTCTGCGTGACGCGGACCATCCAGTCCCCGGTCGGAACCTCGTCCTCCATTTGGGTTTCGAGCGTGAACGTGTTCGGTCCGCCGGGCGCGCTGGCCGCCGTGTCGGCGATGGAGCCGTCCGGGCGCAGCAGCTCCATGACGAAGTTGCCTGAGAAGAGGGGGTTGGAGACTTGGGCGGAGGTCGTGACCGTCGTCATGATGTGGACCGAGCCGTTGCCGACGTAGAACTCCAGGACCAAGCTGGGCACAACGGTCCCACCAACCTGGGGACCCAGGGCGTCGCTCATCGACGTCGTGGTGGCCACGGCGGTGTCGTTCTCGTTGTTGACATCGTCGCCGTCGAGGTCCGCATCCATGTAGTTGGCGGTCCCGTCGCCGTCGATGTCGTCGCCAGCGGACATGCCGGCGTAGTCCTCCTCGAAGTGGGCGCGCAGGCCGGCGTCGCTGGTGTCCTCGGCCTCTGCCGGGTTGTTGTACTCGTAGACGAAGACCCCCGCCATGACGGCGACCAGGAGGGCGGCTCCGACGATTCCGACGACGGTGTCTGTGGCGACCATGGGTTCACGTCAAGGTGTTGCGCAAAGCGGCTTCTCGGCCGGGACCGCTCCGAGCGACTCGATGCACGGAGTGTAGAAGGTGTAGATGAAGGCCGCCAGGGCGAAATCATTGCCCAGGTCGCTGCCATCGGGGGATTCGTTGCGGCAGTTGGCGAACTGGAAGACGTCGGTGTCGCCGCTCGGGGCGGGGCAGTCGTTGGCTTGGATGAGGGTCACGCGCACGGTCCAAACGCCCCCGGAGGGGAAGCGGTACTGCGGCACGAGGCGGGCCAGGACCTGCTCCTTCGTCTCGGTGTGGGTCAACCCGGAGATGATCTGTTCCGTCGGGTGCTCGCCGGTGGGGAGGTTGAATGTCGTGCTGAAGGAGTCGAACTCGAACCTCGTGTAGTTGGTCGGGTCGTTGGGGTCGCCTTTGCGTAGCGGGGGCTGGTTGATGGCCTCGTAGCGCGGGCCGACCGGATTGCCGGAGGGGTCGAAGACTTCGAGACGGAACTGGTCCGGGTCGCTGTGGGGCAGGTCGTCGGTGAACTCGGCCCGGAGGTTGATGGAGGCCACGTTGTCAGGCAGTTCGTAGGTGAACTCGTGTACCCGCAGGGCCTCGTTGTTTTCAGCGAAGCTGAACTCCTGCGTGGGATAGGTGAAGTCGTCCAGCGTGTCCGGGAACGTCAACCGGAATTGCGGGGCGGCGTACTCCTTGTCCGGCAGTACGGCCACGAGGACGATGGCGACGAGCAGAAGCAAGGCGCCGAAAAGGCAGGCCAGGACATCGGCCATGCGGCCCTTGTCCTTGGGGGCCCCGGGGCGCAGGACCACGGTGCGGCGGGGGGCGCCGGCTCCAGTAGGGGGAGCCAGGACGACGCTGCGCAAAGCCACGAGGAGCGTTTGAGCCTGGCCGAGTTTAAAGGCCCTGTGTGTGAGTTGCCCAAGAATCCGGGCGAACGGCCCGACTACAGGTGGCGCTTGAGGGTCGCGACGAGCATTTCCTTGGGGACGGCGCCGACGACCTGGTCCACCTTGCGGCCGTCCTTGTACACCATCAGCGTGGGGATGCTCATGACGCCGTTCGTGGCGGCCGTCATCTGGTTCTCGTCGGTGTTGAGCTTGCCGAACTTGACGCCGGGCATCTCGCCGGAGAGCTGTTCGATGACGGGGCCGATGCGCTTGCACGGGCCGCACCAGGGCGCCCAGAAGTCGATGAGGACGACGCCGGGCTGGGTCGTGAACTTCGAGAAGTCGGAATCGGTGACGGTGGTGACCGCGCCTGCCATGGCCGAAGCCAGTTGGCCGTCGGGTATCAAGGATTCGGTAAGCGCAAGCGCAGATCCCACAGATTCGCTCCGCTCCCGGGGGACTCTGCAGATTGGGTCGCCCTTAGGAGCCGGCCCGCGCGTTGACAACAGAATCTAGGCAATCCCGATTGGCCCGAAGGGCATCTGCGGAATCTGCGGAACGCTCAAGGCCGCAGCCCGCCGTCGCGGAGCCGTTGCAGGTGCAATACCTGAGTCCAGCCTGGGCCGAGGAGGCGCTGCGGCTGGTGGAGACCGACCCGCGCGTCCACCGCGCCTTGCAGGGTCTTGAGATCAGCATCCTCACCATCATCCTGCACCCGCCGAAGGGCTGCTACGGTTTCCTGTACGCCGCCTTCGACGCCGACGGGCTGAAGGACTACCGCGTCGGCTTCGACTTCGCCAGCGTCGCCAAGGGCCTGCCCGAACCGACCTTCACCGTGTCGGGCGAGTATCCCGTCTTTGCGTCCATCCAGCGCGGCGAGGTCAGCGAGCGGCGCGCCCTTCTCTCAGGCAAGCTTCACCTCACCGGCGGGATGGTCAAGGCGCTGCGCCACATGCGCACCCTCGAGGCCTTCACCGAGGCGATGTCGTCCATCAAGTGCAAGACCTAGTCTGGACGCCGTTCGGCTCGTTAACCGCTTGGTTCTGCCGCAACCGCCGCCGGCCGAGCCGACCGGCGCGGGATGGTCAAGGCCGCCCCGAGGAGGACCAGGACACCGCCCAGCAGAACGCCGAGTGCGGGCGTCTCGTTAAGGTAGGCCCACGCGATGAGGGCCGCCCCGACCGGCTCCAGGAGAATCCATGTCGCCACCGTGTGCGCCGGCAGGTAGCGAACGACCCAGTTGGCGACGGTGTGGCCGCCGAGCATGGGGACCGCGGCCAGGAGGACGAAGACGAGGAACGACTGCCAAGGCAGACCGGTGCCGAGCGGCTGTCCGGTGAGTGGCAGGCCGACGAGGAGGGTGAACGCCGCGATGCCGTAGACGGGTGTCACGTATTCGACGAGGCGGCGCGTGGCGCGCAGACGGCGGCCGATGAGCAGGTAGGCCGCCGAGCCGAGGCCGCCGGCGAGAGCCAGGGCATCGCCGAGCAGTGCCTTGTCGGGTCGCGCGGCCGTCGACTGGTCCGTCAAGGCGATCGCGATTGCGCCCAGGACGGCGACGGCGATGCCGGCCCAGCCGCTGCGCGTGAGGCGGTCGCCGAGCAGGAAGTGGCCGCCGAGGGCGACGAATACGGCCTGCAGCGTCACCAGGCAGGTCGACGCAGCCACCGTTGTGTACTCAAGGCTCCATACCCAGAGGCCGAAGTGCAAGCCGAGGGCGATGCCTGACGCCGCGGTGATGCCCCAGTCTTTGGTCGCGTAGGCGCGCCAGGCCGGCCACGCCTTCGCCGTGAAGGGAAGGAGGAGGATGGTGGCGAGGGCGAGGCGCCAGAACGACGCCGTGATGGGCGGCGCGTCGGCCAGCTTGAACAACGGCGCGGCGAAGGAGACCGACAAGACCGCGATGGCAACCCCCAGACCAGGCGGGAAGGCAGGCTTGCCGGGGTCAGCCACGCGGCAACGACGGGCGCGGGCCATTTCAGTCTAGGCAAGCGCGGGCCCGAACGGGAAATCCGGGAATTCCATGAATTCCTGTTTGGCCCGGCCTGAGAGTGCTTTCCTGCGCTGCCGCAAGCCGTTATCTGTTCCGCCGTCGTCTCAGGGTTGCATGAAGCAGGAAGCCGTCCTCGTCGACGCCGTTCGCACGCCAATCGGCCGCGCTTTCAAGGGCGCCTTTGCGAAAACTCGTTCCGACGACCTCGGGGCCTGGTGCATCGAGGGCCTCCTGCAGCGCACGAAGGTGGACCCGCGCAAGGTCGAGGACGCCCTCATCGGCTGCGCCATGACCGAAGGCCCGCAGGGCTACAACGTCGCCCGCCAGGTCGCCTTGCTGGGCGGCCTCCCCGACGAGTCTGGTGCCGCCACCATCAACCGCTTCTGTTCCAGTTCCGCTTACGCGCTCGCCATGGCCCATGCCCAGATCGAGGAGGGCTGGAGCAACTGCATCGTCGCCGGCGGCGTCGAGACCATGAGCATGATCCCGATGGTCGGTATGACCCCGGAACTCTACGTCAACCCCCGCATGTGGGACCGCCGCAAGACGTACTACAATGCCATGGGCATCACGGCCGAAGAGGTCGCCAAGCGCTACAAGATCACCCGCGAGGACATGGACCGCTGGGGTGTCCGCTCGCACAACCGCGCCGAGGCCGCCCAGAAATCCGGGCTCTTCGACGCTGAGATTCACCCCGTCACCGTCCCGGGAGCCGATGGAAAACCCGTGACCATCAGCAAGGACGAGGGCATCCGCTACGGCTCCACGTACGAAGCCACGGCGACCCTCAAGCCTGTGTTCCTGCCCGTCGGTGGTACCGTGACGGCCGGCAATGCCAGCCAGATGAGCGACGGCGCCGCCATGGGCCTCGTCACCAGTCGCAAGTTCGCCGAGGAGAACGGCCTCAAGCCGAAAGCCCGCATCGTCGGGGCCGCCGTCGCCGGCGTCGAACCGGAGGTCATGGGCATCGGGCCTATCCCCGCCGTCAAGAAGCTCCTCAAGCAGACCAACACCAAGGTCTCCGACATCAAGCAGTTCGAGATCAACGAGGCCTTCGCCAGCCAAGTCCTCGCCAGCATCCGCGAACTCGGCGTGCCGGAGGACATCGTGAACCCGAACGGCGGCGCAATCGCCCTCGGCCACCCGCTGGGCGCCACCGGCGGTCGCATCGCCGCCCACCTCGTCAACAGCCTGCACCGCAAGGGCGGAGGCCTCGGCATCGAGACGATGTGCGTCGGCGGCGGCCAAGGCTTCGCCTTGCTGTGGGAAGTCTACTAGCACGAAACGGGATCAGCCTTCGCGCCTCGCTGCGCTCGCCGCTTGGCCGGACCCGTTTCGGTGCTTGCAGAGTAGGGGGGGGGGGGGGGGGAGCCAAGAAAGGAGTACGTCTTACGCCTCTCTGAGCGCTCCCCCTCAACCCCCTCGCGCGTCTCGCCGCTTCCAGCGACTCGCCGCGCCGCCTCCGGCCGCTCGGGCGGCCGTCGGCCGATGGCAAGCCCGTTTCGGACCCACAAACCATAAGGAGGGTCCTCCAGGATGGGCGGCCGATGCGCCAAGCCCTCCTCGTGGCTGCCCTCCTCACGTTGACCGTCCTGGCCGGATGCGCCAACCCGACGGACGATGCCCCGTCCGCCGTGGGCGACCAACTGTCCGCCAACGTCGGCGGCTCCGACAAGGTCGTCACCTCGGTGTTCCCCGGCACCTACAACTTCACCGGCCCGTACAGCAACGTGCTCACCCCCGGCACGCTGGCCA
>JBAZXE010000083.1:0-9031 GCA_041659985.1 Thermoplasmatota archaeon | reverse complement strand
ACGCAACGGCCGCGGTGAACGGCACCGTGCTGCCGACTGCGCTCAACCACACCTACACCGCCGTGGGCGACTACAACGTGACCTTCATCCTGCGCGTCGGGAACCTGACGCCACAGGCCTTGCAGGCCACCATCCATCTCGGCGCCGGAATCGGCAACGTCTCGGTCACGAAGCCCCTGCCCGACCAGCTCCATTTCGAGTTCGGCGAGTCGTTGGGCTGCACGGGCGACGCGCACAGCCTCGACTCCAGGGCACCCCTCAACTGCGTCTCCTATCAAGGAGGACCAGACGCGACTGGAATCGACGGGCATTGGCTGGCGCTGACCCCGGACTACTGGGGCCTTCTCCTGACTTCGACAATGGCGGAACCCAGCGGCATGAACGTCGACTCCGACTGCTACTTCCTGGCCGAGGACGCGTCGACGGAGACCGGCACCGGCAGCAATGGCGGCAACCTGTGCATGGGGGTCGTCCCTGACGGAACGGCTTGGTTGTTCCTGTACCCCTGGGGAGCCCCCGCGACGGCCATGACCGTGGACTTCGGGGTCGCACCGGCCTCATAAGGGGCGGCGCAGACCGACTAGAAAGCCGCTGGTGAGAATCGAACTCACGACCTGCTCCTTACCAAGGAGCCGCTATACCACTAAGCCACAGCGGCGGCACGGCCCATCCAGGGGCTGCAGCGCGGCCACAGAGGGGCCCTATTTGAGCCGAACGGGATGCGGGCCGCGGATTGGACGGATTCGCCGCGATTTGACGGATTGACCAGCAAATCCGGCCCATCGATAGGAATCCGGCAAATCCAAAGAGCCGACGGTGCGATTTGAACGCACGACCTGCGGTTTACAAGACCGCCGCACTACCCCTGTGCAACGTCGGCAAGGTGTGATTGGGGCGGCGACCGGGCGGGGCGTGAAAGCGTTACTGTCCCAACTCGGCCGCCCGTCGTGTAGCGGCTTCGACGGCGTCCATCACGATGGCCTGGAAGCCTTCGCGGCGCAGGACGTGCAGGGCCGCGATGGCGGTCCCGCCCGGACTGGTCACCTGGTCCTTCAACGCAGCGGCGTGCAGGTGTGAATCGCGGGCCAGGTGCGCCGAGCCAATGAGGGTCTGCAGGGCCAGCCGGGACGCGACGTCGCGGCTCAGGCCGACCTTGACGCCGGCGTCCGCCATGGCCTCGACGAAGTGGAAGACGTACATTGGGCCGGTCCCGGAAAGTCCTGTGACGGCATCCATCAGCTTCTCGGGGACTTCCTCGACGATGCCGACGGCCTCGAAGACCTGGCGCGCCAGGGCGACGTGCTCATGGCGGGCATGGGCGCCGGGGGCGATGGCGGTCGCGCCGAGGCCAACCGTGGCGGCGAGGTTCGGCATGCTGCGCACGACGGGGACGCCGGGCAGGGCCTCCTCGATGGTCTTCGTCTTGACGCCTGCGGCCATGCTCAGGACGAGGGTCTTGCTGGAGACGGCGCCGCGCAGCTCGGCCAAGACGTCGGGGAGGATTTGCGGCTTGACTCCGAGCAGGACGAGGTCGGCCATCTGCGCGGCCTTGAGGTTCGACGTGAGGCACTCGATCCCGAGGGCCTTGCCGATGGCCGCCGCGCGTTCACGCTTGGGATGGCTGGCCACGATCTGGCCTGGCGTCGTCCACTTGACCTTCAGGAGGCCGCGCACGACGGCGGAGCCCATGTTGCCGCAGCCGATGACGGCGAGCCGCTTGCCCATGCCCCACCCACGCACCGGGCGGGTCTTGACCGTTCTGGCGAACGGCTAGGTGCCGGCGGTGCCGTTGAAGTCGCGGACGCGGCTGGCGCCGAACACCGGATGGCTGTCGGCCGGCTGGAACGTGTAGAGGCCGAGGAAGCCGTCAGCGAGGTACGTCACGCCGTTGGCGCCAATCTCGACGTCCCAGAAGCTTGGCGCGTCGAGGGCGATCTCGAGGCCGCACAGGTTCTTCTGCACGGCGCCCTCGATGGGGTCGCTGGCCACGGTTGGCGTGCCCTCGGCGTAGGCCGCGTAGGCGATGGGCGCCGGGTTGGCCCAGAACTCGGGGATGCGCAGGTCAAGCTGCCACATGCCCCCGTGGTAGGACGACAGCGTCAGGATGCCGCCGTCGTGGAAACGCGGGTTGTGCAGGCTGAAGGTGAGGCCCGCCAAGGCGCTGTGGTTGCCCGGGTTGCGCCAGGTCCCGATCATCTCGAGCTGCGCCGTCTCCTCGGGTTCGGCGGTGAGGCCTTGCAGCGGGTTGCCGTCGAGGACCCAGAGGGGGCTGACGGTCTCGCCCCAGTCCTCGGAGCTCAGGACGAAGATGATGTCGCCGCTGGGCTGGAAGGTGACGTCGGCGGTGTGGAAGTAGTAGTCCGTCTCGAGGTCCTCGCGGCCCGGCAGGTCCCACGTGGCGACCTGGAAGGGCTCGGCGGGGTCGGTCACGTCGTAGACGACCATGCCGCCACCGCCGTTGGCGGAGATGGCCCAGGTCGTCCCCCATGGGGTGTCGCGCACGTAGATGTCGTGCCCGGTCGGGATACTGTCGACGTAGACGAGACGCGCCCCTTGCTCGGAGCGCTCGATGTGGTACATCTTGCCGAACACGAAGGCGTAGTCCTCATCTTGGATGCGATGAACGGCGACGGAGTGCTCGGCGATCTCGCCGGGCCCGACGCCGGTCTGGCCGGCCATGAGGTCACCCAGCGTCGCCCCGGAGGCCGTGAGCATGTCGGAGACCACGGGGCGGGTCTTGTCGCGCGTGTCGATGAGGTAGGCCGCGACGACGCCGCCAGGGTTGACGTGCCCGGCGCAGTCAAAGGGCTCCGTGGCGATGACAGCGTAGTCGCCGTCCGGCGTCGCCTCCATGCTGCGGTCGCCGCCGACGGAGCCGGGGATGGTCCAGCGTCCGACCTCGGCCGGGTGCGCGGGGTCCGTCGTGATGTCCCAGATGACGAGGCCGCCGTCGACAGCGGCGGCGTGCGAGCCGTACACGGCGCCGAAGAGGTAGCCGGCCTGGACGTCGAGGGCGTGCACGCCGGCCACGTTGGCGGCGTTCTGCAGGAGCGGGTCACGCGAGGCGAACTCGTAGTTCCACAGGAATTTGTGTTGCGCGGTGTCGGCGTGGTCGTGGCCGGCGCCCTCAGGCATCGGGTCGGCGGGGAGGGCGTAGCGTTGCGGGGCGATGCCACCCGTTCCGTCGCTGTCGTTGCCGTCGTTGTCGCCGGAGTCCGAGTCCAGGCAGCCGGCGAACGCGCCGATGGCCAGGATGCCCACGAGGAGCCACGCCTTCATGCCCGGCGCTGACCGGAAGGTCGGCATAACGATTGTGGATGGCCACGCGTTGGATGGGCCTGCTTGGAGGGCCCTACATCGAGGCGAGGGCCGGAATCCCCATCGTCTGCAGCGCAGCCAGCAGGCCTTGCCGGGCCGCCTCGCAGGTGGCCAGCCGAAGCCGTTGCTGCGCCGGGTCCTCGCATTCGAGGACGCGGTGGTCGCGGTAGTATTCGTTGAAGGCGCCGGCCAGCTCGAGGCAGTAGGCAGCCATCCGTTGCGGGGCGTTCTGGGCGCACGCTTCCTGCACCGCGTCCTGGAAGCGCACGACGGTGCCGAGGAGTTTCTGCTCGCCCGCGCCAATCGGGGCCGTCTCCCAGCCATCCATCGGCACGCCGGCCTCCAGACACTTGCGCACCAGGTTGGCGGCGCGCGTGTACGCATACATGAGGTAAGGGGCGGAGTCGCCGTCGAAGTTGAGCGCCTCTTCCCAGCGGAACTCGATGGGTTTCTCGGGCTGGATGCGCGCGAGGTTGAAGCGGATGGCGGCGACGCCGACGGCCTCGGCGATCTTGCGCAGCTCGGCCTCCGGCAGGTCCTCGCGGCGAGTCTTGACGGCGGCGTAGGCGCGCTCGGCGGCCTCGTCGAGCAGGTCGTCGACGAAGACGACGCGGTTGGCGCGGGTGCTCATCTTGCCTTCGGGCAGGCTCACGAAGGCGTAGAAGACGACGAACGGACGCTGCACGGCTAGGGCGTCCAAGGCGGTGCCGACTTGCAGCGCCTGCAGGCGGTGGTCCTCGCCCAGGACGTTCACCAGACGGCCGCCGCCCTTGACCTGCTCGGCCTTCCAGGCGTGGTAGGCGATGTCGCGCGTGGCGTAGACGGAGGTTCCGTCCTTGCGCGTGAAGAAGAACTTGTCCTTCTGGCCCTTGAGCACGCCGGACAGGTCGAGGTAGTTGGCGCCATCCGGCTCCACGGCCGCGATGGGCAACAGCTTGAGGGCGGCGATGGTGCGCTGCACCGAGCCGTCGAGCACGACGTCGGATTCGTCCTTGATGGAATCGTAGCGGGCGCCGAGGCGGGTGAGCGACTCCAGCATGCCTTGGAAACAGGCTTCGTAGACGGGGCGGACGCGGGTGAGGAGCGCGGCATCGGCGGACTCCAGTTCCTCGACGAGGGCCTTGATCTCGGCGGCGACGGCCGGGTCGGATTTCGCCTTGTCATGCGCGGCTTGGTAGTAGCGCACGAGGTCATGGTCAATCTTGTCGCGGCCGGCGGGTGGCAGCGACTCGGGGTCGAGGTTCCACTTGCCCCACGACAGCGTTGCGACCTGGCGGCCGAGGTTGTCCATGTAGTACTGCACCTCGACGTCGTAGCCGGCGGCGCGGTACAGGCGGGCCAGGGTGTCACCGACGACGGGGTTGCGGGCGCGTCCCACATGCAGCGGCCCGTTCGGGTTCGCAGAGGTGTGTTCGAGAAGGACCTTGACGCCCTTCGGTTCGGCTGCAAGCGCGGCGGCTGGGTTCTGCAGCACGGCGGCCGCGAGTTTGGCGCGGTCGGCCATGACGTTGACGTAGGGACCCGCAACGCCGACGGAGGCAACCCAGGTGCGCGGCCCCGATGGCACAGCCTTGGCGAGGTCGGCGGCGATGGCGTTGGGCGCCTTGCGCATCGCCTTGGCGAGCGTGAAGCACGGCATCCCGAGGTCCCCCATGGCGGGGTCGGGCGGCGACTCCAAGGCCGGAAGGGGACCCGTGTGGCCGAGGGCAGCGGCGGCCTTCTGCAGGAGGTCCGACGCCTCGGCGCGGAAGGCGGCCAGGGGGTGCACGGCGCGGCCACAGAGGACTCGGGAAAAAGGGTTCTGCTTGCCGGCGCTCCTTTCGATTCCCCGAATGAGGTTGAACCGCCTTCCGCCGTCCGCGCCCGCCGCTTGCATCTCGAGGGGATGGATGTTGGCGGCGCCGGCACCGCCCGGCGCGCTGCGCGCGCCGATTCTTCAAGGTGTTCCGGAAGTCATGGTCGGAGCCGCCGTCGGAGATTGGCAATCCCTCCTGAAGCAGGAACGGCGCCGCGCCGACGGGCTTGTAAGCGAGCCCCCCACTTCTGCGGCGTGGACCCCGTCGAGTTCCGTGTCGGCTCCGAGGTCCTGCACGGCGAGCACTGGGCGCCAACGGGTGCCCCGAAGGGCGCCCTGGTCCTGGTCCACGGCTTCAACTCGAGCCTCGAGGAATTCGGCAAGGCCCCGCAATGGCTTGCCGAGGCGGGCTACCACGTGCTGGCCTTTGACCAGCGCGGCTTCGGCCAGTCGGCGGGCGAGCGCGGCCGCACGCACGTTGACCGTGCCGTGCCAGACATCGCAGCTGCGGCAGCGGCCTTGCAGACCTTGGCGGGCCCCGGTGTCCCGCTCGGCGTCGTCGGCCACAGTCTCGGCGGCGCGTACGCCACCGCCGCGGTCGGTCGACGGGCCGTGGACGCCCAGGCCTTGGTCTTGGCCCATCCGGTGGACCGCCTGTTCGACGAGGTTCCCGTCCCCCTGCGCGGCGCTTACCATCTGCTGGGGAAATTCGCTGAACGCCGCATGGCGAAGGGAAAATCGCCCGGGGCGCTGCGCTACCGGTCGCGCTCCAAGATGCTGTTCGTCTCGTTGCAGGCCGCCCGCGAGGCGGGCCGCCCGGACTTCCTTCTCCGGCACAGCAACCTAGGCAACTACCAGGCCGCCATCACGATGTCGACGACGCAGTGGGCACGCGACGTCAAAGTCCCGGTCCTCGTGGTGACCAGCCCGCACGACCGCGTGGTGAAGCCGGCCCACATCCGCGCCGTCTACGATGCCTTCGCGGCGCCGAAACGCCTGTTCACGCAAGATGGCGGGCACTCCTGCTTCCGCGACCTCGACGGCCGGCGCCTCGTGGACGAGATGGCGGCATGGTTCGGCGCCCACCTGCGAGGTCAGACGTGAACGCCGCCAAACAAAACCGGAAACTCGGGAAGGAGGGGACTTCGGCCCGTCAAGGTGTTCCAGAAATTCCCGTCATTCCGGTTTGGTCGTCGTCGGAGGTCGGGGCATGACGGCAAAGCGCTCCCAGGGCAAGGGGCCGCGCGGCGCAAAACCGAAGACCCCACCACCCGGAGTCGCCTTCTTCGACTTCGACAACACCCTCATCCACGGCGACGCGGGCCCGCTCTTCGGCCGCAGTCTCTTCTCCGCCCAGCTGCACGCCCATGGATTGTGGGGCCGCGTGAAATTGCGCGCCCGCTATGCACCCTACATCGCGTCCATGGGGCTGCAGGCCGGCCTCTACAAACTCAAGGCGCGCCGCCGCAGCAGCCTGGTGCGCTCGGCCTACCGGGGACTCAAGGGCGTCGAGACAGCCGAGCTCGATCCGCTCATGGCGGCCTTCGTTGACCGCGAGATCTCCGACCTGGTTTTCCCGGAGATGCGCGAAATTGTCATCCAGCACCAAGCCGCCGGGCGGCGCTGCGTCATCATCACCACCGGAATGGAGGGCCTCATCGGCCGGGCGGCCCGCCACATCGCCCCCGGCATCGAGGTCATCGGCTGCCACCTCCTCGACCGCAAGGGCAAGCTCACCGGCAAGGTCGTCGGCCCGCTCTTCGGTGTGGACAAGGCCAACATCATCGGGGCCTACTGTCGCGCCCTCGGCGTCGACCCCAAGGCGTGCTGGGCCTACTCCGACCACATGTCCGACAAGCACATGCTGGAAGCCGTCGGGCACGGCGTCGCGGTCAACCCGAAGGGGACGTTCCGCAAGCTAGCCAAGCAGAACCGCTGGGACATCCTCGACCTGCCGGTGCCGACGGCCAACTGAACCCTGGATCACGCGGAACCTCGCGGACGTGTTGTTCCGCAGTCTCCGCGCGTTCCGTGGTTGTGCGGGGTGAGTGTCAGGCCGTCTTCTTCGGCTTCGGCGTCTGGCTGTACATCGCCATGAGGGCCAGAACGACGACCAGGACCGCGATGGGGAACAGCCAGCCGCGCATCGTCGAGTCGCCGCCGTAGCCATGCGCCCCGAAGACCATGCCCCACAGCATGGGGACCGAGAGCCAGGTGTTGATTCGGCTGGCCAGGACGGCTTCCTTGACCATTGGGGCGTTGAGGTCGCCGAGGCGCTTCTTCTCCGCGTCGTCGCTGCTGGCGGCAATGGTCTTGTTGTTGCCCAGGATCTTCTGTTGGCGGGGCCAGATGACGAACCAGACGTTGAAGAACATCACGAGGGCCAGGAGGACGCCCAGGCCGATGGCGTAACCGTTCATTCCCGAGTCGAGGAAGTAGTCCATGAAGGACAGGCCGGCCTCCGAGTATTCCTCGGCCTCGACGCCCAACAGGAGCGCGCCGAAGAGCAGCGTGAACAGGGCGCCCCAACGAAAGAAGAACAGCGTCTTGATGATGATGTGCGCCGAGGCCTTCTCCGCCATGTTCGCCTCGTACGGCTTCTTGAGTTGGAGCTTCAACAGGGGCAGGTTGACGAGGTTGAAGAAATACAGCATGCCAATCCAGGTGATGCCGGCCAGGATGTGGAGGAACCGGACGACAGTCTCGTTGTCGGTGAGGAAGCTCATCGACCGTGCGATTCGCGGGGCCCATTCAAGCCTTCTTCTTGACCGCGCCCCGGCTTCCACTGCAGACTAGGCCGGTGTCTGTGGCGCGTCGAAGACCGCCTGCAACGTCCCCGTCCAAACGGGCCCCAACTCGTGGTGGAACACCGGGTAGGCGGCCTCGACGCCGCGTTCCAGGTCCACGGCGGCGCGGTGCACGGCCTCCAGCAGCGGCCCAGGGGCCTCGTTGGCCTGGACGAGGAACCCGCGCGGCAGCCGGGTGACGCGGACTTCGTCCAGCGGGTCGAGGGAATGCTGCAGCGTGCGCTCCAAGGTCCGGCCGAGGTCGCCGGAGAGCCAGGCGGCGTAGCGGACGGGGAGGACGATCTTGGAGACGGCCGGGTCACTGGTGGGGGAGGAGGCGGGTTGGCGGTCGGCCATGCCGGCACCAAACTCGTCGGGGTCATGGAGGTCCGGGATAGGGCCGGCAAAGGAACAGGCCAGCGCCCGAGCCACGGGGTTAACGCAAGGAGACTATTCGCACCAGGCCTGGTGCCCACCCGCCAAGGAATGATGGCCTACCTCGGGGGCCATCCCCGAGAACTCGGCCTCGGCGCCGCACCAGTTCGATTCAGCGGTGTAGAGGACGCGCAAACCGACGGCCCCCTGCCAGACTTCGACGTCCAGGCTCCCCATCTCGGAGCGGGCCTCGTTGGAGCCCGTCCAGTGCGCGTCGAGATACTGCTCGGCGCAGCAGCCGTTGCCGCGCTCCGATTGCGGCTGGATTGAGCAGGAGCGCACCTCGCCGTTCCCCTGGCCCGTGACGCGCAGCGTCTGCCCGGCCTGCGTGGCCTCCAGGATTGCGGTCCAGCCGTCGCTCGCCCGGGCGTTGGCAAGCCAGTCCGCGGCCTGGGTCCCGCCGTCGGAGACCGGCACCGGCAAGTCGACTTGGAAAGGCCCGTCCGATTCGATGGCATAGACCAGCGTCTCTTTCGACCAATCCTGCCCGAGGCGCTCGCGGTCGGGCCGCGGGCCGCAGGCGTCGTCGCCCTCCACCCCAGGCGTCCCTGGACCGGATTCGCCGGACTCCAGGCATCCGGCCGCAAGCAGGAGGGTGAGGACGGCCAGCCGGAGCATGGCGCGCCATCCGATCCCCCCTGCTTCAGGCTTCGCGAATCGTTGGGGGGGGGGGGGGGTGAGATGAGCACGCCGGCCT
>JBAZXE010000082.1:0-9244 GCA_041659985.1 Thermoplasmatota archaeon | reverse complement strand
GATTACCGAGACCCTGAACGGCACGGACGCCCTCCTCGGGGACGTGCAAGACGCGGTGGAAGACACCCTCGAGGATCCCACGACTGCGGTCGAGCAAGTGCAGCGCATCGTCGACGCCGTCGTCGCCTTCGTCCTCGACGTCGTGGACGGCGTCCTCGACCTCCTTGGCCTCGGTGGCCTGCTCGTCGCGGACGGACTTGCCGCCATGCTTGACGGCCTCCTCGCCCTTGTGCAACTTCCGGCTCTTGGCATGAAGACCGCGCTCGACGGCCTCGGTCTTGGCCTCGGCGCCATCGGCGACGGCGCGGCCGTGGCCGCCGACGGTCTTGCGGATGCCGCGGGCGCCACCCTCGACGGGCTGGTCGCCGCGGGCACGGCGGTCGCCGACGGCGCGGCCGCAGTCGGCGGCGGCATCGCCGACGGCGTGGTCGCCGCGGCGACCGGCCTGGTCGACGGCCTTGCCGCCGGCGCCTCCGCAGTTGGCGACGGCCTTGCTGCTGCGGGCAGCGCCCTCGCCGACGCGGCCGATGCGGTCGGCGACGCCCTCGCGTCCCTGTTCGACGGTGGCAAAGACGCCGGCGCTGCGGATGGCGCCAAGGAGGTCATCGACGGAATCGAGACCGGCACCGAGGCCGATGGCTTGGTCGACCGCATCCTCGGCTTCCTCTGACGCCCCGGACTCAGGCCAAATCGCCCGGCCCTCCTCCGCTTCATTCCGGGTTCCCCCCGTCGCCCGCTCCTCCATCTCATCCTCCTCATTCTCCTTCGCCCGCTTCGTTTGATTTTGATGGATGGAACCAATCCGATGAGTCCGTCTCTCCTGTTGAGGCTCGCCACGGGGTGTAGACGGTTTGATGAAACGACCACTTCGGTTATATTCGGTCGCAAGGGTTTCCCTGCTGTGTTGGATTCCGCCCGAATCAGCGGCTTGTTCCTAATCCTGGTCGCCTTGGCCTTGACTCCGGCCGCAGGCGCCTCCTTGGTCCCCACCGCCATCCAGACCGTCGAGGAGGAAGTTTCCAGCCTGCACCCGTGGACGGCGTGGGCCGTTGAGCAGGTGCCGCAGGGCTCCGAGCCAGGCTCGAACTCTGAACCGGACGACTCCGAATCCGGCTCCAGCCCCATCGAGGACACGACCGCCGTGGCCCGCCCACTCCTCGTGAGGGCCGTCCGCACCGTCGACCAAGTCGCCGATCGACTGCCCAACGATCCCCTCGGGCTAGCCACCCAGCAGTTGGCCCCGATCCGCGAAACCGCCGAGGAAATTCCAGTCATCGTCTTTGGCCCGCAGCAGGCGGAGGAACCCACCGGAATCGCCCCCGCTTCGGCCGCCGCCACCGCCGTGGCACCCGAGGCGAGCGTTCCCCTCCTGGCTGGCGCGACGGCCGCAGCAGCAGCCGCCCTCACCATTCTCTGGCTTGCCGGCTCCTCCGGATCGCTAGGCGCCGGAGCGGCCGGCACATCGGGCGCTGGCGCCGGCAAGCTGGCGGCCACCGACTTGCGCCGCCTCCTGCCCTTCGCGAGCCCCCTCTTCACCCGCTTCGAGAAGGACACCGTGCTCGGCCACCCGAAGCGCGAGGCCCTTTACGCGCTCATCCTGCAGGACCCGGGCGTTTCGCTGCAGGCCCTCTGCGACTCGACGGGCCTGTCGCGCACCGCCGTGACGCACCACCTGCGCCTCATGGAGCTGCAGCACCTCATCGTCAGCAAGCGCATGGGCCGCAGCCGCCACTATTACGAGAACGGCGGCCGATTCGGCCGCGACCAGAAGGATGCCTACGCCGTGCTGCAGAACGACCGCTCCAAGCAGGTCGCCCAGTTCGTCAAGCAGAACCCGGGCGCCATCCAGAAGGCCATCTGCTCCGCCGTCGGCGTCCAGGCGTCCGTGGCGCACTGGCACCTGCGCCGTCTGCAGGAAGCCCAGATTGTCGAGGCCGTCCGCAACGGGCGCACGGTCTCCTACTTCCCTGGCACCGGATTGAAGGGCATGGACGCTGCAGCCGCCGCCACGGCCTCGCTGGCCGCCACCGTCCCGACGCTCACCGCTTAGGGCTCTGCCCGGGCCGGGGCGCTGCGGTCTCGTCGGGGCTGCGGCCGATTTTCGGTTCTTGCGCGGGCCGCGTTCCTCCCGGCAGGACCGTGTCGAGGCCGCGGAAGACCGCCACGGCCGCGCCCCCCAACGCCCGCTCCGTCCCGGCCAGGCCCTCGGCAACGCGTTCCGCGCCGTGGGCGATGGCCTGGCTACGGCGGTCGATGCCGCCCGTCGATTCGACGAAGCGGAAGACCCGGCTGAGTCCGCGCGCCACGTAGAAGGCGATGCCGAGCCACACGCCGGCGACGAGCCAGGTGATGCGCAGGTCGACGAGGTCGGCCACGACGGTCTTGGCGCCGGCGCTGTCGACGAGGACCTGCGAGTGGGCGAGGATGGCGAACGACGCGCCAAGCAGGATGGAGACCCAAGGGCGCCAGTTCTCTCCCTTGAGCAGGAAGTGCGTGCGCTGGAGGGTCGTGTAGGACGCGTACACCCAGGTGCCGATGAGGACCAGGTACGCCAGAAGGCTGGGGAGCAGGCTGGGCAAGGCCTGGGCGGCGCCGAGGGCGCGGAATCCGTCGACGAGGGCCGTCGCGGCGAGGGCGCCGAGGACGAACAGGTGCAGTTCCTGCAGGACGACCGGGCTGCGGATGCGGTTGGCCCACGCCACCGTCCACCAGAACAGCAGCAGGAGCGAACCGACGACGGCGGCAATCCACAACGCGGGCATCGAAGGACCGCCGGCGTACATCCCCCAGGCCGGCAACCCCAGGGTGAGGACCATGCACAACGCCGTCGGGCCGAGCTGCCAGACGCGGCTGCGCAGGTGGACGCGCATGTGGGCGTCGTAGACAATCTCCTCAAGCACGAAGACGAGGTTGAAGCCGGCCAGGGCGAAGACGGCGAAGCTCACCAGGACGGCGAGGACGAAAAAGTCCTGCAGGTCGAAGGCCAGGCGCGTCCAGAACGTGAGCGCGTAGAGCGTAAGGACGAAGGCGCCCGCCACCACGAAGGCGCGGCCGCGCATCCCCAGCCACAACCCGACGGACGCCATGAGGAAGACCAGGGATAGCAGGGTCGCGACGCGTTCCGTCACGCTCGACCAGTCCGGCCAGAAGATCGGGGCAATGGCGAAGAACGCCAGGGCCGCGATGCCGGCGTAGAACCAGGTGCGCGCCCGGCCGACCTTGAAGGCGGCGGGACTCCGCCCAGCGCGGCGAAGGCGGCGCAGGAACGGTTCGTGCACGATGGCGCGGGGCGGCGGGGATGGCGCAGCGCCTGCGGGGGAGTCGCCGACCACCATGGCTCCTCGTGCGCAGGCCGGGAAGGGGTCTTAACGGCTGGGAGCGGCCGAGCGGCCCTCTATGCGTACGTGTAGAAGCCGCGGCCCGACTTCTTGCCCAAGTGCCCGGCCTGGACCTTCTGGACCAGAAGGGGGCAGGGGCGGTACTTGGGGTCCTTGAAGCCATCGTAGAGGACGTTGAGGATGGCAAGGCAGGTGTCGAGGCCGATGAAGTCCGCAAGCGCCAGCGGGCCCATCGGGTGGTTCATGCCGAGTTTCATGATGGCGTCGATGTCTTCGGCGGTGGCAACGCCTTCGTTGAGGCAGAAGATGGCCTCGTTGATCATCGGCATCAGCACGCGGTTGCTGATGAACCCGGGGAAGTCGCGGCAGGCGTGCACCTGCTTCCCCATCTTCTGTCCGGCCGCGACGACGGCGGCGAGTGTGGCGTCGGAGGTGTCCGCGCCGCGAATCACTTCGACGAGCTTCATCAGCGGAACCGGATTCATGAAGTGCATGCCGATGAAGCGGTCCGGGCGTTTCGTGGCCGAAGCCAGGAGGGTGATGGGGATGCTGGAAGTGTTGGAGGCCAGGATGGCGTGGGGGCCGACGAGGCCGTCGAGCTCGGCGAAGAGCTTGCGCTTGATGTCGGCGTTCTCGACGATGGCCTCCACCACAAGGTCGCAGGTGGCCAGGAGCTTGTTGTCGGTTCCCGACTGGATGCGGGCGCGGGCGGCCTTGGCATCGACATCGCTGAGGGTCTTCTTCTCGACGAACTTGCCGAGGGATTTGTCGATGGTGGCGAGGCCCTTGGCGACGAACTCGGGCTTGATGTCCACGAGGACGACGTCGTAGCCGGCCTGCGCCGCGACCTGCGCGATGCCGGCGCCCATCTGCCCTGCACCAACAACCCCGATGCGCTTCATCGTCGGACCGAGTGAACCGCCGTGAAAAGCCCTACCGGGCTCAGGCCTTGGATTTGCCCTTGGATTTGATGGTGGCCAGAACGCGTTCGCGGGCCTTGGCGTAGCGGGTGTCGTCCATCTCGCCCTTGGCTTTGGCGGCGTCGAGCTGGCTGAGGACACCTTCGAGCTCCGACTTGGACATGCCGGACAGGTGGTCGGTCGGCAGCTCCAAGGTGAGGACGTTGCGGCGCGGGAAGAGCATGGCCAGGAAGGGCAGGACCACGGCGCCGCCAAGGAACAACAGCAAGGTGGTGCTGTCGGCGTTGTCGGGGTCGGACAGGACCTTGGACATGACGAGGCCGAGGATGACGAGGATGGCGGACCCGATGAGGAACCACTTGACCATCGGGTAGGACTTGACGGCCTTCTGCAGCACCATGATGACCGGACCGCGCAAGGTCTTGAAAAGGTGTCCCGCCCCGAATCGACTCCGCGCCGGGAAGGCGAAGGCACAGACGGCGGAAAGGCGGCTGGACGGAGGGACAGGCCTAGTGGCCCTTGGGCACACTGACCATCATGGAGACGGCGTTGCCGCCACCCAGGCACAAAGTCACGACCCCACGACCGCCGCCCCGGCGCTTGAGCTCGTGGGCAAGGGTGAGCAGGATGCGCGTTCCAGAGGCTCCGATGGGGTGCCCGAGGGCGACGGCGCCGCCGTTGACGTTGAAGCGGTCCTCGGGGATTCCCAACTCTTTCTGAACGGCGCAGGAGGCGCTGGCGAAGGCCTCGTTGTGCTCCAGCAAGTCAAGGTCCTTGGCGGTCCGGCCCGTGGCCTTGAACAGATTGCGCACGGAGAGGATGGGGGCTTCCATGACCCATTCCGGCTTGGTGCCGGAGGCGTCATAGCCCTCGATCTCGGCGAGGACGGGCAGCTTGTGCGCCAGGGCGTAGGACTTGGCGACGACCACGACGGCGGCGGCACCGTCGGAAATCTGGCTGGCGTTGCCTGCCGTGACCTGGCCGTCCGGGCGGAACGACGGCTTGAGCTTCGCCAAGCCTGCCTCGTCGGAGTCAAGGCGGATGCCTTCGTCCTCGGTGAAGAGGATTGGCGGGCCCTTGCGCTGCGGGACCGGGACGGCCACGATCTCGTCCTTGAAACGGCCGGCTTTCTGTGCGTCGGCGGCGCGCTTGTGGCTGCGCACCGACAGACGGTCGGCGTCGGCCCGGGAGACGTTGAAGCGCTGCGCCACAATTTCGCCGGTCTCGCCCATGTGGAAGCCGTTGTAGTGGTCCCACAGTCCGTCGTGCACCATGTGGTCGACGAGCTTGCCATCGCCGAGGCGCAGGCCGTTGCGCGAGCCCAGCAGCATGTGCGGGGAGTTCGTCATGGACTCCATGCCGCCGGCGACGACGACCTTGCGGTCGCCCGCCTTGATGGCCTGGGCAGCGAGCATGACGGCCTTGAGGGCCGAGCCGCAGACCTTGTTGACCGTGAACGAGGGGACCGAGTCCGGAATTCCAGCGCCAAGGGCGGCGGCGCGGGCGGGGTTCTGGCCAAGGCCCGCCTGCAGGACGTTGCCGAGAATGACTTCCTCGATGTCAGAGGGCTTCAACCCGGCGCGGTGGACGGCCTCGCGGACGGCGATGGCCCCAAGCTCGGTCGCCTTGAGGATGGACAGGGCGCCCTGGAACTTTCCGATCGGGGTGCGGCACCCGGCGACGATGACGGCGGTCTCGGCCACGGGCGTTCCGACGGGCTCCTTCTTCAAGAAGGTGCGGGCGCGGGTCAGGCCAGGTTCTTGAAATCGGCCAGGAGCTCGGCGGCGTGCTCCTCGGGCTTGACCTTGGCGTAATGCTTGAGGACCTTGCCGTCCGCGCCGACGAGGTAGGTGTTGCGCAGGATGCCCATGTACTTCTTGCCGTACATCGACTTCTCGCCCCAGAACCCCAGCTTGTCCAGCGTCGCCTCGTCCGCGGTCAGCAGCGTGAACGGCAGGCTGTACTTGTCGGCGAATTTCTTGTGGCTCTTGGCGTCGTCCTTGGAGACGCCGTAGACGGCGAGACCGGCCTTGCGGAACTCGCTCCAGGCGTCACGGATGCCGCACGCTTCCTTGGTGCAGCCCGGCGTGTCGTCCTTGGGGTACGCGTAGAGGACGTAGGGGCCCTTGACGGACGCGAGCTTGACGGCGTTGCCCTCGGCGTCGACCAGGGTGGCGGCGGGGAGCTTCTTGCCTTCCATGGCGGCGGCATCGTGGTCCGGCGGCCTTGAACCTTCGGCTTGTCGCAGCTAGGTCGTTGGGCGCGGTCCGGGTCGCATCTTGAAGTAGAGCACGGTGCCCCAGACGACGAGGTTGGCGCCCTGCGCCGCCGCAAAGATGAGGTTGTTGCGCTGCAGCGAGTAGATCAGAATGC
This sequence comes from Thermoplasmatota archaeon, assembly GCA_041659985.1. Classification (GTDB taxonomy): domain Archaea; phylum Thermoplasmatota; class E2; order JACPAO01; family JAHFTW01; genus JAHFTW01. The sequence continues at coordinate 2,613 of JBAZXE010000082.1, read as the reverse complement.
AGATGCTGGAGAAGAGGACCAGGAGCAGGAACACCTGACTGAGGTCGTCGGCCCGGCGCAGGCGTACGGTGCGAATCATCTGCGGCGTGAGGCACGCCACGAACCCGAGGCTGCCCACGATGTTGAGAACTTCCCAGGCGTCCACGCCGGCGCGACTTTGGCGCGGGACTTAAGGCGGCCGGGCCGGTGGACGGCGCGTGGCGAAGGAGGACGCGAAGGAGACGGTCCGGCTCGAGGCGTTCAGCGACGGGGTCTTTGCCATCGCCATCACCCTGCTCATCATCGAGATTCACGTCCCCGAGGTCGAGGGCGGGTCACGGGCGCTGGCCCAGGCGCTCCTGGACATGTGGCCATCGTACTTCGCCTTCGCGCTGAGCTTCGTCACGATTCTCATCATGTGGATGAACCACCACGCGATGTTCCTCTGGCTGCGCCACCCGGACGGCGCCATTTTCGTCGGCAACGGCGTCCTTCTCCTCACCATCACCGCGCTGCCCTTCACAACGGCGCTGCTGGGCGACTACCTCGGCCACGACGGCGGGCGCGCGGCGGCGGCCGTCTATGCGGCACATCTGGTGGCGATTAACCTGGGCTACACGTGGCTGTGGCGGGCGATGACCAGTCGGCGCGCGAAGGTCTGCCCGGACCTCGACGACGCCGAGATCAGTCTGACGAACCGCTACCTCGCCTTTTCCCTGGTGGCTTACCTGGCGGCGTTCGCGTTGGCGTTCTGGAGTGCCGCCGCCTCGGTGTCCCTGACCTTCCTTTTGGCAGCGTTCTGGACTTGGAACGCGCACCGCCGCCTGAAGGTGAGCGCATGAATTCCGTTCCAATTTCGGGCCCGACGGGGGACGGCCGCCGCTTCGAGCGTCACGCCTTCGTCTGCACGAACACCGAGGCGTGCGCGCCGCAGGGCGGCGACGCCGTCCACAAGGCCATGAAGGACGAACTGCGCGGCGCCGGCCTCAAAGAATCCTTGCGTGTCAACAAGGCCGGCTGCCTCGGCCAATGCGGCCATGGCCCCATCGTCGTCGTCTACCCTGAAGGCACGTGGTACAGCCACGTGACGCCAGCAGACGGCATCCGAATCTGGCGCGAACATATGGTGGGTGGCCGGCCCGTCGCTGACCTGCTCTTCCGGACCGAGGCCACGGGCACGAACGTCCTGGGCAAACAGCCGGACGGCACGTTCCGCCCAGTGGGTGGACCGCATTCGTCCCGCTGCACGCGTTGCCCGCCGTGACGGGCGCCTAGACGGTCTGGATGGTGATGCGACCGTTGGTCGTCTCGGCGTCGATTTGCACCTTGGCCTGCTTGGAATCGTAGCCCGGGGACCGCGCCGACTGGGGACTGTTGCCGGAAGCGGAATCGCCGTCGATGGCGAGGGTGATGCGACCGTTCGTGGTCTGGGCGGAGACGTCGAATCCGGTGTCGTCGTCGCTCACCAGGCCAAGGTCGATGGCGCCGTTCGAGGTCTTGAGGGTGGCATGGCCGCTGCGGCTCCAGGCCAACCGGCCGCTGATGCCGCCGTTCGACGTCGTGGCCTCGACGGTGTTGTACGTGCCGTCCAAGTCGATGCCGCCGTTCGTTGTGGTGGCGGTGACCGCCTCGAAGTCTCCGTCGGCGCTGACGCCACCGTTGCTCGTGTCGCCAGAGAAGGCGGGGCCGTGCAGGCCGGACGAACGGACCGCGCCGTTGGTGGTCTGCCCGCCGAGGTCGTGCGCGCCGTCGCCGGGGAGCGTGATGCGCAGCGCGGCTCCGTTTTGGAAGTTCTGCGTCGACCCCGTGATGGACGGGATGGGTAGGGGCGAGCCGGGGAGGGTTTCCTCGCGGATTGTGAACGCCAACGTGAGCGAGCCCAAGGCCAGGGAATCACTGGCGTCCAGGGTGAGGATGTCCAGGGCGTCGCGGGCCTCCTGCTCGGTCTCGCCGGTGCCGTAGAGTTGGGCCAACATGACGTAGCCGCCGTTGCCGCCTTCGAAGAACTGGGCGCCGCCGTTGAAGGTCGTCATGCGGACCTGGGAGCGCGACGCGCCGCCGAAGTCGTTCTCGACCGTGATCTCCATGCGGGCATAGTACCGGTCGTTTTCACGCGTGACGACGACTGCGGTCTCGCTGCGTTGGGCCGCGCCATGGCCTGCCGCCGTCCCGGCGCCGGGACCCGTCGGGGCGCCCTCGGAACCTGAATCGCCCGTCTCGTTGCCGAGACTGGTGCAACCCGGCAGGACGAGAGCCGCAAACAGGAGGAGGGCTAGGCCAACACGCGAAACCATTGGCCGACTAGGTCCAGCCTGGACTCTTGAGCATTGCGGGCCATCCCTCGACCGGCTAGTCGAGATAGCGCAGGGCCTCGGCCGGCGCGACCTTCGAGGAGCGACGGATGGGCGCCGCCGTGGCCAGCAGGGCGACGACGTAGCTCACGGCCAGCAGGATGCCAATCTCGCCCCACGGAATCACGTAGGGATAGTTGAGCTCCCGGATGATGCTGAACCAGAGCCCGTAGGTGACGACGAAGGCGCAGGCGAGGCCGATGAGGGCGCCGAGCAGCAACGTGAACGAGACCTCGATGAAGAAGATGCGGCGCACCTGGCGACCGGTGAACCCCAAGGCCCG
>JBAZXE010000081.1:0-9405 GCA_041659985.1 Thermoplasmatota archaeon | reverse complement strand
CCTTCAGGAACGCCTTGTCCAGCATCTCCTGCGCCGTGAGGATGGTGGGGACGTTCTCGAGCATAGTTTTCCCACAAGCAGGTCCTATATCATGCTGGCGGGCCGGGCAACCTAACCCAGCGCAATCCACAGGTCGTTCACGTTCGTGCCAGTGGGGCCGGTGTGCACCAGCCGGCCACGGCGGTCGAGCAATGCGTGCGCCGCGAACGCCCGCGTCGCGGCCGCGGCTTCGGGCCCGGCGTCGGCGGCCGTCACCACGGCGCCGGCTGCATCCGTGGAACCGTCCACGCCGTCCGAGGCGCAGGCGAGGAACGACGTGGAGCCGCCGAGGACCGCGAGCCGTTCGGCGGCCTGCAAGGCGGCATGCTGGCAGCGTCCGCCGGCCGGGGAGTCGCTCGGATGCGCCAACGTCACTTCGCCACCGCCGACCAACGCGACGCGGCCGCCGCCGGGCAGACTGGCAAAGCCGTCGAGGAAACGGCGCACCTCGTCGGCCACGGCGGCGCGGATGCGTTCAGGGTGGCGGTAGACGTCGTAACCAAGGCTGGCCAGGCGCAGACCGGCGGCGGCGACCATGTCGTGCGCCGAGGCCAAGACATGGTGCGGGATGCGGCCGGGGTCATCGGCTTGGTAGAATGGGGCTGACCCGACCGTCGCCGCGGCCGTTGTCGGGTCGGTATCGGCCAGGAGCCATACGCGGATGTTGGCGGTGCGGGCCAGGAGGGCTTTGCCCAGTTTGCCTCCCTTCAGGCCCGAGAGGGCGGCGCGTTCGGCGTTGACGGCCTCGATGGATTTGCCTGAGCGCAGCAGGTCCGTCCAGGCCTTCTGGAGTTCTGCCTGGGAACAACCGTCCGCCACTTCGACGCAGGCCGAGGCTCCGCCCGAGAGGAGGACGAGGACGGGTGCGTTTTCGGGCACGGCTTGCGCCCATTGCAAGATTCGTTGGCCGGCTGCGAAGGAGGCGTCGCGCGGCACCGGGTGGTCGCCGGGAAGCCACTCGAAGGTGTCCACGCCGGGGGCCGGGACGCCCTTGGGCGCGACCCCGAGGCCTGAGAACGGGACGCCGCCCTCGACGAGGCCCCACAGCATGCGTGGTGCCGCCTTGCCGAGCGCCAGGACGTGCAAGGGCCGCGGGTCCTCGCGCTTGCGTCCGCCCGCGAAGAACCAGTCGTCGAGGAGGCCTTGCCGCACCGCCTTGCGGACGAGGACCGTGGGGTCGACGGCGGCGAGTCCTGCAAGGAACGCCTCGACGGCCGCCTCGGCGTGGGGGCCATCGGGATGGAGCGGGGAGTGCGTGTCCTTGCGCGGCGGCGGGGACGTGGCGGGCAGGCGGCTCAATCCAGCCTCACCTCTTCCCACTCGACGCGGCCTTCCTGGACGTGGCGCTTGATGGTCTGCTGCACCGGGCTAAGCCGGCTGGAGGCGGACTTGATTTCCACGAAGACCACGCCGTCCTCGTTGAACTGCAGTCCGTCGACGGGGCTGCCGATGAAGCGGAACCCCTTCGGATCCCAAGGCCAATCCTCCAGGAAAGGAGCAAACTGTTCCATCGTCTGCCCGTAGCGCGTGGACTGGCTGCGCTTGGAGGAATCGAGTTCCTTCACCCGACGGCGCAGTCCCCGCGTCGAGGCAGCCCACGCCCACCAGGAGAGCACCAGCAGCACGGCTAAGCCGGCGGCAACGAGGGCTGCAAGGTCCACGGCCTCGGCAAACCGACGGTAGGCTTGAACTGAGCCATTCCACCCATCCACTGAATGCCCTGAACTCACTGAACGCGTGGTTCAGTGCGTTTCGTGGCTTCAGTGGACTGGGGACGGCTTGCCTCCGAGGCCCTTTTGACCCGCCTCATCCTGGCCGCATCGTGGACCTGTCCGAGGGCCCGGAGCACCTGCTCATCCGCCAGACCGTGCGCGAGTTTGCCCAGCGGCGCGTGCGCCCGCAGGCCAAGCGCATGGACGAGACCCACCAGTTCGACGCCTCGCTGCTGCACGAGATGGGCGACTTGGGGCTCATGGGCATGAACTTCCCCGAGGAGAAGGGCGGCGCCGGCACGGACATGGTGTCCTACTGCATCGCCGTCGAGGAGCTCAGCCGCGCCTGCGCCTCGACGGGCGTCATCGTCTCCGTCAACAACTCGCTCTCCGGGTGGCCGCTGTTCACGTACGGAAACGATGAGCAGCACGAACGCTACCTTCGTCCCATGCTCTCCGGCCGCAAGGTTGGTGCCTACGGCCTCACGGAGCCCAACGCCGGCTCCGACGTCGTGAGCATGCAGACCTCGGCGGTCAAGTCCGGCAACGGCTGGACCCTCAACGGCCAGAAGCTCTTCATCACCAATTCCGGTCTCGCCGAGACCTACGTCGTGTTCGCGCAGACCGACAAAGCGGCGGGGCACAAGGGGCAGACCGCCTTCCTCGTCGAGAAGGGCATGCCCGGCTTCCGCATCGGCAAGACCGAGGATAAACTCGGAATCCGCGCGGCCCCTTGCTGTCCCTTGTTTTTCGAAAACGTCGAGGTGCCCGCAGAGAACGTCCTCGGCCCCGTTGGTGAGGGATTCAAGGTCGCCATGAAGACCCTGGACGGCGGCCGCCTCGGCATCGCCAGCCAAGCCCTGGGAATCTCCGTGGCTGCCTACGAGGCTAGCCTCGCATACGCGCAGGAGCGCAAGCAGTTCGGCAAACCGATTGGAAACAACCAGGCCATCCAATGGAAGCTCGCCGACATGGCGACGCGCATCGACGCGGCCCGCCTGCTCATCCACCGCGCCGCACAACTCAAGGACGCCAAGGTGCCTTACTCGAAGGAGGCCGCCATGGCGAAGGTCTACGCCTCCGAGACGGCGATGTGGGCCTCGACCGAAGCCATCCAGATTCACGGCGGCAACGGCTACACCAAGGACTACCCCGTCGAGCGCCACTTCCGCGACGCCAAGATCACGGAAATCTACGAGGGGACGAGCGAGATCCAGCGGATGGTCATCGCGAACAACCTGCTGAAAGGCTCGTGAGCGCAGCGAACGCTGCCCCAGCGTTGTTCGCGATGGCGAGGCCGCGAAGCCTGCCGAGGAGCCCTCGGGCTCCGGCCCCCTATAGGCCGCCGGAGACTGAGGTCATCGCCAACAATCTGTTGAAAGGCACCTGACCGAATCAGTCGGGCCTTGGCCGGCGAACGCCCACTGAACAAGGAACCCAAGGAGCGCACGGAAAGGACTCCGTTAGGCGTTCCGTGGTTTCCGGGTCTCCTTGTTTCGTCGGCGAGGGGGCATCCAAAATTGGCCCGCAAAGGCAACACTCTCTTGTAGGGGCCCGAATCGGGGAGCAGCATGGCCGACGAGGAAGAGATGACGGTGCGCGAGCGCCGCGCCCAGCACGCCAAGGAACAGGCCCGCAAGGACGCGCCCAAGACCCTCGCCAGGAAGGCCATTGTGCCCGCCATCCTAATCCTCGTCGTGGCCGGCATCGCCAGCGGGTTCTACTTCACCAACAAGAATGCACAGGACTGCCCCGGCCACTTCCACGGCACCTTCGGCATCTTCCTCCCCGGGGACAATGGCACCATCGAGAAAGTGGACTTCGCCACCCCCCGCGCCGCGTCGGGAGGCCATTACTACGACTTGAACAACCGCGCCTCGCGCATGTCCCTCTCGACGCACATGCACCAGTCCGGCCCCGAGCAGGGCTCCAGCGAGCTTGGCCCGAGCCAACTCCACTTCGAGGCGCCCGGCAAATGCGTTCCCTTGGAAGACTCGCTCAAGGCGCTCGACGTCGCCGTGCATGGCAGCTCGCTGACCTTGAGCGGCGGCCACGCCCAAGTCGCCCAGGACGGCACCTTTGCCCCGTCGGGGAACCAGACCCTGCGTTTCTTCCTCCAGGACAAGGATGGCGCCTGGTCGGAGGCGTCCTATTCGTCGTGGAAGGGCAAGCAGCTCCCGGACGCCTACTCGTTCATGCTGGCCTTGGGCGACTACACGGACGCCCAGATTGACCAGATGAAGGCCAGCATCCCGGCCCCCATCAGCCGCGTCGTCGCGACGGCTTAACGCGACGCCAGAATTGCCGCGGCCGCCTCGTGCGGGCTGCGGCGGCCGGCCTTGACGTCCTCGAGCAGGGCCCGGTAGGCCTCGCGCACGTCGCCGGAGCGCGTGAAGGCGCGGTCGGCGGCCGCGCGCTGCAGGAGCGAGCGCACCTGCTCGCGAAGGCGCGTGTCGCGGCGGCGCTCCCATTCGCCGGACGCATGGCTCCACGCGGCGTGGCGCGCGATGGCTTCGGCCACCGCGGCGACGCCCGTGCCCTTCTCCGCAACCGTGGACTGGATGGGCGGCACCCAGTCGGTGCGTCCATGCGCCAGGCTCAACGCGCCTTCGACCTCGGCGGCGACCTTGTCCGCCCCGGTCAAGTCAGACTTGTTGACGACGAAGAGGTCGGCGATCTCCATGATGCCGGCCTTCACGGCCTGCACGTCGTCGCCCAGGTTGGGGACGAGGACGACAACGACCGTGTCGGCGAGACGGACGACGTCGACTTCGCCTTGGCCGACGCCGACGGTCTCGACGAGGATGACGTCCTTGCCGAAGGCGTCGAGGGCGCGTACGGCGTCCGCAGTGTGGTGGCTGAGGCCACCCAGGGCGCCGCGCGTGCCCATGCTGCGGATGAAGACCTGAGGGTCGGTGGCGCGCGTCTGCATGCGGATGCGATCACCCAGGATGGCGCCACCCGTGAAGGGACTCGACGGGTCCACGGCGACGACGCCGACGGTCTTGCCCGCCCGGCGGTAATGCTCGATGAGGCGGTCCGTGAGGGTGGACTTTCCGGTGCCGGGGCTGCCGGTGATGCCGATGATGTGGGCGTGGCCGAGGCGCTTGTGCAGCGCTTGCAACGCGGCATGGCCCTTCGGGTCCTCCGACTCGAGCAACGTGATAAGGCGAGCCAAGGCGCGGCGCTCGCCACGTTGCATGCCGGCAACGACATCCAGCTCGGTGGGCCGGGCTAACCGCTCGTCCATGCGGCCCCCGGCTAGCGGCCCTTGAACCGCGGGTGGGCTTCGATGAACTTGACGATGTCGCGGGTGTCCGTACCCGGCCCGAAGACCGCCTCGATGCCCTTGGAGCGCAGGATCCCGGCGTCATCGTCGGGGATGATGCCGCCGCCGAAGACGATGACATCCTCGGCGCCTTCCGTGACCAGGAGGTCCTTGATCTTGGGGAAGAGCGTCATGTGGGCGCCGGAGAGGCAGGACAGGCCGACGAGGTCGACGTCCTCCTGCACGGCGGCGGAAACAATCTGCGCCGGCGTCTGGCGCAGGCCCGTGTAGATGACCTCGTACCCGGCGTCGCGCAGGGCACGGGCGACGACCTTGGCGCCGCGGTCGTGGCCGTCCAGGCCAGGTTTTGCCACGAGAATTCGGATCGGGCGCTCCGTCATCGACCCGCTCGACTTCCTGGCGCTACTTAAGTCGAATGGACGGCAAGGGAGGAGACGCTTTCCAGATGTCTGCAACGTGGTTGACTGCGGGATCAAAGCCGACGGCGGCGCACGGCGATGGCCGCCAAGGCGAGGACTGCCAACGCGGCCAGTGGGGCGGCTCCCGGCGAGTCCTTCTGGCTGAGTTGGGCATCGAGGCCGGGGACGCGCGCCGTGTCGTCGGGGTGCTCCGCCTCCGTGTCCACCGTCGTGAGCAGGCGTGCCAGGGTCCTGGCGGAGGGGTCGCTGGTGTCCACGGCGGTAAGGACGAGGTCGGCCACGTCGCCGTCCGCGGCTGCGGCTGGGGCGATGATTGCGATGCCGAGGGGCCGGGTTTCGCCGGCGGGCACGGTGATGCGGCGGTCGCCCAGGATGCGGGCCCAGGGGAGGTTCGAGCCGGAGACCTCCAGGTCGTAGGTAGCATCCGTGGCGCCGTGGTTCATGAGACTGAGGTCGTAGAGAGCGGTCTTGCCTGGGTTCACTAGGCGTTGCTGCTCCCCACTCACCGTAATCATCAGACTGGAGAGGCTGCTGAAGACTTGGTCGACGGGGTCGTGGTACTCGAAGAGGGGGAGGACCATCTCGCCGCCGGAGATTTTCGGGGCGTCCTTGGGGCCGAAGAACGGGTCGACGCGCAGGAACGTGACGTTGACCTGCAGCGCCAACGTGGCGTCGGGGTGGAACGGGAAGTAGTCTCCCTCGGCCGTCGGGGCAACTGCGAGTTCGATGCTGTTGCCCTTGCTGTTCGGGGCGACGTCCACCGGGGCTCCACCCACGAGGTCGGCTGCGGCCACATGGATGCCCGCGCCGAACAGCCTGTCATCGAGGCTGCAGTCGCGCTGGTTGCCGATTCCGTTGCCGTCGCAGCGCCGGCCGTCCGGGACCGTGTGTACGATACGGCCGGAGAATGTCGTCCCTTGCATGGGCAGGACGGTGTCCAAGGCGAGGTTGAGGCGCCCCGTCCGCTCCAGGTCGAAGTCAAGGCCCATGGCCAGTGAGGGGCTGAGCGGGATGACCCACGTGTAGAGTTGCTGCGGCGGGACGCCGATGCTTCCCAGGGCGATGCCGCCGACGGGCAGCTTGGCGTCGTTGGCGTCCTCGTCCGGGCGCAGCGTGTTGAAGTACAACTGCGAGGGGTCGAAGCCAAAGAGCGTGGCGAAGAGGGTGTTGAACGTGGCGTCGCCGTCGGACGGCAGCGTGTGCAGGTACATCGTGTCGTGGTGTCCGGCCGGCTGCGGCGTCGCCATGTAGCGGATGCCCAGCTGGACGCGGCCGACGTCGGCCGAGTGGTCGAGGCCCGTCATCTCCACGACGAAGTTCTGGAAGGAGCCGTGCTGGTGGGCAAACGGCGTCGAGACGATGACCGGGAAGGTCACCGTGGATTCCTGGGCAAGTTCGATGAGGCCTGCGGGAAGGTCGACCTGCCAGGTGGCCGGGACGCCGAGCGTTTCGAGGGTGAAGCGCTGCTTGGGGCCCAGGTTCGTGGCGTTGACCTCGAAAACGAAGGTGCTGGCCTCGCCGTTGGAGGCGCGCGCCGGAATCGCGGCCGTCAGGCGGGCATTGCCGCCCTGCAGGATGCCCAGCCGGATGGTCAAGTCGATGGTGCCGTTGCCGTCATCGGGCATGCGGTCGCCAGCCTGGGTCGGAGGCACTTGTTGCGTGCCGGCCGGGCCCAGGTTGATGTTGTTCAGGAAACTGGTGGAGAGCGCCGTGCTTGCGACATGGAATCCGGTGAGGAGCCGGCCCGGGAAGGGAGCTGCGCCATTCTCGTCGAGCAGGATGGCGCGGGGGACCGTGACGGCCAGACTGTTGGCGGAGGCGTCCGCCGTGATGGACAGTTGCTCCATGGCGGTGAAGGCCGCGCGGCCGGAGTCCCATTCGTAGGCGCGGGCGAAGTACCGCGTCTGGTCGCCGACGCTGCGGTACATGAGGACGCGGTACAGGTTGGTGCCGAAGGAAAAGTCGGCCGTGTACATCGTGTTCTCGGCGAAAGGCGCCTCGGGCGACGTGCTGAGGCTGCCGACGGTGAGCCGGAACACCAGGTCGTCCTTGCCCTCCTCGATTTGCAGACCCTTGAGGTCGGCCGCGGCAAACCGTCCCGTGGGGTTGCCGGTGGGCGTCCCGCCGGCCTGCATGTCGATGTCTGCCCCTGCGTCCTCCAGGACGACGACGGCCGCCTGCGAGGCCGTGTCTTCCTGGCCCTGGGCAAGGGGCAGGCCCCCGACCACCATCAGGAGGGCCAACAGGAGTTGGACGGCACGCATCAGTCGCGAACGACTGCCTTCAAGGCTTGAGGGTTGTGGTTGTGAAGTCCGCCGTCGCGAGGACCTGGCTCAGTTGAGCGGGGAATCCGGTTGCGTGGGCGGCGAAGTGGAGCCGGCGGGTGGCGCGGACGCGCCCCCGTCTTCCAAGTCGTCGCCGGGCAGAACCGCCACTTGGCTCACCACGTCGCCGTCGGCGCAATCCATGACGGTGACGCCCTGCGTCGACCGGCCTTGGCTGCGCAGCTGCCCGGAGGGGATGCGCGTGATCATGCCTGCCTTGGTGATCAAGAGCAGCGATTCGTCGCCCTTGATGGTGCGGACCGCGACGACGGGGCCGTTGCGGTCGTTGACGACGATGGTGCGCACGCCCTTGCCGCCACGGTGGGTCTTGCGGTATTCTTCCAGTTCGGTGCGCTTGCCGTAGCCGTTGGCGGTGACCGAAACCAGGGCACTGCCCGGCTCGGCCAAGGCCAGCGAAACGACGTGGTCGCCCGCTTCCAGGGTGATGCCGCGGACGCCGGTGGTGTCGCGTCCCATGACGCGGACCTCCGACTCGTCGAAGCGGCACGCCTGGCCTTGCTGCGTCGCGATGATGACGTCGGCCTTGCCGTCGGTGCGGCGCACCGCCAGCAGTTCGTCGCCTTCCTCGAGGTTGATGGCAATGATGCCGCCGGCGCGCACGTTCTTGAACGCCGACAGAGCGGTGCGCTTCACCGTGCCGTTCTTCGTGACGAAGAGGAAGTTGGCGTCGGCCACGTCGAAGTCACGCACCGGGATGACGGTCTCGACAATCTCGTTGGGCTCCAGGGCCAGGAGGTTGACGACCGGCTTGCCCTTGGCGGCACGGGAACCCGTGGGGACGCGGTGGCCCTTGAGCCAATGCAGGCGGCCGTGGTTGGTGAAGAAGCAGAGCCAGTCATGCGTGCTGCCGACCGTGGTCTCGACGACCTCGTCCTCCTCCTTCGTCGTCATGCCCCGGCTGCCCTTGCCGCCGCGGTGCTGCGAGCGCCACGTGTCCAGGGGCATGCGCTTGAGGTAGCCGGCCGCCGTGAACAGGTAGACCGACTCTTCCTCGGGGATGAGCGACTCGTCGTCGATGTCGACGTCACCGTCCTGGATGGCGGTGCGGCGCTTGTCGGCGAAGTCCGCCTTCGCCTTGAGCAACTCGGCCTTGATGATGGCGTCCACGCGCTTCGGGTCGGCGAGAATGGCCTTGAAGTCGGCAATCTGCACCAACAGGGCGGCGTGTTCTTCCTTGACTTGGCCCGTCTCGAGGCTGGTCAGGCGTTGCAGCCGCATGTCCAGAATGGCTTTGCCCTGCAATTCGCTGAGGCCGAACTTGGCCTGCAGGCTCGCCAGGGCGGTCTCCGGGTCGGCGGAGGCGCGGATGAGGGCGACCACGGCGTCGATGTTGGCGAGGGCGATGATGAGTCCCTCGAGGATGTGCGCGCGGGCTTCGGCCTTGTCCAGGTCGAACTGGGTGCGGCGCGTGATGACCACGACGCGGTGGCGCAGGAAGACGGCGAGGAGCTCCTTGAGTCCCATCGTCTTGGGGCGGCCGCCGTCGAGGGCCAGGTTGTTGATGGCGAACGTCGACTGCAGCGCCGTGTGGGCCCACAACTGGTTCAGCACGACGTCGGTGATGGCGTCACGTTTGAGCTCGATGACGAGGCGCATGCCGC
>JBAZXE010000080.1:0-9804 GCA_041659985.1 Thermoplasmatota archaeon | reverse complement strand
TGACCTCGGAATGCATGAAGACCGAGACATCCGGCGTCGTGGTGCCCTTTTCCACCGGCACTTTTCCAGTCACGTAATCCACAATCTCGCGCCGCTCCCTCGCGCCGAGCGACAAAAGCCTCTCCTGCACGACGTGGGCGTGGTAGCCGCGGCCGCCGGAGAAGGTGATCCAGACATCGTCCTCGCCGAGGCCGAAGTCGCCGAAGAGAAACTCGTCGAGCAGGCGCTTGAACTGTGTCTTGACGATGCCCAACTGGTCCGCCAAGGGCATCTCGCGGCCCTCCGCCTTCGCCTTCTCAGCCTCGGCCAGGTGGTCGGCATCCAAGTCGAAGATGAGCTCGGCGCCGAGCCACTGCTTGTCGAGCATCTTCATTTCGCCAGGGCGGCGGTAGTACGCCGTCGAGTAGTACACGGAGTGCGGTCCCGCCTTCTGCAGGTACCAGTGGAAGCGGTCGGCGTTGTCGTACGCCTTGTGGCGGATGAAGGGTGGCGTGCCCGGGCGCTCGGGCCACAGGATGTAACCGAACTCGCGGCGCGTGAAGCGGTCGGGCATCGGCGGCGGGTTGCGCAGGTACCATTCCGCGAACATGTCGTTGAGCCAGCCGATGGTCTTCTTGACGGGCGGCGGGAACTCGGTGGGTGGCGCCGGCTTCGGCGCTTCGGCCGCTGCGACGGGTGGCGGCGTTATGTCGGTCAAGGCTTCGCCCCCGACGAAACCACGGAACTCGCGGACCCCGCGGAAACAGTCTTTTCCGTGAGATTCGCGGGATCCGTGGTTTGGGCCGTCGTGGTCGTAGCTGGCGTGGTCGCGGGCGCCGCACGCTGCGCAAGCCACTGCTGCCGGCGCAACTGCTTGCGGTAGTAGCTCAACGGGTGCTTGATGGTGAAGCAGACCGCATCGCGCTTGTCGAGCGGGCAGACACCGTTGGTCTGCATCGTCGCGCAACCCGGCGGCGTGTAGGCTCCGACTCCCTTCTGGCCGGTGACGTGTTCGATCTGGTAGCGCGACTTGTCGCGGTCGAAGTTGGGCGTCGCCGACAGGTAGTCCAGAATCTGTTCGGATCCCCAGCCGATGGTGTTGAGGAAGGTGGCCAGGGCAAAACGGCCGTGGTGCGGCACGTTCTCCCGGCGTTTGAGCGCCTCGAAGACCTCCTTGATGCAGGGCGGGAACAGGTCGGGCTGCACAGGGCCAAAGTCGCCGGTCGTCCATGATTCGCGCGCCGCGTCCAGTTTCGGCGTCACGCGTTCGACCAGCGGCTCCAACGCGTCTTGAATCGGGCCGGGCATCGGCTTGCCGCGTTCGGCGTCCAACTCCTCCACGATGCGGCGGGCCAGCGCTTCCTGCACCAGGCGGATCGCATCCTTGCGGTCGACGCGGACCTGCCCCTTATCGACGGTGCGCAAGACGAGTTTCCATGCTGACTCGCTGGGGGCGGCCTTGAGGTAGTCCGCGAAGTGCATGCGAAAGCTTTCGCCGTCCTCGATGAGCGGCAGGGCCACTGCGGCGGCGGCGCGGGGGAGCGCTTCCAAATCGGCGTCGGCCGCCAGCGCCTCGTGCGCGCGGCGGGCCTCCGCCTGAGCGTATCGGCTTGTGAGTTGTTTCTCGGCCAGAGCAACGCACAGCATGCGCGCGAGGGCGACGGAAAGAAGCTCTTGCAGCGCGGTGCGTTCGTCCAGCACCAAGGCGTTGGGAATCCCGTCGCCGAGCGCTCCCTCGATGCGGTCGCAGGCACGGGCCCGCACACTGGCGTGAAGCGGCGAAGTCAGGACGTCCTGCAAATCGGGGCCAAGCTCGCGCACGGCCTGGCGAACCTCGGGCAGGAACGGGTAGAAGGCAAGGCGCACGAGGCGGGCGGCGTCGCCGGCGCCCCGGTCTGCGTTGGCCATCCCCGCCACGGCGCTCCAGGAGGCCTGCGGGGTTTCAACCTTGGGGGACTAGCAGTCCACGTCCAAGGCGTACTGGCCGCTGAATCCACTGGTGCGGCTGGCCGAGACGGTCCAGGTGCCCGCGGTACCGGTGATGTCCTTCGTTTCGGCCGTCTGGCCGGGGCCGTTGGCGGTTTTGCTGTAGACCGTCTTGCCCGCAGCATCCTTGACGGTCACCGTGGCACTGCCGCCGCCCAGATTGGCCGCGAAGGCCGCCTCGCCCGACCCGTCGCAGTCGAAGGAACTGTTGTGGGAGCCGGAACTGGCGCCGTTGTAGGCCAGGCTTCCCCCGTCGGAGGCGGACTGGCCGTTGGGGCCGTTGGCACACCCCGCGACGGACAAGGAAATCAGAACGCAGGCAAGAATAGGAGCGAAGCGCATCGCTTGGGCCACCAGAAACGGAACGGCCGTGCGGTCTTGATGAGTGTTGCGGGCCAATCTTCGACCGCCGCCGTCAACGTCGCCGCGGTTCCGTCGACGTTCGAGGCCAAATCCGCTGAATCGGGGCGAATCCGCTGAATCAGTTACTCGGATTCGATGCGCGGGGCGAGCAGGTAGATGATGTGCCCGCTGCCGTCGGCGATGTCGAACTCGAGCTTCACCGGGTAGTCGGTGCCGAGGTGGAGCGTGATGGCGGCGGCGTCGCTGACGACCTTGCTCATGTTGGAGAAGTAGTCCAGCGAGAACAGGCTGCGCGACTTGTCGGGCGCCTGGATCTTCACGAGGTCGCCGTCGGAGAGGCTGAGGTGCACCTGGTCGGTGTCGCCGTCGGCGATGAGCTCGAACGTCTTGCCATGCGCCACGAGGGCGATGTGGTCCGAGACCGCTTCGGAAGCGCGGATACCGGCCTTCAGTTCCTTGGCGAGGACCGTGACCTGGTTGGGGAGGTTGAGGTTGGGGACTTTCGGGTCGCCCATGTTGGCGGTGTCCACGAGGGCCATGCGGCGCGTGACGTGGCCGACCTTGAAGACGAGGCGGTGCGAGTCCTCCTTGTACTCGATCTCGAGCATCTCGCCGGCGCCGGCGAGCTTGAGGATGTCCTTCAGCTTGTCAAGGTCGACGCCCATGTCCATGTCGGTCGCCTTGTACTCCGCGAAGGCCTTCTTGCCGATGGAGAGGTCCACCATTGCGACGTGCGCCGGGTCGACGGCCTTCAGGCTGATGCCCTCGGGGGTGACCTGGATCTTCGCCTCATCGACCAGGGTCGAGACGGCGTCGAGAATCGTCTTCAGAACCTCGGCCTTCACTTTCGCCTTGAACATGGACGGCGCGGCCAACCCTGGCGGGCTATTAAGGCGTCGCGGCCAACGTCCAGACTACTCGTCGGCCGGCCGGAAGCGCAGCGCCGACCAGACGTCGTCGACGGCAATCTGGCGCACTGGTTTGATGCCCTGTTCCTGCAGCATGACCCAGATGTTGTCGCGGTCGAGGTCGGTGCCCAACTGCCCCGCCTTGGGGTAGGCCAGGTAGGCGATGGCGTCGCGACGTGCGGCGGTGACCAGGGGTGCGCTGAACGCCCGCAGCTCGTCGGCGTTCTTCATGAACACGAGGACGGCTTTCGCGGACTTCGCGTCCTTGGCGACCGGTCCCGTCCACGCGAACCCTTTGGGGGCATTGATGACGCACAGCGGCAGGCCCTTGCTCTGCAGTTTGTCGGCCAGGTCCATGAGCGACCCAGGCCTTCATGCAGGATTTAGGTTGCGGGATTGCGTCGCGATGGTCGGCTTGCGCGGGCCTTCGCCTCGCCGGCCCGGTCGAGCTGGCCGATGGGCAGCCCTTGCCGTGAAGCGGCCACGAGTTGCCTGAACCGGCGAGCCCGGGTCTCCTCGCGCTTGGCACTCACGACCCACCACGTGGCCGCCTTGCGGTACCACGGCGGCCGCGACTGGAAGTGCTCCCAGGCCGGTGCGTCCTCCTGGAACGCGCGCCGCAGTGTCGGCGGCATGCGGACGACCTGTTGCTCGAAGGACGTCCGCTCGGACCGTTCGGCGGTGCGCGCCGCAAAGGCCCGCTGCCCCGCCTCGGTCATGCGGCCTTCAGCCAGGAGCCGCCGCGCCAGGGCGATATTGATGCGGCTCCAATGGCTGCCCGGCTTGCGAGGAGTGAAGCGGATCTGGTAGGACGCTGCGCCGAGCGAGCGGCGCATGCCGTCAATCCAGCCGTGTCGCAGGGCGACCTCGACCGACTGCGCCCAGGTCATCGAGGGTTTGCCGGTGCCGACTTTCCAGTAGCCGACGAGCAGCTCGCTACTCTTGCCCCCGTGTTTGGCGAGCCAGGCGTCGAATTTGGCTGGCGAGGCGAAGAACGTCACCTTGGCCTCTGAGGGCATGCCCAGGCACCGTCCATAGAGTCCATAAACCGGCCCGGCCAGGAGGGAACCGTGCCCGGGCTGCCCATCGCCAACAACGAGGACCTGGCGACGTGCCGGGCCTGCGCGGGCAAGTGCTGCAAGACGCTGCCGGGCGCCTACTTGCCTGACCAGCTCACTGAAGCCGAACTGCGCGACGGCCTGTCTTCGGGCAAGCTCGTGCTGGCGTGGTGGGACGGCGACCCGCGGCCGGAGCACAACTGCCTGAACGTCGACTGCGACGGCACCTGCGCCCGATGCCTCGCCCCGGACAAGCTGCGCCGTGCCTACTACGTGCGTCCACGCAACCTCAACTCGCCGTCGGGCCCCTTCGATTCGACGTCGAACGGACAATGCGCCTTGCTTGGGCCCATGGGGTGCACCTTGTCGTTCGAGAAGCGACCGTCGGGGTGCCAGAATCTCTTGGTGAACCGGCAAAGTCCCGGCGACTGCCACGACTACGCGGTGCCGACGCGGTCGTTCAAGCACTACGCGGCCGTGGCGTGGGTGCCGCACCAGGCGAATTTGTTGGCGTTGGCACGAGCCGACTGACGCCGAAACAGGAATCTCTGGAATTACGGGAAACAACTACAACGTTTCCTGAAATTCCTGCAATCCCAGTTTGGCCGTCGTCGGCGACTAGCAGACGCAACAGGAGCGCACGGAAACGCACGGAACGTTCCGTGAGTTCAGTGGCTTCCTCGTTGCGTCGTCGTCAGCATTGGCTCTGCAATCAGGAAGACTAACGTCGGCTGGGCTTGAAGTTCCAGTCCGGTGCCGGGCGGGGCATGACGCGGCGCGTGCGGAACTGCGCGCGGTGCAGGGCGCCGACGAGGCGCGTGGCCTCGGCGTCAGGCACTTCGACCATGCTGATTTGCGGCAGGATGTCGATGCGGCCGATCTGGCTCTGCGTGAGCCCGCCTTCGTGGATGAGCATCCCCATGATGTCGCCCGGGCGCAGGCCGTCGACGGCCCCGACCTTGAGCGACAAGGCGATGGTGCCGGTGCCGACAGGTTCCGGCTCCGTGCTGGCCCCGAGGGCGCCGGGCGCGGCTTGCGGGCCGACGAGGCGTTCCAGGGCGCGCAGGGCGACGGTGCGGATGTCGAGGCCGGACTTCTCGGCGGCGGCCAAGAGGGCCTCGGCTTGCGCGCCGGGCTTGACATCCACGAGGTCGGCCAGCATGCGCTGGGCTTGCGCCTGCGCCATGGCCTCGTCGGTGGGGACCTTGTAGAATTCGATGCGGCCGGCGACGCGTTCGACGTTGCGCAGCTTGCGTTCGCCGGACGGCGGAAGGAACAGGATGGAGCGTCCGGCGCGTCCGGCGCGTCCGGTGCGGCCAATGCGGTGGATGTAGGTGTCCACGTCGGTGGCGGGTTCGTCGTGCAGGACGAGCTCGATGTCCTCGACGTCGAGGCCGCGCGCGGCGACGTCGGTGGCGATGAGGAGCTTGGTGCGGCCGCCGCGGACGCGCTGCATGGCGGCGTCGCGGACGCGCTGGTCCATGCCGCCGTGCAGCACTTCGGGCGAGAGGGCTTTGAGTTCCATGCCCAGGGCCTCGACGCGGTCGCGGGTGCGGCAGAACAGAAGGGCGGCCTTGGGTTGCTCGACGGCCAGGATGCGGCGGATGGAATCGCTGCGCTGGTTGCTGGGAATCACGGCGTAGAGCTGCTTGACCATCGTGGCCGGGCCACGGGCGCCGGCGCGGACCGTGACGGGCTCCTTGAGGGCCTTGCGGGCCAGGTTCTCGACGACGGGGGCCAGGGTCGCCGTGAAGAGCATGGTCTGGCGCGGCGTCGGCAGGGCGGAGACGATGGCCTCGAGGTCGTCCTCGAAGCCCATGGAGAGCATCTCGTCGGCTTCGTCGAGGACGAGGATGGAGATGCCGCTGAGGTCAAGGGTGCCGCGGCCGAGGTGGTCGACGATGCGGCCGGGGGTCGCGACCAGGATGGCATCGGGGTGGTGCTTGAGGGCGCGGACCTGCTCGCCGAAGTTGGCGCCGCCGATGAGGCAGACGACGTCGGCGGGGCTGCCCTTGCCGATGGCCTGCAGTTCGCGCTGAACCTGCTGGGCCAGCTCACGCGTGGGGCAGAGGACCAGGCCACGGCGGCCGGTGCGGGACGCCTCGACGAGGGGGATGCCGAAGGCGGCGGTCTTGCCGGTGCCGGTTTGCGCCTGGGCGACGACGTCCTTGCCGGCGAGAAGCAGCGGGAGAGTCTCGGCTTGGACGGGAGTGCACTCCTCGAAGCCCATGGCCTCGAGCGCCGATTGGACGGGCGCGCTGAGGGAAAGTTCGGAGAAGCGCATGGAAGGGGCCAAGGACGTTGCCCTTGGAGAGTTTTCCGACACGCATCCCCTATATGGCCGCGATGGGCCGGGCCAAACGCATCGGCCCGCGCCGAAAGCTCAATCAACAATTGCGACAATTGTTGCAACTGTGTCCGCTAAAGCTGCCAAAAACACCACCGTCACCATCCGGGAATCCACGCGCCGACGGCTGGTTGGCTACAAACGGGGAGGCAGCAGTTTCGACGACCTCCTCAATCGTTTGATGGACAAGGTCGACGTGGAGGACCTTGTGGCGGAGGACATCGCCGAGCACTACCGCATCCTCAACGATCCCGGCACCGAATGGGTGGACGGGGACGAGGTCAAGGCCTTGCTGGATGAGAAAATTGCTGCCGCCGAACGGAGGGGGCCGGCACGTTCAAAGTCCAGTGGTCCAGGCAAGCGTTGAAAGGTCTCGACGCGGCACCAATCGACATCCAACGGAAAATCCGAGCCCTGATTCCAGGGCTTGAAGTCAATCCACGGACGCCGCGGTCGGGCTTTGACTGCAAGCGACTTGCCGGGCGAGGGGACCTCTGGCGAGTTCGTGTCGGAACTTGGCGGATTCTCTATGCGGTCGACGACGGAGTGAAAGTCGTTCTCGTCACGAGAGTCGGCCGCCGCGGGACCGTCTACGGGTAAATGCCGCGCTTGGCAATGGCCTCGGCGACGCGCTTGACGGCCAGCATGTAGGCCGCCTGGCGCACCGTCAGAGGCTCTTCTTTGGTGTTCTCGCGCAGCCAGATGTCGTGCACCTGGTGGAAGGCCTTGGTCATGATCTGGTCGAGGCGGGCGTTGACTTCGTCCTCGGTCCAGAAGAATGACTGCAGGCCCTGCACCCACTCGAAGTAGGAAGCGGTGACGCCGCCGGCGTTGCACAGGACGTCGGGGATGACGAAGATGCCCTTCTCGGCGAGAATCTTGTCAGCCTGCGGCGTCGTCGGGCCGTTGGCGCCCTCGGCGAGGATCTTGCACTTGAGGTCCGGCGCGTTGCCCTTGTGGATGACGCCCTCGAGGGCGCAGGGGGCGAGGATGTCGACCTTGAGTTCCAGGAGGTCCTTGTTGCTGATCGGCTTGGAGCCGGGGAAGTCCTTGACGGAGCCGGTGGCCTTGACGTGCGCCTGGAGCGCCTTGACGTCGAAGCCGGAGGGGTTGTGGATGCCGCCGCTGACGTCGCTCACGGCCACGACGTTGAGGCCCATCTCGGCGGCAAGCGGAGCCAGGTGGCCGCCGACGTTGCCGAAGCCCTGGATGGCGATGGTGGCGTGCTTGAGGTCCAGCTTGAGCGCCTTGGCCGCCTCGCGGATGCAGAACGTGATGCCGCGGCTGGTGGCCTTCTCGCGGCCTTCGGAGCCGCCGATATCGACGGGCTTGCCGGTGACGATGGCGGGGACAGCGTAGCCCTGGCCCATCGAGTAGGTGTCCATGAACCACGCCATGGTCTGCGCGTTCGTGTTCACGTCGGGGGCGGGGATGTCCTTCTGCTCGCCGATGATGACGGAGATCTCGGAGAAGTAGCGCCGCGCCATGCGCTCCAGCTCGCCGTGCGTGAGGGTGCGGGGGTCGACGATGACGCCGCCCTTGGCGCCGCCGTACGGGATGCCGACGACGGCGCACTTCCAGGTCATCCACATGGCGAGGGCCTTGACCTCGTCGAGGGTGACGTTCTGGTGGAAGCGCACGCCGCCCTTGGCAGGGCCGCGGGCCATGGAGTGCTGCACGCGGTAGCCGGTGAAGACGCGGATGGTGCCGTTGTCCATGCGGACGGGGATGGAGACCTCGAGGCTGCGCATCGGGTGCTTGAGCACTTCGTGCAGGTTGGGGTCCAGTTTCATCCGCTTGGCGACGTGCCGCAGCTGGACGAGCGCCATCTCGTGCGGGTTCATGTGTGAGGCCGCTTCGTCGTCCACCATAGCCGCTTCGGGGCCGGCGAAGGGGTGGCCCTATAAATCCGACCGCAGGGGTTCGACCGCGTGGGCGTCCTGGACATCGACGTGCAGTCTTGGGACTTCGTGACGATTTGTTTCTACGTCCTCGCCGTCCTTTACCTCGCGCTCTTCTTGCTTTACTGGGTGCTCTTCCAGCGCGCCGAGAAAGCCGCCAAGCGTGGAGATCCCGGGGGCGCCCGAGCGGTTCAATGAACTGCTGCGCGGGTTCCCCAACGCGGTGTTCGGGAAGATGTTCGGGAAGAAGCCCTACGAGGTGCCCAGGGGCGAGGCCGAGCCCGCAGGGCGAGCCGCCGAGCCCTGATGGAACCTCGGGGTTCTGCCGGTTAGGCGAGCGTAGCGAGCCGTCCGACGGGAGAAGCCCTTCGAGGTCGGTGTCGGACCGGCGAAGGCGGTCGACGACCAGCGCGATTGACGCTTGGAGAACGATTGGCCATTTCCATCCGAACCAGAGGTTCGTTTGGGCCGACTACCAGTAGATGTAGTCGTGGGTGTCCGAGATTGGTTCGCGTCCGTCCATTTCCTGTCTCCTGAGCATCCTTCCTTAGTGCGCTGCACATACATGAGCAATCTGGTTCGTTCATGGTATCGCCGGCCCTGAACAAGCTGGCGGTTACCAAGCCATGGACGGAAGGTTTTCCAGTCGAAGCCTTGGTCTGGCAGGTCGCCCCATCGTTTCCCTTGGGGTATTTGGCCCTAAGCCAGGGCGATTCCCGGCTTGAGGGGTCCGGCGACGCCCTTCTTGGCGTGGTCCGGCGCGGAGGGGGCGTCGGCGCGGTAGACCTCGACCTTGGCGACGCCCACTTCGGCCGCGATGAACTCGGCGGCGGCCGCCAGAATCTGCGCCTCGTCGGCGCCTGAGATCAAGATGGCGCGCTGCGACGGCGAGAACTGCGTGACCTGCGACGGCAGCTTGCTGGTGAACGTCTGCACGAACTTGCCTAGCGCGCGCAGGTGCGGGTCCGCCATGGCCTCCGACATGAACTGCCCCATGGGGAACTTGCCGCCGGCGGCCTGCGCCATGGACACGGCCTTCGCCGTCAGGTCACGTTTCCAGTTCGGGGTCGTGAAGAGGGTGAGGCTCGACGGCGACTCGATGTTGGCCAGCTTGCGGACTGTCTGGATGTCCTCGAGCACGGAGCGCAGGTAATCCTCGGCGGCAAGCGCCGCGGGGTCGGCGGCGGCTGGCGTCGGAAACTTGGCGTCCGTGGCGAGCCCCTTGCCGCCCGCGCGCTCGAACATCTCTTCGGCCACATGCG
>JBAZXE010000079.1:0-9915 GCA_041659985.1 Thermoplasmatota archaeon | reverse complement strand
CCCCTCGAGTTCTTCGCGGGCACGGACGACTTGGATGAATCCTTTGCTCGTCGTCGGGCCTTCTTCCTCGTCCAAGTCGAGGTCGTCGGGGTCGAGGGGCTGCGGAGCGCGGGCGCGGTACAGCGGCTGCGGGATGGCTGCGACGGCGGCCTTCAGGTCAATGGCTCCCGTGTAGACGCTCATGCCGAGAACCGCTCCGTCGATGCCATGCTCGCCCAGCCACTGCAGGTCGGCCATGTTGGCGATGCCGCCGGAGACCAGGAGCGGTGTCTTGGGGGTGTTGTTGCGCAGGTCCGAAATGACGGCCTTGTCCATTCCTTGCAGGCGGCCTTCTTTCTCGACGTTGGTGTAGAGGAACGCGGCGAGTCCGGCGTCGTCCATGCTGCGTGCTAGGGTGACCACGTCAATGCCGGTGTTCTCCGTCCAGCCCTTGACGACGACGTCGCGGCCGCGGGCGTCCACGGCGAACACGATGCGGCCGGGGAAGATGATGCACAACTCGCGCAGCCATTCGGGGTTGCGCACGCCTTGCGTGCCGACGACGACGCGCTCGACGCCGAGTTCCAGCAGTTGCTGGATCTGCGTCATGCTGCGGATGCCGCCGCCGAACTGGACATGCAGGCGCCGGCCAAGGATGCGCGTCAACTGGGACCACTGGTTCTTCTCGCCGAAGGCGGCGTCAAGGTCGACGACGTGCACCCAGGTCGCCTTGGCCTCCTCCCACGCCTTGGCCTGGTCGTCCACGTTGGGGCGTTCGATGGCGACGTTCTTGGGGTCGCCGCCCACGAGCTGGACGACTTTTCCGTGGCGCAGGTCGATGGCGGGGTACAAAATCATGCGGAGGTCTCCAGGGTGTTCACTGCGTTGAGGAGGATGCGGGCGCCGATGGCGCTTGACTTCTCGGGATGGAACTGCAGGCCCACGGTGTTGCCCGAACGCACGGCGGCCGAGAAAACCATGCCGTAAGTGGTGGTCGCCACGGTCTCGGGCAAGACGGGCGCCGCGAAGGAATGGACGAAGTAGACGAACGGTCGTCCATCGAGCCCTGCAAACAATGAATCGCGGCTGGGGTCGACCTGGTTCCAACCCATGTGCGGCACCTTGCCAGCGGAGGCGGGAAGGCGCTCGACGTGGCCGGGCACGAGGCCGAGGCCGCGGACGCCAAGGGATTCCGCGCTGGTGTCGTGCAGCACCTGCGCGCCGATGCAGACGCCAAGGATGGGGCGGCCGTCGCGGTGGCGGTCGCGCAGCACATCGCGGGCGGCCTCCAGACGCTCCATGACGGCGCCGAAGGCCCCGACGCCCGGCAGCACGGCGACGGCGGCACGCTCGAGGTCGGCGGCCTCCGTTGTGATGACGGGGTCGGCGCCGGCAGCTTCGAGGGCCTTGCGCAGGCTGTGCAGATTGCCGACGCCGTAGTCGAAGAGGGCCCACGTCATGCCGGCGCCTCCGGCACGATGCCGCGCAAGGCCGTCATCAAGGCGTCGGTGTGGCGGGGTTCGCCGATGGTGAACCGGATGGTGCGTTCGAGGCCGGCCGTCGTCGGGAACGTGCGCGCCAGGATTCCAGCCTTGCGCAAAGCGAGGAGTAGCTCGCCAGCGTCGATGGAGGGTTCGCAGAGGAGGAAGTTGGCCTCGCTGGCGTGGACGCGGAAGCCGAGGCTTTTGAGCCCGGCGGCCAGGCGTTCCCGTTCGGCGCGGACCGTGCGCACGCCTTCATCGACCCACTCCTGGTGCTCCAGGGCCGCGACGGCGACGGCCTCGCTGTACACGTTGACGTTGAAGGGCGGCTTGACCAGCCGCAACCGTGCAGAGAGGTCCAGGTTGGCGGCCAGGTAGCCGACGCGCAGGCCGGCCAGGCCATACGCC
Source organism: Thermoplasmatota archaeon (assembly GCA_041659985.1). GTDB lineage: Archaea > Thermoplasmatota > E2 > JACPAO01 > JAHFTW01 > JAHFTW01. Next base: position 8,047 of record JBAZXE010000079.1, on the reverse strand, counting down.
TTGCTGAAGGTGCGCAGGACGACGAGGTTGTCGAACTCCTCGACGCGGTTGAGCAGGCTGTTTTTCAGCCCGGCGTATTCGATGTAGGCTTCGTCGACCAAGACGACGCCGTCGATGGCGCCGAGTAATTGTTCGAGGTCGTCGCCCTTGTAGCGCGCCCCCGTCGGATTGTTGGGATTCGCGACCCACACCATGCGCGGCTTCGTAGCGGCAATTGCTTCAACATCAAGCGTCGCGAACCCGCCCCGGGTCGGGACGGGCTTGAACCGCAGGCCAGCCCCGGTCGCGATTCCCGGATAGAGACTATAGGTCGGAGCCGGCACGGCTAGCGTGGAACCCGTTTCCCCAAATGCTTTGACGAGGAGTTCCAGCAGTTCGTCGCCGCCGTTGCCGACAGTGAAGTGGTCGGCTGACAGGTTATGGAATTGCGCCAACGCCTCCAGCAGGTCGTCGGCATCGCGACTCGGGTATTGCGTGGCGTCAAGCTTGCGCGCGTCGACGGCCGCGATGGCGGGGTTTGGTCCGCGCAGGTTGGTGTTCTGGTCGAGGCGCAGCGGATTTCCGTCGAGTGGCGCCTTGTAGTAGGGTTTCAGGCCGCGCACTTCGGAGCGTGTCCAACCCGCAATGCGCTTGGCGCGTTCAACCGTCATCGGCCAGTCTCCAGCCGTTTCTCGACGGCCTCGGCGTGGCAGATTAGACCTTCAGCACGAGCGAGCGTAGCGACGGCCGGACCGATGCGGGCCAGCCCCGCCGCCGTGACGTCCTGCCAGGTCACCCATTTGCGGAAGTCCTCGACGGAGAGTCCACCGCGGACGCGGGCGTGGCCCATCGTGGGCAGGACATGATTGGTGCCGGAGCCATAGTCGCCGAGGGAGACCGGCGCATGGCGGCCGAGGAAGACCGAGCCAGCGTTGCGCACCTTCGCCAACGCCGCCTGCGGGTTGCGCACCATCAGCGTGAGGTGCTCCGGCGCGTGGTCGTTGCTGAAGCGCAAGGCTTCCGCCAGGGACTTGGCGACGAGGAGCGCGCCATGGTCGCGCAGGCTGGCCTCGATGATGGCGCGGCGCTTGGTGGCGGGAAGCCGGGCGACAAGCTCGTCGCGGACTTTCCTTGCAAGCTTGTTGTCGGTGGCGACCAGAACGACGTGGGCGTCGGGGTCGTGCTCGGCCTGGGCGAGAAGGTCCAAGGCGACTTCGTCGGCGTGTGCGGTCTTGTCGGCGATGATGAGGAGTTCGCTGGGTCCCGCGGGGGCGTCGGTGTGGACGCGGCCGGCGACCAGTTGCTTGGCGGCCGTGACGTAGGCGTTGCCGGGGCCCACGATGGCCTGCACGGCGGGAATGCGCGTGGTGCCGAACGCGAGCGCCGCGATGGCCTGTGCGCCGCCGGCCCGTAGGACGTGCGTGGCTCCGGCAGCCTTGGCGGCGTAGAGGACGACGGGGTCGACGCGGCCGTCCTTGCGCGGCGGCGTCGCGACGACGATAGTTTTGCATCCGGCAATGCGGGCCGGCGTGACCGTCATGAGAACCGTGGAAGGATAGGTGGCTCGGCCGCCGGGGACGTAGCAGCCGACCGCGTCAAACGGCACCGGGCGACGGCCCAACCGGACCCCTGGCGCCACGGTGAGGCGCTGTTCGGACCCTTTCTGCAGGCGGTGGAAGGCCTGGATGCGGGCGAGGTTCTCGTCGACGGCCTTGCGGACGGCGGAAGGGACTTCGCGCAAGGCGGCCTGCCATTCCTTACGCGACACGAACGGGTCCTCCAAATCGACTCCGTCCAGGCTCTTCGACCAGCGGCGCAACGCAGCGTCGCCTTCGTCGCGCACGGAGTCCACGATGGCCTTCGCTTTGTCGAGGACGTCCTGCGGCACGGCCTGAGCGCGCTCGATGAAACGAACCCATTCGACGTCGTCGAGGGACGCGATGGGAAAGAAGTCCGGTTCTGCCATCAAGCCACCCCAGGCGGAGCTGCGGTCCGCAGGGTCCGCTCGGCCTGCGGCCTCACTGGCTCGATGATGATTGAGCGTGTCATCATCAAGCCACCATGCGATCAATGGGAACGACGAGGATTCCCGTGCCGCCGAGCTTGCGCAGGCGGTGGACGGCATCGTAGATTTCGGATTCGTCGACCACGACTTGGATGGCCACGAGGTGCGGCTTGCCGGCGATGTCGACGACGGTGGGGCCGGCGACGCCCGGTAGGAACGACTCGACCTCCTTGAGGGCCTTGCGCGGGATGTCCGCCAGGAGGTAGCGTTTCCCGGCTGCGGCGAGGACGGATTCGAGGGCGAACTGCAGGCGGTCGAGTTCCTCGCGCACCACGGGGTCGACTTTGCGGGCGGCGATGAGATGGCAGGTCGACTCGACGAGGGTGCCGGCCTCGCGCAAGTGGTTCATGGCCAGCGTGCTGCCGCTCGAGGTGAGGTCGACGATGGCGTCGGCGACCCCGAGCATGGGCGTGACCTCGCAGGCGCCGGAGACGGGGACGATGCGGACCTTGCGGCGCAGCTTGGCGAAGTGGATTTTTGCAAGGTTGGGGAAGCTGGTGGCGATGCGGGTGTCCGCCGGGACGTCTTTGGGCGAACGGATGGGCGACCCTTCCGGGACGGCCAGCACCAGGCGGCAAGCCCCGAAGCCGAGGTCGAGCCGTTTGCGGATGTCGACGCCGGATTCCTGCACGACGTCGAGACCCGTCATGCCCGCGTCCACGGTGCCATCGGCGACGAACTCGGGGATGTCCTGGGCGCGCAGGAAGAGGACTTGCAGGCGGCCGCCGAGGGCGGAGGCGAAGAGCTTGCGCTCGCTCGAGCCCTGCAACACGATTCCGGCGCGGCGCAGAAGATCGACGGCCTCCTCGGACAGGCGACCTTTGTTCGGGATCGCAAGACGCAACGGCCTTGCGGCCGGCGCGGGGCGGTTGGCGGGCGGGACACGCGGGGCTGGGGTCATTCGGTCACCAGGGAGCAGCCCTCCTGCCCGAAAAAGGGTGGACACGGGGGCGGCCTGGCTTGCACTCAACCATGATGCAGATGCAGCAGGGAGAGGCAAGGCAGGGCCATGCTCGATGGACGAGGGCGCTTACCGGTCTTTGACCTTGCGCCTGCCCGATGTCCCTTCCAGTCCATTGGCCCGACCCAGGAGAACGGCGTCGGCCAACGCGATGGCGAGGCAGGCCCGGACGACGGGGACGGCGCGGATGGCGATGCAGGGGTCGTGGCGGCCGGTCATTTCCAGAGTCGCGGCTTTCCCAGTCGTCAGGTCTACCGTGTCCTGAAGCAACGCGATGCTGGAGGCAGGCTTCACGGCGACTTGGCCCCAGATGGGGGCTCCCGTCGTGCGGCCGCCGAGCAAGCCGCCGGCATGGTTGCTGCGCGGGACGACCTTGCCCTTGCGCACGTCGAACGGGTCGTTGTGCTCGGAGCCGCGCATGGCGGCGGCCGCTTGGCCCGCCCCGAACGAAACGCCCTTGACGGCCGGGACGGCGAACAGCAGGTGGGCCAGCGTCGATTCCAGCGGATTGAGGATTGGATCGCCTAGGCCGACCGGCAGGCCCTCGGCGCGGAACTCCACGGATCCGCCCACCGAGTCCGTGGCGCGGCGTGCCGCCTCAATTTCTATGCGGAAGACGGGTTCCAGCGCCGTATGCGCCGTCTTGACGGGCGACGCTGCGGCCGCCTTCGCCATGCGACCCAATGGAACAACGTTGTCTGGGCCGCGGTGCGGGCCGACCTGGTGCAGGTGGGCTGCGCACCGGATTCCCAGCGGGTCAAGGATGCCTTGCGCGATGGTTCCTGCGACGACGAGGCCGGCGGTGAGGCGGCCGGAGGAGTGGCCGCCGCCGCGCAGGTCGGCGTGGCCGCCACTCCAGACGTGATTGACCCAGTCAGCGTGACCAGGCCGGGGGGTGCGCGCGAGGTCGGCGTACGGCTTGGACTGCACGTCCTGGTTCTCGATCCAGACGCACATCGGCGCACCGGTGGCCTTGCCGCGCAGCACGCCGGAGAGGACGCGGGGGACGTCGGGTTCGCACCGCTGGCTGACGAGGGGTCCGCCGGGTCGGCGGGCGTCGAGGTCCGCCTGGAGGGACTTCTCCGACACGGGCAACCCGGGAGGAACCCCGTCGAGGAGGACTCCGACGCCTTCGCCGTGCGACTCGCCGAACAGGCTGAGCCGGAAGAGGCGGCCGAACGAGTTCATGATGCCACCTCGGCCCGATTGCCGTAGAGCAACGTCAAGCTGGCGTCGAGGCCGAGCATGGCCTTGTGGAAACCGGGCCAGCTCACGGCGACGCAACCGGGGTCATCGAGGGTGCTGGGTCCGTTGGCGGCAAGGGCTGCCACGGCGAGGGCCATGTGGATGCGGTGGTCGCCGGCGCTCGCGAGAGACGCCCCTTGCAGATTGCCGCCGGTAACCACGAGTCCGTCGGGGCGTTCGGCGACGGCGACGCCCATGCGCGCGAGGCCCGTGGCCATTGCGGTGATGCGGTCGGATTCCTTGTGGCGAAGCGCCGAGGCGCCGACGAAGGTCGTGGTGCCTCGACTTGCGGCGGCGAGCACGCAGAGGGCGGGGAAGAGGTCGGGGGTCTGCGACACGTCCACCGTCCCCGGAGAGGCCAGTGCGGCGGCGGCACAGGAAGCGGTGTCCTCGCCCGCCTTGGCGTCGGCGCCGAACGCGCGCAAGTGATCGATGATGGCGCGGTCGCCTTGGTGGCTGGCGGACAGCACTCCGGTGACGGTCACGGAGCCGCCCGTGATGGCGGCCGCCACCAGAGGGAACGCGGCGGCGGACCAGTCGCCGGCGACGTTGAACCGGGACGCGTGCGGAGCGATGCCGCCTTCGATGTCGAGTCGCCGGCCGTTGCCCAGGGAATCGTGGATGCGCAGGCCGAACTCGGCGGCGACCTGCAAGGTGACATCGAGGTAGGGAGAGGACGCCAGGGGAGCCGTGAGCTGGACCGTGGAGATCCCCGGCACGGCGGCCAGGGCAAGGACAAGCGCCGAGGCGAACTGGCTGCTTGCGCCAGGGGGCAACGTCACGGCGCCGGCTCGCACCGGACCGCGGATGGTGAGCGGGGCTCTGCCGTCGACACTGTCGCAGCGCGCGCCAAGGGAACGCAGGGCATCGAGCAGGGCGCCGTTCGGTCGGGTGCGCAGGGAATCGTCACCGGTCAGGGTGACTTCGTAGGGCAACGTCGCGGCCATCGCCGTAAGAAGACGCAGCGTGGTCCCGGAGTTGCGGCAGTCGAGCGGTTGACGCGGCGAGCGGAAGGGAGCGGGAAGGAACTGGACATCCTCGTCCTGCAAATGGAGGCGGGCCCCCAGGTCATGCAGGCAGGATAGCGTCGCTTGCGTGTCCTCGGCCTTGAGCGGGAAACGGACCCGACACGGCTCGTCGGAACGGGCAGCAAGGAGGTAGGCGCGATGGGTCTCGGACTTGCTGGGCGGAGCGTGCAAACGACCGCCGACGCGACCTGGCCGAATCTGCACGGCGTTGGGCTTCATCGCCCCGGCACCGTCCTCGTCCAGCGCCACACGCCGCCGGCGACAGGCGGAAGGTTGACGCGCCGGTCGAACAAGGCCGCGACGGCGGGGCCCGTACCGGAGAGCCCAGCGCCCAGCGCCCCCAGCTTCAGTGCGGCATGGACCGGACGGTCGTCGACCGGCAGGCCCGCGGCGGCATAGCAGGCGTGGAATGCGTTGCCATTGGCCGTCATGGCCTCGGCGACACGGCCAGCCCCCGCAAGGGAGACCGCCGATTCGACGGGGCGACGCAGGTCTGTGACGTCCACGCGTCCGGCGTCGGTCTTGGCGATGGCGGCGTTGGGTACCCAAAGGGCGACTTGCCAAGGCGGCGCGGCGACGCTGGCCAGGCGAACCCCCTTGCTGGTGTCGACGATGTGGCAGCCTCCGCGCACCACGGCCATCTGGTCGTCGAGCGCTCCGGTCAGGGTGACCTTGGCCCGGCGGCAGGACGCCACGGCGAGGCTCTCGACCGTTGCGTCGTCGGCGGGAGTCCCGTCGGCGCCCAGCACCGCCCGCACCAAGGCGGCGGCGACGCTGGAACTGGTCTTGAGGCCGCGACTGGGGGGGAAGGGGCAGTCAATCGCCACGGCGGCGCCCAGGTCCGCGCCCAGTTCGGCGGCGACGGCCTCGACGAGTTTCAGGTCGTGCGCGCCGGTGACCCGCAGGCCGTCGCCGCCGGGGCTCCAAACCGCCGTCGTGCGCAGGTTGACCGCGAGCGAACAACCGACGCCGGTCGCGGTGGCGTTCACGATGGTGACGGCCCCGAACGCCTCGCCGCGACCGGGACGCGCCATCATCCCTCCAGCGCAGCCGTCATCGCAGGGACGTCGGGGGCGGTTCCGAACCAGAACCGGTAGGCGTCCTCGGCCTGGGCAACAAGCACTTGCCGGCCGCCAATCACGGTTGCACCGGCCGTTTCTGCGTCCGTTTGGAACCGCGTCGGACCGTTGGCGTAGACGAGCTCGACGGCCACCTTGAGCCCCGCCGCAGAAAACGGGGCGGCGTCAGAAGACTGGGCCCCCAGGGGAGTTGCCTGGACGACGACTTTGGGCTTCGCGTGCTCGCGCTGTCCCCACGGAACCCAGATGGTGCCAGTGGCCTTGGCGACGGCATCAGCGCGGGCGGGGTCACGGCTGGTGAAGGCGACGCGGGCGCCAAGGTCTTGCAAGGCGGCGATGGCGGCGCGCGCCGACCCTCCGGACCCCAAGACCAGCGCGGGGTCGCCGACGGCGACGTGCGGGGCCAGAAGGCGTTTGAGGGCACTAAAGTCGGTGTTGGTGGAGTGCACGGCTTCGCCTTGCCAACGCAGGCAGTTGGCGGCGCCCGTGCGCTGCACGGAGGCATCGCCCTGCGAGGCCCGCGCGGCATCCACCTTGTGCGGCGCGGTCACGGAAGCCCCGACCATGCCGATGCGGGGCGCCACGTGCAGGAAGAGGCGCAGGGCCGAGGCGCTGGCCGGGACCTCGAGCGCGCCGTAGCGCTCGCGGCGGTTGGCTGCGCGCAACGCGGCATTGTGGATGCGTGGACTGAGACTGTGGTCGACGGGGGCACCGAGGACCGCAAGCCATGGGCCCGGCGAGGCCGCGCACAAGTCGAGGTCCTTGGGGCCGAGTCCCCAGTGGCGCCAGAGGGCAGCGATGTCCGCGGCGGCGGGCTGACCGGGTGCCGCGGGGGGCAAACCTGGAGCGGCGCCGTATGTGGCGCGATTGCCGACGAGCGCAAGGAGCGCTCGCGTGGCTGCGCCTCCGTGCACGAGCGTCGACACGCTGGGGTGGCCGCCGCGCTCGGCATGCGTTCGCGTGAGCTCGAAGGCGCGCAGAAGGTCGGGGAATGCGCCCGCGGTGAAGGCCAGCTTATCGTAGGCGGCGCTGAGGTCTTGCATCTGCAGCAGTGCGTTCAGCCCGTCGCTGCGGCACGGCGTGTCCGGCCAATGCGAACTGGCCACCACGCCGCCGTCTTGGCGCAGCAGGCCCATGCGGCCCGAGGCGTCGAGTCCGTCCATCTCAAGGTCGGCGAAGGCGAAGCCGGCGCGCAGGGCGGTCTGCAGGAGGCCGAGGCGGACCTGTTCCGCGCCCTCGAACTTGCCGCCTTGTCGTTTGGGGCGCAACGTCGCCAGCAGCGGAACGCGCGCAGCATCGGCGATGGCGAGGAGGTCGTCGGTGGCGCGGTCGGCTTCGGGCACCGCGGGCCAAAGGCCATCGAGACGAACCTCCGCCAACCCGACCTCAGACGGAAGGCGGCCCAGGGCGGCGACGGCACCCTCGGTCGTCGGCGCGAGGATGGATGCGACGAGCGTGTGCGGACGCAGTGTCGTGGGGGCGGTTTCCGTCGGCATCAGCGTTCCTCCAATTGCGAATCGACCGGCAAGCCGGTATGCCGTGCGGCATCTTCGCTGTGGACGAGGATTGCTTGACCGGGCTTGAGGTCCGTCACGGCGACGGCGGCCCCATCGGGGGCTACGAGTCGCACGGTCTCCGCCGTTTGCAAGATCGCGTTGCCGGTACGGCCGTCCAACGTTTTCCAGTGCAC
>JBAZXE010000078.1:0-10026 GCA_041659985.1 Thermoplasmatota archaeon | reverse complement strand
TGAACAGGTCGCTCAGGGATTCCAGGATGTCCGGCTCGTCGTCGACCAGCAGGATGGTCTGGGGGCGGGGGGGCATGGGGGCCAAAGGAGAGGGAGTCATTTTTTGTGGCTTCCAGGAGAACGGACCGGGTGGGTCGGACCCGCACCGATTGGGCGGACTTGCCTTTAATAGGAAGGCGCGAATCACTTAAATGCTTGGCCAGCAGAGAGCGCCGCGTGCCCGCCAAATCACCGGCGGGGATCCCTGATTTCGTGCCAGGGACCACCGAAAACGAACGAGACCTGCTGGCTGGGGCAGCCCGCGCTTCGCTGCCACCGATTTTGCTGCTTGTCGGGGCCGTCTACGTCGTCTTTTCCGGCACGATCTTCTTTTACCTCTCCGGGACCGAGGCGGCCTGGTTGTGGGCGGCGACGGCAGCCGTCGGCGTGCTCCTGGTGGGTGCCGGTCTCTGGGTGCGCCAGACCGAACGCCCCCTGCCCAACCTGCACGTCGGCGCCACGGCCGTCGCGACCCTCGTCGTGACGCATGCCCTGGTCGTCCTCTCGGTCACCGCAGACGTCGGGCAGACCTCGTACCTCCTGATGCTCCTGGCTGGCGCCGGCTACTTCGTCCTGCTGCGCTGGGGCCTGGCGGTTGTCGACGCCGTCGCCGTCCTCGGCTGGGTTGCTGCAACCCGCTCCATCGGTGTCGACCCCCTGGGCCCGGAGGGCGGCCTCGTCGCGGCGGGGCTCATCATCGGCGCAATCGTGCACACCATGCGCCGCCGGTCCATCGCGAACCTGGCAGGCACGCGACGCGCCGTCCAGGGCACGCTGGTGGCCAGCGAGGAGCGGTTCCGTAGCCTGGCGGAGACCGCCAAAGACGCGATTCTGCTCCTCGACGGGGACGGCCGGCTCACCTACCTCAACCCCTCCGGCATGGCCCTGTTCGGCCTCGAGCCGAAGGACATCGGCCGACCGGCTGGCCACCTGCTGGGCGCCCCGGGCAACGAGCCGGGCAACCTGGTCGGCACGACGGAGCTGCAGGCCCTGCGCAAGGACGGCAGCACCTTCCCAGCCGAACTCTCGCTGGCCGCCACCCAACACGAGGACGGCGCCGTTGTCTACACCGGCGTCCTGCGCGACACGACGCAGCGCAAGAAGGCCGAGGAGGCGACGCACGCCGCCTCGTCGCGCGAGGCCGAGCTGGAGACGTTGCGCAAGATGAACTCCTTCAAGACACAGTTCCTCAACACGGCGGCGCACGAGCTCAACACACCCCTCACCCCCTTGCGCCTGCAGCTGCACTTGCTGAAGGCGGAATCCATGGGAGCGCTCAACGAACGCCAAACCAAGGCCGTCGCCTTGCTGGACCGCAACGTCACGCGCCTGTCCGGCCTCGTCGGGGAGATTCTCGAAGTCGCCCGGCTGCAAAGCGGCCGCGTCCGCCTGACGCCGGTCCCGGTGGAGGTCGACGCCGTCGTGGACGAGGTCATCGAATCCTTCAATGAGACGGCCCACAAGGTGGGCGTCGGCCTGGCCTTCGAGGGGACGCCCGGGCTGCATGCCTTCGCCGACCGCAACCGCTTCACGCAGATCCTCTTCAACCTGGTCTCCAACGCCCTCAAGTTCACGCCGTCGGGCGGCGCGGTGACCGTCGATGCCCGCCAAACCAACCACCACATCGAGGTCCAGGTCCGCGACACCGGCCTGGGCCTCACCGACGAGCAGATGGGGCGCCTGTTCCAGCCGTTCACCCAAGTGCACGACCCGATGGCCGTGACCGCCACCGGCACCGGCCTCGGCCTCTACATCTGCAAGGGCCTGGTCGAGGCCCAGGGCGGCCACATCACCGTCAAGTCCGGCGGCCCCGGCCGGGGAAGCACCTTTAGCTTCACCTTGCCGGTGGCCGACCCAGGTCAAACCGTGACCGTTGGCATTGAGTCCCCCTCCCAAACCCTGGGGCCCCTGGCCGAGGACGCCATGGTGCGCCGCCTGCGCGAGTTGATCTGACATGACCACGACGACCCTGGCCTTCTCGGCCGCCTTCTCCATTGTCACCTCGGCGCTCTACCTCTACATGGGTTCGGTCCTGCGTCGCCGGGCCGTCAGCCAGGACGCCAAGCTCGCCCAGGGGATGTTCGTTCTGTGGTGGGAATCGCTCGGTGGGCTGGGGCTCGCGGGAGCCGGCGTGCAGATCATCTACGCCGTGCGGGGCGGTCTGCCGACCTGGATCTACCAGGCGTACGTGACGTTCCTGCTGCTCGTGCTCTTCGTCGCCCTGTGGGGGTTGCAGTTCTACCTCGTCTACCTGTACACGGGTTCGCGGCGGACCTTCGTCCCGCTGGGCGCGTTCTATGCGGTTCTCTACCTCGCCACTCTGGCCCTCATCCAGTGGACCTGGTCGCAAGGGCCCTTCGAGGTCGTGGACAACGGCTGGGCCCTCAGGACCGAACCCACGGTGCAGTTGGGCGCGGCCGCCAGCCTCCTGTTCACCATCGTCCTGGTCGGCCCGCAGGTCTTCGCCGCGGTGGCGTACGCCCTCCTGTTCCGCAAGACCAGCGACCGCACGCAACGCTACCGCATCGCCTTGGTCGCCGGCAGCATCATCGTCTGGTTCGGCTCGAGCATCCTGGGAACGGCCGCGCAGGTCAGCACGGACCTTTCCTGGCAGATTATCAGCCGCAGCATCGGCATCCTGGGCGCCCTTGTCATCCTCATGGCGTACAAGCCACCGCACTGGGTCCGCGCCAAGTACGGCATCCGCAGCATCGTCGATGAGCGGCCTTCGGGGGCTAACGCCGCCGCAGGGTGAGCCGCGGGACGGAGCAGGCCTGGGCCGGGCCACCGCCTGCCTCATATACCCGCCCCCTGTCGGCCGCCAAGCCGGCTCTCCGTTAGGCCTCGTGTCTGACGGCGATGCCGTATGTCGAAGGAGTCACACAACCATGGCAACCGGATCCGACCGCAAGTCGAATCCTGTGCTCGTGGAGCTCATCGGCGCCCTCAAGAACGCGGGCCGCACGAACGAAGCTCCCCTGTGGCGAGACATCGCTTCCCGTTTGGAGAAGCCGTCGCGCAACTGGGCACAGGTCAACATCAGCAAGATCGACGCCCACCTGGGCGACGGAGAGACCGCAGTGGTGCCCGGCAAATTGCTGGGCGCCGGCGAGACCTCCAAGAAATTCACTGTCATCGCGTACAGCGCGAGCGCCTCCGCCAAGGCCAAGATCACGAAGGCCGGCGGCAAGGTCCTGACCCTGCAGGACGCCATCAAAGCGTTCCCCAAGGGCCAGAACTGCAGGATCATCGGGTGACCTGAATGTCCGGTGCAAAACACTACAACGCCAAGGACTCCCTCGAGCCCGATGCCAAGCGCGCGGTCGTCGTCGTCGACGCCACGGGCTTGGTCGTCGGTCGCATGGCCACCTTCGTGGCCAAGCGCGCCATCATGGGCGACGAGGTCCACATCGTCAACGCCGAGAAGGCCATCATCGTCGGCTCGAGCAAGAAGGCGATCCAGGAGCACTACAAGTTCAAGCGCGAGGTCGGCACCGCCCGTAAGGGCCCCTTCTTCCCGCGTGAGCCCCACTTGATCGTCAAGCGCACCTGCCGCGGCATGATCAACTACCAGTCGTCCGCCGGCCGCGCCGCCTACAAGCGCATCAAGGCGCACCTGGGCGTCCCCAAGGAGCTCGTCAACACGAAGGCGACGTCCGTCGAGGCCGCCAAGCGCGAAGCCAAGGCGTTCCTCACCATCGCGGAGCTGGCCACCTGGCTCGGCCGCCCGACCCAAGCCACCAACAGCGGCATGGGCCCGACCAAGCAGACCCACCCCACGAGCCGCATCACCAAGGAGGCCTAAGCATGGCCAAGAAAGTCGTCAACACCTCCGGCAAGCGCAAGACCGCGGTCGCCCGCGCCAGTGCCGTCAAGGGCACCGGCAAGGTCCGCGTCAACAAGGTCCCGATCGAGATCTACGAGCCCCGCCTCGCCCGCCTGAAGATGGAGGAACCCATCTTCATCGCCGGCAAGAAGGCCGAGAAGCTCGACATCGCGGTCACCGTCGCCGGCGGCGGCATCTACGGCCAGGCGGACGCGGTCCGCACGGCCATCGCCCGCGCCATCATCGACTACACCGAGGACGGGGAGCTCAAGGAGCAGTACCTCGCCTACGACCGCACGCTGCTGGTCAACGACACCCGCACCAAGGAAGCGAAGAAGCCCCTTGGCCGCGGTGCCCGCAAGAAGCGCCAGAAGTCGTACCGGTGATCTAGATGATCATCCCGGTCCGCTGCTTCACCTGCGGCAAGGTCGTCGGCTCCGCCTACGCGGAGTACCAGGCCGCGCTGGGCAAAGGCAAGAACGGCAAGGAGGCGCTCGACGCCACCGGCCTGACGCGCTTCTGCTGCCGCCGCATGGTGCTCAGCCACGTCGACCTCATCAAGGAAGCCGCACCGTACGAGTAATCGCACGGCCGGCCCCGGTCCCTTTTCCTTTCCCTCTCCTTCTCTCTTCCTCTCTTCTCTTCGTCTCGCCTTGGAGACAGTTTCTGTTCGGTTCCCCCGAGCGCCAGTCAACTCATTCCCCCGTCGTCGCAGTCGGCGTCGGGTTGTTCTTGCCGAAATCCCCCGGCTGCTCCCACGACCGACGAAACAGGAATTGCGGGGAACCCCGGGGGCTAAGCAACAAAATCCCCCTGTCTCCCCGTAATCCCGGTTTGGGCGCCGTCGGCGTGGATGACTAGGGACAAGCAAGGAAACCACGGAATCCACGGAAACGATGGCTGAGGACCACGTTTGGCCGTTGGCGACCTCTAGAGTCAAGGGGTCCGTGCGTTCAGTGAGTTCCCTGTTCCAGGGTCGTCCGTCGACCCAGACTCCACAATCCTTTTGGGCCTCTCCGGGTCGCGCCGCCTATGCTTGGACGATTCCTCCTTGCGGCGGCCCTCGTGGCCACCCTCTTCTCCGGCTGCCTGGGCGACAATGCGTCACCCGGCGGCGACGACCCAACCCCTGCGGCGGGCTACGCCAAGGCGGGCTATGCCTACACTGGTCCTGGCAACTTCTTCGCCGGCCCCGCCCTCTACGAGGACCCGCAGAACACGCCGCACCCGGCGTACAACTGGCCCACGCTGAGCCACCCGGCCGTCGGTCCCGACGTGCCCGCGCTGTGGAAGCCGATGCAGGGCACCGACCTCCCCATGGAGATCACCGAGCTCAAGCACGTCGTCCAGACCCCCGGCGTCGAGTCGGGCGCCGGCATCGCCCTCTTCGGCTCCCTGGCCGTCGTCCCCTCGTACAGCACCAGCATCAACTCCAGCATCGTCGACATCAGCGACCCGACCCAGCCCAAGGTCATCGGCAGCTTCCTCACCCAGCTGGCCGAGCACCGCGGCGCCACCATCCTGGCGTACCCGACGGGCCGCCTCGTCACAGTCATCTCGACGGGCTCCGGCCTGGACGTCTGGGACATCACAGACCCGACGAGCCCGCAGCCGCTGCCACCCGTTAGCGAGAACCCGGACGGCTCCGCGTTCAGCAGCCACAAGGTCGGCGTCGTCCCTGGCACGCCCATCATCTACAACGCCGGCTCCTCCGGCGGCGCCGAGAACGGCATCGCCGGACCGGAAGCCTCGACGGGCGAGGGCGTCGGCGTCACGGAGATGTTCGACTTCAGCGACCCCGAGAACGTCGTGCGCCTGCCCGACTTCGCCAACGGCTACTCCTGCCACCACATCTACTTCTGGAACAACGTCACGGAAGGCAAATTCCGCTCGACCTGCGCCGGCATCGAGTACACGCAGATCATCGACACCACGGACCCGAAGGCCCCCGAGGTCATCGTCTCCGTGCCCTACGGCCTCGGCGACCCGACGTTCCCCTCGCAGAGCGTCTTCCTGCTGGCCTTCAGCCACTACGCTGGCCTTAGTCGCGACGGCACGATTCTTCTCGTCGGCGACGAGAACGGCGGCGGCCTCGGCCCCATCGGCTGCGTCGCCCGCGTCGACACGCCGGCCGGCGCTGTGAGCGTCCCCGTCGGAGCCGTGTGGTTCTACGACGTCAGCGACGAGTCGAACCCCGTCTACCTGTCGCACGTGAGCGCCAGCCAGATGGAACGCGCCCAGAGCTACGACCCAACCGGCGCCCAAGTGGACCCGTCGGACCCCGCCGGCACCGCCGCAGGCGCCGCCTTCGGGCAGGCCAGCTGCACGGCCCACCACGGCCGCCTCGTCCCGGCCGTCGACAAGGACGTCCTGGCGATGTCGTTCTACGGCGCCGGCGTCCTGGTCATCGACTTCACCGCCGTCCGCAACGAGGGCGTCGGCCTGCCCACGGTCGTGGCCCAGTATGCCGGCACCGGCGCCAACGTCTGGGAAACGTGGTACTACAGCGGGTACCTGTTCACCGGCGACATGGGTCGCGGCATGGACATCCTCGACATCGAGTGAACCCCCAAACATTCGTTCCTCGTCCTCCTTCTTCCCTCCCATCCTCCTTCCTTCCCGTTCCACCTTCTTTCCGCTCGTTTCTTGCTTCCCTGAGCCCACAACGCTCTTCACGGCGGCCTTGACTCGTGCCGCCCATGCTGCGACGCCTCCTGTTCGCCACCGCCCTCGTGGGCGCCCTGTTCTCCGGTTGCCTGGACGACTCGACCACAAACGTCGTCGACGACTCGAACGCGGTCGTAGGCACCGCAGGCCCCCTGTACCGAGGAACGGGCACGTTGTTCGCGGGCTCCGCCCTCTACGCCGACCCGCAGAACACGCCGCACCCGGCGTTCAACTTCGCCACGCTGGCTTGGCCAGCCAGCGGCGACCAGGTGCCCGACTTGTGGAAGACCATCCCGGCCGCTGAACTGCCCGCGACCATCTCCGACCTCGAGCTCGTCAAGCAGACGCCCGACGTTCCCGCCGGCGCCGGCACCGCCGTCTTCGGCTCCATCGCCGTCGTCCCAGGCTTCGGCTCCCCGACGTCCGTCGTCGACATCTCCGACCCCACGGACCCGAAGGTCCTGTCGCACTTCGAGCCCCAGGAAGGGCTGTCCACTCACCGCGGCGCCGCCTTCATCCCGTACCCAACCGGCCAACTCGTGGTCGTCATCTCCACCGGCGCCGGCATCGACGTCTGGGACCTCACCGACCCCACAGTGCCGCAGCCTCTGCCGTTCCTCTTGATGAACCGCACCGACGGCAGCACCATCGGCAGCCACAAGGTCGGCGTCATCCCCGGCACGCCCATCGTCGTCAACGCGGCCAGCGACGGCGGGGCCCAGAACACCCCCGAGACGTCCACGGGCGTCACGCAGATGTGGGACCTTAGCGACCCGTCCAACCCGTTCCGCCTCCCCGATTTCCAGAACGGTTACTCGTGCCACCATGTGTACTTCTGGAATAACCTCGACGAGGGCAAGTTCCGCGGCGTGTGCGCTGGCGTTCAGTACACCCAACTCTGGGACACGACCGACCCCTACAACCCCTCGGTCATCGTCAGCATCCCCTTCGGCACCGGCGGCACCCCCGCCGACCAGGCCGGGTCGGTGCAGTTCTCCGCCGGCCTCAGCCACTACGCCGGCCTCAGCATGGACGGCAAGATCCTCCTTATGGGCGACGAATCCGGCGGCGGCAGCACGCCCCCCGGTTGCGCGGCGCGCGCCGACGTCCCCGGTGTGGGCGCCGTCAGCGTCCCCGTCGGCGCCGTCTGGTTCTACGACGTCAGCGACGAGACCTCGCCCCAGATGTTGGGCTGGTACAGCGCGTCGCAGGATGACAAGCTGATGAACGGCGGCGACCCGCCCACCAGCTGCACCGCGCACCACGGCCGCCTCATCCCGATCCCGGGCCGCGACGTTCTGGCCATGTCGTTCTACGGCGCCGGTGTTGTCGTCATCGACTTCACGGGCATGCGCGGCGAGGGCGCCACGCACTTCGCCACGACGGCCGCCCAGTTCGCGGACCACTCCGATACCTGGGAGACCATCTACGTCAACGGGTACCTGTTCACGGGCGACCTAAACCGCGGCATGGACGTGCTGAAGCTCGTCTAGTCATCTGGTTTGACGGATCAGCCCCGATTTTCCGGATTCGAATCCGGTCAGTCCAGCGCAATCCGGCGAATCCGAAAAACGACAAGGCTTTTCCGCGCTTGCCGGCCCTCGGTCGCCCATGCGCAAGTCCCTGGCCTTCGCGGTCCTCCTGTCCGCCGGCCTCCTCGCAGGCTGCTTGGGCGGCAACGACGACTCCGACGGCTCCGTCCTCGGGCAATACACGGGCGACCGCGCTCTCTTCGCCGGACCGGCCCTCTGGGTCGCCCCGCAGGACACCCCCCACCCCAAGTGGAACTGGCCGACGCTGGCCAACCCGCCCGCCGGCGACGACGTCCCGACCTACTGGAAGCCCATCGCCATGAAGGCGCTCCCGACCCACATCGGCGGCCTCGAGCATGTGGCCACCGTCGGCGAGGACCAAGGCGTCCTGGCTGGCGCCGGCATCGCGGTCTTCGGCTCCCTTGCCGTCGTCCCCTCCGACGGCTGGAACGGCGCCGAGGGTGGCGTCGTCGTCGACATCTCTGACCCCACGAACCCGAAGGCGCTGGGCACCATGGCGACAGTCGGCCGCGGTGCGACCATCATCGCCTACCCCGACGGCCGTCTCGTCTCGGCCATCTCGACCTCGCCTGGGTTCGACGTCGTCGACATCACGGACCCGATGACCCCGGTCGTCGTCGGAAACGCCACGCCCACGGAGGGCGGCCACAAGATCGGCGTCGTCCCCGGCACCCCCATCGTCTACAACGCCGGCAGCAGCGGTGGCGAGTTCGCGACCCCGCTCAGCTACCTGGCGCCCGGTCCCTGCAACGTCAGCGCGGACCAGTGCACGGGTTACACCTCGATCTACAACCTGACGGACCCCACGAACCCCGTGCTTGTGCAAGAGTTCCAGAACGGCCTCGCCTGCCACCACATCTTCTTCTACAACGCCCCCGACGGCTCGAAGCAGCGCGCCATCTGCGCCGGCATCCAGTACACACAGCTGTGGGACACGACGGACCCGGAGCACCCGTCCGTCATCGTGAACATCCCGGTGCACTACGGCTATGCCAACGGACCGAGCGGCGCCCTGTCGCTGGCCGCGTTCAGCCACACCGCCGGCATGAACATCGACGGCACCATCCTCTACGTCGGCGACGAGAACATGGGCGGCGCCCTTCCCCCCGGCTGCGGCGCTGGCAGCATGACGCCGGCCGGCGAGGCGGGCACCCCCATCGGGGCCACCTGGTTCTACGACATCACCACCGAGACCGAGCCGCGCCTGCTGGGCTACTTCGCCCCGCCGCGCGACCTCCAGCACCGCGTCGAGCGCCCCGGGCAGCCCGCCAATGCGGGCAGCTGCACGACGCACCACGGCCGCATCGTCCCCGACCCCGAGGGCCGCGACCTGCTGGCCATGAGCTACTACAACGATGGCGTCATCCTCCTGGACTTCACGCCGCAGGGTCCCGAGACGGTGTCCATCGTCGAACCGAAGATCATCGGCGAGTTCCAGGAAGGCTCCGACACGTGGGAGACCTGGTACTACGGCGGCTACCTCTTCGTCGGCGACCTCGAACGCGGCTTGGACATCCTGACGTTCAGCTAGGCC
This sequence comes from Thermoplasmatota archaeon, assembly GCA_041659985.1. Classification (GTDB taxonomy): domain Archaea; phylum Thermoplasmatota; class E2; order JACPAO01; family JAHFTW01; genus JAHFTW01. The sequence goes on along the minus strand of JBAZXE010000078.1, from coordinate 407 downwards.
ACGACAGCCATCGCTCGCTGGTTCCCCAGGACAATCCCCTTAAGCCAGCCTCCTGTCGGCAGGAAGGTGCCCGGCACGCCGCCGATGACCCTGCCGCAGAAGATCCTCGCCCTCAAGTCGGGGAACAAGGGCGTCAGCGTCGGCGAGGTCGTCGACTGCAAGGTCGACGTCGCCATGGCGCACGAGGCGTTGGCGCAGCTGGTCAAGCCGTTCAAGGAGATGGGCGCCAGCAAGGTCTGGGACCCCAACCGCATCGTCGTGCCCATCGACCACTGGATCCCCGCGTCCTCGGAGTCGTCGGCGAAGATGCACGCCAGCATCCGCAAGTTCTGCCAGGAGTACGATCTCCCGCACCTCTACGACATCGGCCGCCAGGGCATCTGCCACCAGATCCTCGCCGAGGAGGG
>JBAZXE010000077.1:0-10292 GCA_041659985.1 Thermoplasmatota archaeon | reverse complement strand
ACACGGGACGGACGACGTACGCCAGCACCGCCGGCGGATACTACGCGACCCGGCTGTCCGTGCTGGAGCACCTGGTGAAGATTGGACGGCAGGCGACGGCCATCGTGCTGCGCGAAATCACGGATGCCTACACGACGCCGCTGGGCGTCTGGGTCGTGCGCGAGACTTGCAAAGTCGCCCTTGAATCCAAGGGACTGGTGTTCGAAGACATCGAGTCGGCCTTGCGCCACATCGACCGGCATGCCCTGTTGAAGGGGTGGCAGGGCCATGCGGCCCTCCTGCGGCAAGTCCGGACCCAACGCAGTCTGGGGGATTTCGACCGCAGCCGCCCCGGTTAGTGGGTTAACCCTTGGCAGAGCCCCTTATATGGGTCCGAAGCGGACAGAACGGTATGGACGCCGGGCTGCGCGGCCCCCTCTTGGCCGTGGCGGCGACGGTTGCAGTCCTCACTCTCGCCCTGCTGGCGCTTCCCGAAGGGTCGCTTTGGGCCGCCGGGATTGACGACGCGTCAACGACTTCGGCCGCAGCCTTGGCCGCCATGCTTGCGTTCCGGCGCGCGGGCCGCGACTCGTCGGCTTGGGGTTGGAGGCTTCTCGGGCTCGGCCTCGCCTTCAGCGCCGCCGGCGAGGCGTACTGGTTCCTCAACGACATCGTGCTTCGCACCGAAGTCGGCACCGCCTCGCTCGCCGATTCCTTCTATTTTGTTGGGTACACCTTCTTCCTGGCGGCCTTGGCCAGTTGGTTCCCGCGAACGAGTGAAACGGGGGCATGGCTCCGTCGGCTCCTGGATTTCGCCATCATCGGAGCGTCCCTGTCGTTGGTGGCCTGGGTGGTCGCATTGGAAGGCCTTGTCATCGCCGGGGCCGGCGACCCTCTCGGCACGTTCGTCGCCGCGAGCTATCCTCTGCTCGACATTGCAATTGGTTCGGCATTCCTTGTGCTGGCGTGGGAAGTAGTCCGGGGTGCGCGGCTTTCCTTGTTCTTGATCGGCTTCGGCATCGCCGGATGGGCCCTGGCCGACCTAGCGTACGCGTATCTGTCCGTGCACGGCGGATACGCCTCCGGGTTCCCATTGGCGGGCGCGTGGGTCGGCGGATACCTGCTCATGGCGCTAGGTGCCGCACACGCGCCCCAAGGCAAACCCGCGCCCGAACGTGATAAGCGAGCCTGGCTGGCCTGGCTTCCATACTATGTGGCCGCCCCCGCGCTCGCGATGGCGCTCCTCCGCTTCGCAACATTTGGGGACTTCGACCAGACAGAGGAGGCGCTCCTCTTGGTCGTCATGCTGGCCCTGCTTCTACGGCAATTCATCCTGATGCGCGCTACGGTCCTCGTCGCAGACGACCTCCAAGCAAGCCAGGCCCGACTTTCGGGAATCCTGGACCTCCAAGAAGCACTGGTCCTTCGCGTCAGTCTTGACGGCCGCATCACCTACATGAACGGGGCCTACGAACGAACGTTCGGGCTGCAAATCGGCGACACATTCTGGTCCAAAATTCATCCGGACGACCACGCCCAAATGAAGGCAACCATGGGCCTCCTCGAAAAGCCCCCGCACACGGCAAGCGTCGAACAGCGGGTCGAAACGAAGCACGGGTGGCGGCAAGTATTCTGGCAGGGCTCCGTGGTCCGGGATTCCTCGGGCGCTATCGTTGAGTTCCAGGCTGTCGGTTTCGACGTCACCGAACGGAGACAGGCCGAAAAGGACCTTGCTGCCCGCGAGGCTCTGCTGGAGGAGACCCAGGCCGTTGGGCACATCGGATCCTGGGAGATTGATTTGGTCAACGGTAGCTACAGCTGCTCCCCAGAGAACTCACGGTTGTTTGCCATCGAGCACAAAGCCGTGCACGACCCCAAGGAAGCGATGCGTAACCTCCATCCCGACGACCTGCCCGCCGTTCAGGGGGCCATCGACGCCACCGTACGGAACGGATCCACCGAGATTCTCCAACGCATTGTCCTCCCGGATGGCAAGCTGCGCTACCTGCGCAGTCGAGGCGAACTGCGTCGCGATGCGCAAGGCAAACCGGCACGCATCGTCGGCCTGAGCATCGACGTGACGGACCAGCATGCGGCCGACGAGGCGTTGCATGCCAGCAACGAACGGTTCCGGCTTGCGGCCCAAGCCACGCGCGATGTCATCTGGGACTGGGACCTCACGACCAACAGCTTCCTCCACTCCGACAACATGCTGTCAATCTTTGGGCACAACCCCGCGAAGTTCTCCAAGTCTATGGACGCCTTCGTCGCCCAGGTACACCCCGACGACGTCGCCGCCCTCGCTCCTATGTTCGAGTCGCTCGGCCCTGGTGGCCCATCGACCTTCGCCGGCAACTATCGCTTCAAACATGCCGACGGATCGTACCGAATCGTCCTCGACCGCGCCCACATTCTACGCGGCCCCGAAGGGCGCGCGACTCGCGTCGTGGGCGCCATGCAGGACGTCACGGAGGAACGCAAGGCGGCCGATGCCTTACGGGCCAGCGAGGAACGCATTCGCAGCCTCCTCGACAACCTCGAGGAGGTCTACGTCTCCACGGACCTGGTTGGAGGCACCTCCACCAACTCGGCTGCCATCGAGAAGGTATTCGGTCAGGCGCGCGCCGTGTACAACGCGGACCCGATGGCCTGGAGCAAGCAGATCCACCCGGAAGACGCCCCGCGCGTGATGGGACGATACGCCGACCTCATGGCGGGAACGCCCACGGTAGACGAGACCCGCATCATCCGCGCCGACGGCGCGGTGCGTTGGATCCGGGCCTCCATGAAGCCCGTCAAGGATGCCTCCGGCAAGGTGGTGCGGCTTGACGGCGTGCTGCGCGACATCACGGCGGAACGCGAGGCCCGTCAGCAAGAGGCGGAGGTCAAGCGCCTGCAAGAGGTGACGGCCTTCAAGACCCAGTTTCTCAACAACGCGGCGCACGAACTCGCGACCCCACTCACGCCCATCAAGCTGCAAATGGCGAGCCTGAAACGATCCATCTTCGGTGAACTCACGCCCAAGCAGGCCGAAGCCGTCGGGCTGTTGGACCGGAACCTCGAACGCCTCAGCCTCCTCGTCGGTGACCTTCTCGATGCCGCGCGCCTGCAAAGCGGCCGCCTCAAGGTGGTGACCAAGGATGTGTCGCTCGGGCCCCTGGCCGCCGATGTCGTCGCCTCTTTCGCAGAGAAAGCCCGCGTGGACGGCATCACGCTGTCGTCCAACGGGTTCAGCCAATCTGTTCTCGTGGCCGGCGACGAAGCTCGCCTCAACCAGGTGCTGTTCAACCTTGTCCACAATGCCATGAAGTTCACCTCGCGCGGCGGACACATCGAGGTGTCCCTCACCTTGGATGGAGCGCAAGCCGTCCTCGGCGTCACCGACAGCGGCATCGGACTCGCTCCGGAACAGATCGCTCGGCTCTTCCACCCCTTCACGCAAGTCCATGATACCGTTGCCCACAGCGTCGGCGGCACGGGGCTTGGGCTCTACATCAGCCACGGCATCGTCGAACAACACAATGGCGTGCTATCGTGTCGCAGTCCAGGCAAAGGACGGGGGTCCACGTTCGAGGTGCGTTTGCCCCTCAAACAACCCGCCCCAGCGCCCCTCCAAGCCGTGCCTGGCTGAGCCTAGGTGCCATCCTTAGACCCTGATTTTTTCTCGCCCGCCACCGCTGCCAACCGCTGGAGCGCCTGGTCGCGTTGACGGCCCTTGCGCGTCGTCGACAAGAGATGCTCAAGCATGTCACGCAGCTTCTCAGGGTCAACCGGCTTGGTGACGAAGTGGGCAATGTGGGCTTGGTTGAGCGCCGAGATGGCCAGCTGCATGTCCGGGAACGCGGTCATCAGCACGCGCGGGAGCTCCGGGCGCATCTCGGCCGCGCGGCGCAGGAATTCCAGGCCATCCATGTTTGGCATCCGGAAATCAGACAGGATGAGGTCGACGGGGCCCGACCGCATCGCCTCGAGGCCCTCGGCGCCTGAATTGGCTGTCACGACCTCCACCTCCATCGCCCCTTCCAGGAAGCCCTTGACGGCCGCAAGGATGTCTGCCTCGTCGTCGACGACCAAAATCCGGGCCCGAGCCATCATCACCGCATGCCGTCTGTTGACGATAACCGTTGGCGTCGTTTCGTCGTTCCCGCAATGCGGGGGGGCGTCAGGCCTTGGGTTTCCCTTTGGCGATCTTGCGCCTCATCAGCTCCAAAGAGCGCTGGAGCGCCTCGTCCCGTTGCCGAAGCGCCTGCTCCGCGTCAAGGATCTTGCGCAGGACCTCGATGAGCTGCTCCGGCTCGAGCGGCTTGGTGAAGAAGTGCAGGATGCGCGCCTCGTTGAGGGCCTGGATCGCGAGGTCCAGGTCCGGGTAAGCCGTCATCATGATGCGCGGCGTGCGCGGCGCCAATTCCTGCGCCTTGGAGAGGAAGGTCAATCCATCCATGCCGGCCATCTTGTAGTCCGAGAGGATGACCTGGAAGGGGCCAGAGGCCATCGCCTCGAGCGCCGCCTCTCCGGAGGCCGCCTCGACCACCTCGACCTTGAGCGAGGATGACAACAGCGAGCTCAGACCAGAACGGATGTCCGGTTCGTCGTCCACGATGAGGAGGCGGGGACGGACGGCGGCAGTCATCGCGCCCTTCGATGGCCCCGACGCTCCTAACCGTTTGCCTCCCGTGTCGTGACCTTCAGGGGGCGCCGTAGCCTTCGCGCATCTCGAACGAATCTGGCACACCGGAGAAACGAGCCGGGTCCAAGGCCGGCTCGACCCGGCCGCGCACGGCATCGGCCATCCGGGAGCCGAGGGCCAGACTGCGCATGAGGCCGAATCCGTTGTCGCCGGTGAGGACGAAGAGGCCGGGATGGCCGGGGACGGGGCCGCACAGTGGGCGCCGGTCCGGCGTGGCGACGCACAACCCCGCCCAGCCCGTGCGCACCGTGGCCTCGGCGCCGGCGTCGAAGCGATGGACGACGCGGGCCGCGATGGATTGGATGAACTCCGGGTCGGCGGCCTCGTTGTAGTCCTCGGGGTCGAAGGGTTGCAGCTGCGTGCCGTTGCCGGCGAGGATTCCGTTCTCCGACTCGGGCCGCGTGTAGAAGTGTTGCCGCAGGTCGTGCACGATGGGCAGCTCGCCGCCGCCGGGCATGTGGAGGCTCGACAATTGCGTCCGGTACATCTGCACGGGCAGGCGCACGCCATGGCGGGCCAGCCAACCCTTGGTCCACGCGCCTCCCGCCACGACCGTGGTGGTGTCCAGGGTCTGGGCCGGCGCGTTCTCGCGCACCGTCACGCCCTCGGAGGCCAGGCGGGCGCGCAAGGCTACCAGGAAATCTCCGGCCTCGATGACGCCGTCCTCCTGGGCCACGATGGCCTCCTCGCCGGGCTCGAAGCGCACGCCGGGGAACTGCCGGGCCGCCTGGCGATGGTCGAGGCGCTCGACCTCCTCGGTGAAGCGCTCGGCGCGCTCCTGCATCGCCTCCATCACGGGCAGGGAGTCGCCGTGGGCGACGACAATGGACGGGTGGCTGCGCCACGCACCCTTGGCCGCGCGCTCGCCCGTCGCCAGCGCGAGGCTGATGGTCTCGCCCAGGAGTCCGCGCGTCTCGGCGATGAGGCGGTACTCGGCATCGCTGTGGCACAGCGTCGAGAGGATGCCCGCTGCCTTCGACGAGGCCCCCGAGCCGAGCGAGCGCCGTTCCAGCAGCGTGACCTCGTGGCCATGTTCGGCCAGCGCCAAGGCCGCCGAGCAGCCGAGGGCGCCTCCGCCGATGACGGTCACGGCGCTCGTCTCGGACATTGCAGCTTCCGCAGACGGCGCGGGGATTTCACCGATTGCGTCATTGGCGACCCCGAGAATCGGCGCAATCCGGCCGACGCCCGGCCCGAAGGGCTCGGGGGCCCTGCGACTTCCAGAAGGGTCAAGAAGCGCGACGGCCCCTTGGTCGCCAATGCAGGTGTGGCTGGTCGTTGCCCTGGTGGCAGGCCTCGTCTCCGGCTGTGTCGGCCTCGACGAGCCCGGCTGCGACCAGACAACGGAACCACGCCTTCGAACCCCCTGGGTCGACGGCAGTTACCTGCGCACCGACCCGGACGGCACCTGGGACACCGTCATGCTGCAAAGCGGTCCGGCCCAAGACCCCGGGGTGTCGGTCGGCCCCGGCGGATGGTCCGTGGATGTCGAGCGCCTGTCCGCCGCAGGGGACTCCAACTTTTCGGTGCTGCGCGTGACGCCCGGCGCCAGCGCTGGAGTGCTCGATGTCGCCTACGCCCACGACCACTGCGACGGAATCACGACGGGCACCATCACGTGGGACCTCGCCGAGCCTCGCATGGGCGACGCGGCGGAACCGGGCCAAGGCGTCCATGTCTACACGGCGGGCTTCTTCGAGAACGGCACGCTGTTCTACACCAACATCAAGGCCCTTGACCACGACGACTGGCCTCGCATCGACTGGTATGCCTGGGAAGGCGACGCCCCCCTGCCGGTCTACGTGTACGACGAGGACCGCACCGAGCAACCTGCCGTGTGGAAGGACCCGCAGGCCGGCACGCCGCTGGAGGGCACCGTCCCCGGTTTGGGCTACTACACGACGATCCCCGGGTTCAACGAGGCGCTCAAGGGTCTCTCGACGAACACCGTGCGCGTCGTCCACCTCGCCCCCGAGGAGGCCTACACCCGCGCCGGCAACGAAGAGCACCCCTTGTACGGCGACGCTCTCGTGTTCTACATCAAGGTCGTCGAGGTCGTGTCCCTGCCCTGTCCGATGGACGCGGCGGGGGTATGCGGCGCAGGGCCGTTGTCCCGGACATTCTAGGAGGACGCCTCTCCTGGGCCGACCGCGTCGGGTCGCCGCCACCATTAAATAAAGGACCCTTGTCGGCGCAGCTTGCAGAACTGGCTCCACCAGGAGTCCAGCGTCGGCATCGATCCCTGGCCACGCGCCGGGGGGAGTCCACACCACATGGCAGACAATGAGAAGGGCGCCAAGCCCGACCAGAAGGGCGCCAAGCCCGAAGCCAAAGAGCAGAAGGGCGACAAGAAGGACGCCCAGAAGCCCACCGAGTCGAAGAAGAACGCCGACTTCGGCGCCGACTTCCGCTACCTCGTCCGCATCATCAACACGGACCTGGATGGCAAGAAGCCCCTCGCCACCGCCCTGACGTACGTCCCCGGTGTCAGCCACCGCCTGGCCAACGTCATCGCCAAGGAGACCGGCATCGACCCGAAGACCCGCATCGGGACCCTGAAGGACGACCAGCTCGAGAAGGTCGTCGCCGCCATCGAAGGCGTCCAGGACGTCGTCCCCGTGTGGATGCTCAACCGCCGCAAGGACATCGAGTCCGGCGAGGACCGCCACATGGTCGGCTCCGAAATCACCATCATGCTTCGTGAGGACCTCAACCGCCTCAAGAAGATCCGCAGCTGGCGCGGCCACCGCCACGAGCGCAAGCTGCCCACGCGCGGCCAGCGCACCAAGAACAACGGCCGCTTCGGCGGAGCCGTCGGTGTCCAGCGCAAGGACGCCGGCCAGGCTGCCCCCGATGCCAGCTCGCCCGCCGCCGGTGCCCCGGCCGCCGCCAAGGCCCCCTCGGCCGCGGCTGGCGCCCAAGCCAAGGCCGCTGCCGCCCCCGCCAAGCCGGCCCCCGCCGGCAGTGGCGCCAAACCCCTCGCAGGAGGCAAGAAGTAGATGGGACAACCAAAGTTCAACCGCCGCAAGTACGACACCCCCAGCCACCCGTGGCAGGGCGAACGCATCAAGGCGGAAAACGAGGTCAAGGTCAAGTTCGGCCTCAAGACCAAGACCGAACTGTGGAAGGCCCAGAGCCGCCTGCGCGACGTGCGCGGCCAGGCCCGTGCCCTCATCGCCCGCACCCGCAACCCGTCCGACGTCCAGGCCGCCACCGAGGCCCGCCTGCTCATCGAGCGCCTGCAGCGCCAGGGCTACCTCGGCGAGAACGGCTCCCTCAACGACGTGTTGGCTCTCGACCTCGAGCGCGTCCTGAACCGCCGCCTGCAGACGCAGGTCTACCTAAAGGGCCTCGCCCGGACGCCGAGCCAGGCCCGCCAGTTCGTCAGCCACGGCTGCATCCTGATCGGCGAGCGCCGCGTCACGGTGCCCAGCTACGTCGTGCGCCGCGGCGAAGAGGACGCCATCGTCATCGACCCCAAGAAGGCCATCGCCGACGAGAACCACCCGGTCCGCCCCAAGGCGGCCGGCTTTGACAACGCGCCCGCCGCTGCGGCGCCCATGTCGATGAGCGACGCCGTCGCGGCTTCCGCCGCCGCCCACCCCGGAGGTGCAGCGTAATGGCTGACGACAAGAAGGGCATCTGCCACATCTTCGCCAGCTACAACAACGTGCTCATCACGGTCACCGACGCCACCGGCGCCGAGACGATCGCGAAGTGCTCGGGCGGCATGATGGTCAAGTCCGACAAGGACAAGGGTGGCCCGTTCGCCGCCATGGCCGTCGCCCAGCGCATCGCCGAGCAGGTCAAGGAGAAGGGCTTCTCGACGCTCGACATCCGCGTCCGCGGCTACGGCGGCAACAAGGCCCGCAGCCCCGGCCCCGGCGCCCAAGCCGCCATCCGCGGCTTGGCCCGCAACGGCATCATGGTCGGCCGCATCGAGGACGTCACCCCGGTGCCCCACGACGGAGCCCGCAAGAAGGGCGGCCGCCGCGGCCGCCGTGTCTGAGGTGCTTCGATGAAGATCGAAATCAAGGAACTCTCCGACCGCGAGTGCAAGCTCGTCGTCGAGGGCGTCCACCCGTACTTCGTCAACGCCCTGCGCCGCACGCTGCTCTCCGAGGTGCCGAAGCTGGCGATCCACAAGGTCACCTTCTACGACAACACGAGCGCCCTGTTCGACGAGATCCTGGCGCACCGCATCGGCCTCATCCCCATCCCGACCGACCCGTCCACGCTCAACCGCATGGGCGAGGTCGACGCCGAGGGCAAGCCGACCTACGTCGTGCGCTACACGCTGACGAAGGAAGGCCCCGCCATGGTGATGTCGGGCGACTTCGAGTGCGAGGACAAGTCCTTCGCGCCGGTCGACCCGAAGATCCCCATCGTGAGCCTCCTGGCCGGCCAACGCCTCATCCTTGAGGCCGAGGCCATCCTGGGCGATGGGACGCAGCACGCCAAGTGGCAGGTCTGCTCCGCGGTCGGTTACAAGTACTTCCCGACGGCGACGATCGACAACAAGAAGATCAAGCCGGAACAGGCCAAGGAGGCCGTCGCCCGCACGCCCAAGGGAATCCTTGGCGTCGAGGGCGGCAAACTCGTGGTCCTGCAGCCCGACGAGGTCAACCGCGCCGACGAGGCCGAGAAGATCTGCGGCGAGGGCTTCAAGCTTGAGTTCGACGACCGGAAGTTCTTGTTCAAGTTCGAGACCGACGGCTCGCTCAAGGCGGAAGACGCCCTGATGAAGGCCCTGGACATCCTGAAGGAGCGCTTCGGGAAGTTCCAGGACGCCGTCGCCGAATTCTGATTCGACGGATTTCCCGCCGATTCGCCGGATTCGTTTCCTTTCCCTTTCCCTCTCCCTTTCCCTCCCCGTTTCTTCCGTCCCCTTGTTAGATAAGCGGAGCCTTCCCTTCGCCAAGCGTGCGCATTCCTCTCCTGTTGGCCGGCCTTCTTGTCTTGGGCACGGTGGCCGGTTGTCTGGACGAGGCGCCATCGGAATCTGCGGGGGCGGGGCAGGACCGCATCGATGCCTTGCCGTGGGAGGAGTTGGGAGACCTTGCCTTCGACACCGAGCACGAGCACAACCTCCGCGACCTCCACACCGAGGTCAACCGCAACGTCGAGGTCCTCGGCTACTCGCCCTTCTCCGACGATGGACTCTCCCTCGGCGAGTACACGGAGCTCGACAACGAGCAGGGCCTCATCGCCATGGCCGTGGTGACCGGCAGCGCCGGCGTCGACCTGCGCATCGTCCTCCTCGACGCGGCCGCCCTCCCCGAGTTCAAGGTCGTAGGCACCATCGATGAACCCAACGCGTATGGCGACGTCAAAATCGACGAGGAGTTGCCGCTGCTCTACATCCCGTATCCGGGAGCGCGTTTCACCAGCACACAGCCTGGATCGGGACTCGGCTTTTCCATCTGGGACATTTCCGAGCCGTCCAAGCCGGTGCGGGTGGGCCAGGCGCCGGGCGCCGGCTGCCACATGCTCAACACCCTGCGCGTTGACGGCATCTCCTTCGTGTGGTGCGCCAGCGCGACGGGACCGACGACGTACCGCGTCGAAGGGCTTCCGACCGGACAGTACGCCGGCATCCCCATCTCGTCGGCCATAGATCGGAAGA
>JBAZXE010000076.1:0-10379 GCA_041659985.1 Thermoplasmatota archaeon | reverse complement strand
CCGTTGCCCGCAAGGTTCCGGCTTGACCTTGCGGGTCGATGCCGATGACAAAGCCGTCCCGCTGGCCAAGCCGGAACCTTGCGGGCAACGGCGCCGGATGAAATGCCATCCGAGTCGTCTTCATCGAAGTACTAGCACGCGGCAGGGTGCAATCCATCCGGAGGATGGGCCCAGGCCCGGGGATTGTGTCGCTCCCCTCGCCGCCGGCTCACAGAGGGACGGGTGTAAGCCCGCACAACCCCACTCCCGGTCGACTAGCTGATGAAGACCGCCGGGTCATAGTTACCCGTGACCACCCACCAACTCGGCTGGACTTGTGACAAGAAGAACCGACGAATCAGAAAAAACCTTCGGCGCACTTGATAACCCCTGTCACCCATCCATACTCGCAGAGGGTCCCTTGAAACAGGGAAGCTCGCCGCGCAACCATGACCTAAGGGTCCCAACGCAACCTCAGGCTGCTAACGGGCGGTGTGAAGATTAGCGTTGTAGACTTCGCCGCCGTTCGAAAGAATCGAGCGAAGTTGGTCTTGCGCGCCCCACTCGGTCCCCTCCGGTGTGTCGCCCGGAGGGGGCCCTCCCCCTGCTCCGGTGCACTTGTGGCCGAGTTTTCGATTTACGACGGAATCTCAATTGGGCTAGCTAGCTTGTCGTTGGTCCAAATCTCATTCATTCAACGCCAAATATCGCGGCCCCTTGTGCAACTTGATTTGGCGGTCGAGGCCTGGTACAACCCCAAGGCTGCAGATGTACAGCGACGCAAGAAAACAGGCCAGTTCCACGGCTTGAATTTCGCTGTGCGCTGCAAGAACAATGGATCACAGGCCGTAGAGATACGGTCCCTTCACTTGGAAACCGAAGCTGGGCTACGTTTGACAAAGATTCGCAATCATAAACATGGACGCGTCTGGCATGTCTCAGAAGGTGAAGCCAATGAGCATGTCTGGCATGATTTTTTGGCGTCGGAGCCGCTCGTAGCCTGGTATGATTTGGACGACCCCCCGAAAGTTCGAGCTGTAGTAAAATTTGCCACGGGCCACAAGCAGCGTACTGCGTGGGAAAAACTTCCGAGCCTGCGGCACTATTGATGTGTGGCAGCGGAAATCATTTATCCGGCCACGCGCCGCGACTACTCCGCAGACAATCGGCATTGACCTCGGAGGAACGGCTCAGCACAGCTTTGACCCTGGAAGACGCCGTACCTGAGCTCGGTCTTGGCCTTTGGCACAAGGCCGAAAACGCGGACTTAACGTGGAGTCTCCGGCCTGTCTACACGTGCGCCTTCCAGGGCCTTGAATCAGGTTGCTTGCTTGCTCCTCCCTGCCCGGGATGGCCCCCCTTGAATTTCTTGTAGCGGTGTCGAGGCGATTAGGTGACCTGGCCTGGGTCCGGAAGCTCCGGAATCTCAGGGAGCTCGAAGCCCGGAAGGACAATCCCGGCAGTGTTGACAAGGTCGATGGCCGTTTCCACGCCTGGTGAATTGGGGGCCGCCGTCGGGATGTGGTAGAACCTGATGTAGGCCTGCTGGTTGTTGCTCCACTCCTGGTACGAACTGTCAGAGAAAGTGCCGCGATCGTTGTACAGATGGTCGACGCCTTTCTGACCTTCCGGCTCGTTGTGCCAGTCGTCGTCCCAGTGAACGTTCGCAATGCTATAGGCGCCGAAACTTGGCGAGTGGGAGTCGGTTAGGCTCTTGCCGTAGTGGCGCAGGTGGTAGCGGTCCGAAAGGCACCAACTATTGGAGTGGTGCGCCTCGGTCTGGGGACTGGACGACCACCACTTGTCGGATCCGCCGGAGTGCATGGCGTTCCAAATGTACGCGTAGAACGTTTCACCGCACGTGCCGGTGTGATGGTCGTGCGCGTCCTTCCAGTGACCCGACAGCAGTCTGGCCTTGACGGTGTTCGCGTCGCCCGCTCCGTAGAATACCGTGTTGATACGACCTTTCTGTTCGCTGCCGGAACTCGCCCCCGCGTAGCTGTAGGAGGAGAACTGGATGCTACCATGAGTGGTCCCGACGTGCATCATGGGGATGTCCGAACGGAGGCTGCCGTCCGGTAGCACGGCGGCGGCATCCGGTGCCGGACCACAGGCAAGAGTAGCACCTTCGAGAACGGTCTCCTGGACAGACAATCCATCCCCAAGCATGGGCAGGCCACCGTAAGCGGCCACGTCCCGGGCTTCAAGGAACCGCTCACGCACACAACCCAACCAAGTGTCAAGGACGGACTCAAACGGCACGGACACCTGCAGGATCGCCTCATACGAAGTGAAGCCGCAGCGGTCCAACCAGTCGGCGTGCAAGGCGGTGTTGTCATCCGGCCCGCCCACGATGAGCCCGTCTGGAATCCTCCAGATGCCGTCGGCATCGACGCACAACGACTCAACTGCCATTGGGGGCACTGACTGTATTGGGTCTGAGAGCATTGACTCCGAGAGCGACCCGGGAAGTACCATCACGAGGAGGACGCTGACGAAGGTTGCCAAGTTCGTAGTGGGGGTCATTGGAACACGCACCAATCGATTATGGCTCGAAGCCATCCAAGCAAACCAACTCGCGACCTTAGTGCTAATTGTCACTTCATGCCCCCGTCACTTCATGTCCCACCCGAAGCGCCGATTCCGTCCGAGGAAGCCGCGGCCGCCACGCCTCCCCGTAGTCCAAAGTCGGCGAAGTGCCGAATCTATGTGAGATGAGATGAGTCAGAAATTCGGCAAAGCCACGACTTGAACCCTGACTAGGGCGCGTTCTCCTTATGCCGGAAGGCGGCGGGGTCCCGATTAGAACCCGGATTGAACCAGCATCTCCGCCACGGCGGTTTGGCCGGTTCGGCGAAGGTCTGGGGTTTTCGGGGTCTCCCGTCTGAAGGGTTGACACTGGAGACCGGCTACGCGGTTGCTACGCGGTTTATCTAGTTCCGACTGCGCGGGCTGCATCTGCGCGGCCCCGTGGTTGCTTCCAGGCGACCGTACACATCCAGGCACTCAGGAGTGGAGTGGGGGAGTAGGAAAAGTGGGTTGCAGGGAGGTCAAAGAGGGAGGAGGCAGCTGGGGCTAGTCGGGTCCGAGTACCCGGTTTGCCCGTTGCTCCCATTTCCACCGTAACCGGCTGCGCTGGCGGGAGATCCACCGAAGTAGCCGGCGTTTCCGCCGGGGCTGCCGCCTTGGCCGCCGCTGCCAACCATCGGGGCTAGAGTGCCGGGGCCGCCGCCGAGGCCTCTGGAACCGCCGGCGCCGGGGGTGCCGCCGGCGCACGACAGTCCGCCAAGGCCGCCATGGCCTCCGAAGCCACCGCTTGCCGGATAGCCGGGGTAGCTGTATGCATGGCCGCCTTGGCCGCCTTGGTCGTGGCACCACGGCTTGGTCCAGTCATTGGGGTTGGTTGCCGTGCCACCCTTGCCGCCGTAGGCCCCGGCACCGCCACTGGCACCTCCGGGTCCACCCGAGCCTCCGTTCCCTCCGCGGCCACCATTCGGGGACAAGAGCGTGCCATGCTTGCCGGTGGCGCCAGTGCCGCCTTGGCCACCATAGGAGCCGTAGCCGCCTGCAGCCCATCCCTGGCCGCCCAGGCCTGCGTAGCAGCCTGATCCGCCATCGCCGCCAAAGGCATTCGCATTGCCCCCCTGTCCGCCTTCGCAGCCAGGGCTCCCAGCTTGGCCCGGAGTGACTCCATTGGCACCATTCGGTCCTGCGGTGCCATCATTGCCGAGATTGTCGGCGGTGGCGTACCCTCCGTTGGAGCCGCTGCCGGAGCCATCGATTCCATTCGCAGTGACACTGCCGCCGTCGACTCCGCTGCAGCCGGCAGCGGCGAAGAGCGCGTATGCGGACTTCGAAGAGCCAGGCTCGATCTCGGGCAGGATGCCCGCCGCGTTTCCGTTGGCGGCCTGGGCTTTCGCGTTGCCACCATCGCCAGCCGGCTGCAGTTCAAGGTTCGACGGGCTTGGCTGAGTCACGCCGAGCGGTGAGTTGCCAGCCGTGTTGATGATGCTCAGCTCTCCCGACATCCCGCCATTGCCACCGATGGCGTTGGCATCCATGCCGTTCGACAAGTGCGAGACATCGGCCAAGGCGTCTCCGCCATCACCGCCGGCTCCAGTCCGCAGAAGACCATCGATGACGACCCGGCCGGCTTCGATCACGAGGTTGCCGCCATTGCCGCCGTCGCCGCCGCGCAGGGTGAGCACGCCGAGCGCGTCGCTGACCGTCAGCGTGGAGGCGATGTCCAATCCGTCCGATGCGTCGCCGGCGCTCACCACGCCGCTTTGGGCAATGTCAACGACGTTTGCGATGAGATGGATGGATCCGCCGTCAAGGCCGTCGGGGGCCACGCCAACGGCCGCATCAAGGTGCGCGAAGGCGAGGAGTTGGTGAAGTGGAAGGGGGGCGTCACCGGCCTGGACGGTTCCCCTGATGGAAATGGTCTCTGCAATGATCTTTATGTCCCGCCCGGCCTCAAGCGAGCCATCAATCTGGACGTGGCCCGGGGTGTCGATCAAAATGCTGGAGGTGTGCTGGAGCACCGAGCCTGCCGCCACGGCGAACCCAAGGGGACCAGTGCGCACAAGCGTCGGAGCGTCCAGCACCGGGTCCTCAGATCCTCCCGTGACGACCGCGAAGGGGGATGCCTCCGGGGGCGACAGCCCACTTGCAGGGGACAGTCCAGTGCTGGACGTGGTGCCGGACAACGCAAGGAGTCCAATGGCGACCAGGAGGACAAAGGAACGACCATGGATGGGGGATTTTTCCACCATAGGCCGAGGGAAGCAGAATGGCCGGCTTAAAGGTTCGCGCTAGATGCCCAAACCTATCGAGAGATTTGCCGTTCGCGGGCCGGCTAGAGCAATTCGAAGTACGCGTCTTCGGCGAAGGTCGGATATTGCTGGCCCGTGAATCCTTCGACGTCCGCAGCGATGTAGATCAGTTGGCTTTGGACGTAGATGCTGTCCGTCAACACGCCCTTGAAGCCGATGTCCAAGGCATAGTTTGTCTCCCCCTGTCCCGCATCGTGCACCGTAGCGCCGTACGCCCGAAACGGCGCGATGCATTCGACGGCCAGGCAGGTCTGACCTCCAATGTGGCCCCGCGAAGTGTCCAGGGAGTGGCCAAGCACCGTGCCTTGGCCAACCACACTTGCAGCGACGCTGGAATCCGGAGTTACCGACGCGCTGAACAAGACGAACCCCGCACGCGCGCCATAGGCCATGCGGATGCTCGTCGTCGAATAGATGGCCGGCGCGGGCACATTGGCTGCAACCGGTTGCTGGCTCACTCCTTCTGGCCACCACTCGCGTTGCATGCGGACCTCGCCACTCGATGCGACCCAAGACTCGTGGTAGCGCTGGAGGCTGACCCCAGCGTCACGCTTGGCGTCGCTGATGCGTGCAGTCTTGTTGGCGTCGATGTGGTCCAACGCCTGCCGCACGTCGTCCGGGATGTCCCCTTGCGCCAGGCTTGACCGATTGGGGATGAGGGTCACGAGCACTTCCTGTTGGAATGGCGAGTCGACGGCCACAAGGACAGTGGGACGGCTACCCGAGGGTCGTCCAAAATGAAGTGACTGGATCCCAGGCTTGAAGGCGCTTCGCGAGGCGAGCTCGGGCGCCTCGTCGGGGTCCGTCGTGTAGAAACTGGGCGTGGACAACAGTTCGCCGGTCGTTTGCAACCCATCTTCTGGATTCAAGGCCACAACGGCCAGAGAAACATTCTGCGGATCGGGGGCCTCGACAACAGCCCACCAAAATGTCTCGGCCTCTTGGCTAGGAATGGTCCAGTTGAACATTGCCCAGCTGTTGGCGCCAAGCAGCACTTGGACAACTTGCCCGAAGCCAGGCAGTTCAGTCAAGAACGCCTCGGCAGGGTGCCCGAAATCGGGCTCATGCGTCGGGCTGTTCACGGACTCCACGCATCCACTCAATCCTACTAGACTGAGTCCTGCCACCAGTAGGGCACTGGATTTGGCGAGTCTCTGAGGCATGCCCATTCGATTTCTAACCGCCTATTAAGCATCTGTGCAGAGCGCGTTTTTCTGTATGGCGCGAAAGGTCGCTCCGACCGGACATGCCCCCTGCTACGTCGCTCCTTTCGCCGTTGGATCGGACGCTTGCCCCGGACTTTGCCAACGCATCCTGATTCTCACCCCCGACCGCGACTCGAACCACCGCGCCACCTGACGCGAGGGTTCGAGCCGAATAACTGATGAGTAGCCCCGCCCGGATTCGAACCGAGGTCGCAGGATTCAAAGTCCCGAATCATTGGCCTCTAGACCACGGGGCTGTTGGGCGTTGCGACTCGTGGCCCCTTCATGAAGCAAGCGGGACGTCGCGGGATTCAAAGTCCCGAATCACAGCCGAAGCGCCCGAGCCGCCGCGAGGGGGTTTCGGCCGCCCGGCCGGCGCGCAGCGCCGGGCGGTTTGGCCTCTAGACCACGGGGCTGTTGGGCGTTGCGACTCGCGGCCCCTTCATGAAGCAAGGCGGGACGCGGCCAGGGCTCATGATACGAGTTCGATGCGCCCTTCCGCCTCGGCCCAGCGCAGGAGACGGCGGAAGCCCTGCGTCTCCAGGCCGGTGACGACGATGGTCTCGCCCTGGTGGAACTTGGTGTCTTTCTCCCAGTCCTTGAAGGCCCGCAGCACCTTGTAGCGGCCCTTGGCGCCGGACTGCATGAAGTCCTGCATCGGCTTGTTCGACGCGGCGAACGAGTAGTTGCCCGGGAAGACGCCGACGCGGCGGTGCGCGATGACAGCCGTGCGGGTGCAGATCTGGTCCAAGAAGCTGCGGTTGTGCGAGACGACGACGACGGTGCCCTCGTACTCGCGCAAGGCGGTGGCGACGATGTCCTGCGACTCGAGGTCCAGGTGGTTGGTCGGTTCGTCCAGGATGAGCATGTTGTGGCGGCCGACGATGAACTTCGCCAGGGCCAGGCGCGCGCGTTCGCCGCCGGAGAGTTCCTTGACTTTCTTGAAGACCTCGTCGCCGATGAAGAGGAAACGGCCGAGCAGACCGCGGCTCCACTCGTCGGGGGGCGGAGGGTTGCGTAGGCTGCGCACCTCGTCGATGAGGCTGCGCTCGGGGTCGAGGCCCTCGTGGTGCTGGTCGAAGTAGCCGATGGTGATGTTGGGCTTGACCTTGACCTCGCCGGCGTCGGGCTTGATGCGGCCCGTGAGGAGCTTGATGAGGGTCGACTTGCCGCAACCGTTGGGGCCGATGAGGCCGACCTTGTCGCCGCCTTCGATCTCGAATTCGGCGCCGGAAAACAGCGTGCGGTCGCCGTAGCGCTTGGTAAGACCCTCGACCAGCATGCATTCGCGCTGCATGTTTTCCGCTTGGAACAGGAGGCGGAATGACTTACCGAACGTCGGCGCCACTTCGCGTACCTGCTCGATGTGCTTCATGCGGGTGCGTCGGCTGGTGACCTGCGCGTCGAACTTGTTGCGGACCTTCAGTTCCTCGATGATGCGCAATTGGCGCTTGACCTCGTGCTCCTGGCGGGCCTTGCGGGCGGCGATGGCGGCGGCGAGAGCGCGGCGCTGCGCCTGGTAGGAGGTGTAGTTGCCGGTGTAGCTGGCGACGACCTTGTGGTCGAGCTCGAGCACGCGGTCGGCAACATTGTCCAGCAGGTACTTGTCGTGCGCCGAGACGACGACGGAGCCTTTGAGGTCCATGAGGTACTGCTCGATGAACTCCACCGTCGGGATGTCCATGTGGTTGGTCGGTTCGTCGAGCAGCAGGAGGTCGGTCTCCTTGGCGGAGCTGAGGGCCTTGGCGAGGAGGACCTTGCTGCGCTCGCCACCGGACAGGCTTCCGAACGTCGCGTCCAACGTCTCTTCGGGCAGGCCGAGGTCATTGAGAAGCGGGCTGTTGGTCGCCTTTCCTTTGGCCTTCTCGGTGCCCAACTGGGTCTGCAGGTCCGTGTACCGTGCCATCTTCTCGTTGGCGTCCGGTTCGTCCCAAGCCGTCGGGCTGGCCATCCAGTCCTCCAAGGCGTCCAGCTCCTTCTGCAGCCGGTTCGCCGTCGCGGTCGGAGCCGAGAGGAGGTCCTGCACAGGCGTCGTCCCGGGGATGTCGGGGACCTGGGGCAAATAGGACACGCGTAGGTCGCGGCTGAACTCGATGGTGCCGAGGTCAGGGCGCAGTGCGCCAGTCAGGAGCTTGAAGATGGAGGTCTTGCCGGCGCCGTTGGGGCCGACGAGGGCGATCTTGTCGCCGGGCTGGATGAGGAAGCTGGCGCCGCGCAGGACGTGAGTTGGACCGTAGCTCAAGTGCAGGTCGTCGGCCTTGACCAGGGGTTCCATCGGGACAAGACCGCGACAGTGGACTCCTGTAAAGCCATGGGGGTGACCCCTTCGCTGCGCCGCGTTCAGCTCCGCTGCGGCCGCCCTCACGCGTTCGTGGTCGAGCCGGAGGCGACCGCGGGCGCAACCTCGAGCAATCCGTGGCGCTGCACGCCATGCCGCAAGAGAGCGACCGAGCCCAGCCCAACCAGGCCGCTCAAGGCATTGGCCAGGACGAAGTCCCATGGTTCAGGCACGATGGCCGTCAATGCGCCGATGCAGGGGAAAACGAAACAGGCCAGCGCTGCGAACCAAAGCCAGCGGTCGGCCCGGCGGGACTGGCGCAGATACAGCCAAGCGGCTCCCACGGCGAACACGACGCCCAGCATGAGGGCGTCGGCCAGGACCACGACTCCGGCCGCATCGGCATCGCCGACGAAATACCAGCCATAGAACAGCCCCTCCTGAGGCACCAAGGCCAGGCCCAAGATGGCCAAGCTCGCGGGGATGGTCGTCGTCCCCTGGACGCCGAAGATTGCCATCCAGGCCAAGACCATCGCCGCTGCAAAGGCCCCGAAGCCGGCAGCCAACTGCAGGGCAGCTTCGAAAGGCGTGCCGAGAACTTCCTGGGGACTCGCGCCCGGGGTAGCGTAGGCGTAGACGAACCAGAAGTTGAGGAACGCCAGAGCGACGACGGATACACCAATCCATGCGGCAGCGAAATTGGCGTCCGACCGGAGGTCGTACAGGCGTCCGGCCGCAAACAGGAGGAATGCGCCGCTCACGCCGGAAGCGATTTGGCCCGCAGTGATGGCCCAGTCGCCGAACCAGCCGAACCCCTCGGGCCCGGGGGCGAGCTTGAACAGGGCCAGGTAGAAGCCGTACCCCAAAGCGAATCCGGCCAGCGGCAGGCTCAGCCGGCGTCGAGGTTTTGCGGCGGCCAAGAAGACTCCAAACGCCATGAACGCCAAAGCGGCCGCGAGGCCGAGTGAAATTGCCGCCGCCCCCCAAAGACCGCCGTCCACGCGATGCTAGTCCCCCGGTGGTTCAAGGATTTGACGAGATGGCGCCTACGCTTCCGAGTCGTCCGCTTTCCCGTCTTCGTCGTCGCCGCTAGCGTTTTCGCCCTTGGCCTTCGTCTCGCCTTCACCTTCGAGTTCGGGGCCGGGGTGGTAGCCGATGGGCAGGTCGGGGTCGACGGGGCCCTCATCGAAGTCGTACGGAAACGCGTTCCAGTACGGCGAGTCGTCGAGCACCGTGTAGAGGCCGGAGTCGGCGTTGATGCCGCGGATCAGGTGGCTGCCGATGCGGTCGACGTGGTACAGGATGGTGCCCTGGAACACCTTCTCGCCAATCTGCTTGAAGAAGCGGCCGCAGACCGTGATGCCGATGGTCTTCTCGTTGACGAACTCGTCGAGGTAGTGCGCCATGTGGTAGGCGCTGGGGAGTTCGATGTGCGGCCGAATCGTGACTTCCTCACGCAGGCCATGCAGAATCATGAGCGGGGTGGGCACGCCCTCCTCGCCCGTGGTCTGGTCATGGTAAGCCTGCAACAGGCTGCGGACCGTCTGGTCGTCGAGCACGGCTCACCAAAGGCCCCGCATCCCCGGGGCTGGATGCGGCGAGGGGTCGTCTGATTTGAACGTTGGCGTGGGCGCGGTTTCAGGTGCCCGGGCCAACGGCGTCGGCGTCGCCCGACCACGCGGGCGGTGTGAAGAACTGCGACCGAGCCGGAGTGACGAGCGGCAGCTCGAGGTGGTTGTCAGCCGCTTGGCCTTCGCCGAAGTTCAGCAGGATTGGGCTGGCCACGGTGGGGCTGACGTAGTCCTCGCCGATGCCTGAGAACTCGAGTCCAAGTCGGTGGCCGGCGGGCAGGACGAAGTCCAACGGCTCGAATTCGAGGCGGACCTTCATCGCAAGGCCCGGGGCGACTGGCTGGGGAGCGCGGCCCCCTTCGGCGTAGCGCAGATCCATGATGGCGTGGCCGAGGTGCAGGTTGCCGTCGTCGAGGTCAACGAGTTGCGCGTAGAGTTGGCCGCCTTCGCCAGTGGGCGTGACCCATTGCTCGAGGTGCGGCAGACCCGCAACGCGGGTATCGCCGTTCTC
>JBAZXE010000075.1:640-10435 GCA_041659985.1 Thermoplasmatota archaeon | reverse complement strand
TTCAAGGTTCCGGCCGCCGGGCTGCAGCAAGGGGCGCGAAGCAGCATGAGCGTCACCCTGCACGGCAAGCAGCAGGCTTGGGGCGTCCTGGGCGTCTACGCCAAGATCGTTCGCGAGTTCAGCGAGGAGGACACGACTTTCCTGCAGGCCATCGCGAACCTCATGGCGCTGGCCATCGAGGCCCACCAGGCCGAGACCGCCCTGCGCACCCGCAACCGGTTCCAGGCCGCCACCGTCCGACTGGGGCTCGAGGCCCTGGCCAGCCAGGAGCTGGACGACACGCTCGACCTGCTGGTCCGCGAAGCCGGCGCGACGCTGCGGACAGATTCGTGCTGCGTCCTCGAACTCGATGCGGAGCGAACGAACTTCGGATTGCGCGCGGCCTTCGGCTGGCCGGTCGGCAGCCAAGGTCCGGCCGAGATCACCAACCGCAACGACACGCAAGCCCACTACACGCTACAGTCGCTGGAGCCCATCACGTCGCCGGACCTGCGGCGCGAGACCCGCTTCACGGTCCAGCCCGGCGTCCTGCAGCAAGGCGCCATCAGCTCCCTGAGCGTCATCCTGCAGGGGAAACAGCAAGCCTGGGGCGTCCTGAGCGTCCACACCAAGGTGAACCGGCTGTTCACCGCGGACGATAGCGCCTTCCTGCAGGCCGTGGCGAACCTGATGGCCCTGGCCATCGAACGCGCCCGCGCCGAAACGGTCCTGCACCACCGCAACCTCCAACAGGCCGCCGTCGCCCTGCTTGGCCGGCGCGCCTTTGCCGGCCCCCACATGGACGACCTCTTCGCGGACGCGGCACGCGAAGTCTCCGCGACCCTCGACGTCGAGGTCTGCGACATCCTGCAGCGCACGCCGACCGGCCAGACGCTGGTCCTGCGGGCCGGCGTGGGCTGGCAGCCCGGCCTCGTCGGCGCGGCGCGCATCCCCGCAGGAAACGGCTCGCAGGCGGGCTACACGCTCAACTCGCCCGGGCCGGTCATCGTGGAGGACCAACGGACGGAGACCCGGTTCGAGACCGCGTCGATCCTGCAGGACCACGGCATCGTGAGCAGCATGAGCGTCCTCGTGCCAGGCAGGGCCGGACCGTTCGGCGTGCTCGGCGCCCACACGCGCACCCATCGCACCTTCACGCAGGACGACAGCAATTTTCTGCAGTCCGTCGCCAACCTGCTGGCCGGAGCCATCGAGCGCCACCGCGTCGAAGGGGAGCTGCGGCGCCACCGCGACAACTTGGAAGGCCTCGTCGAGGAGCGCACCGCGCTGCTGGCGGCATCCAACCGTGAATTGGAGGCGTTCAGCTACACCATCAGCCATGACCTGCGCGCGCCGTTACGCAGCATCAACGGCCTGAGCAAGCTCATCCAGCGCAAGCATGGCGAAGCCCTGCCGCCCGCCGCCAAGGAGATGCTGCAGCGCATGGCCGACGAGACCGTGCGCATGGGGCGCCTCATCGAGTCCATCCTCTCGCTGTCCCGGCTGGGAAGCGTGCACGTCAACCTGGCTCCCGTGGATGTCAGCGCCATGGCTGAAACCGTTCTGCGTTCTCTGGAAACCAGCGACCCTGAACGAAAGGTCGAATGGACCGTCGACCCCGACGTGACCGCCCTGGGCGACGAAGCCCTCCTGCGGCTCATGCTGGAGAACCTGCTGGGCAACGCCTGGAAGTTCACCAGCCGCACACCGCAGGCGACCATCAAGTTGGGTCGCGACATGGGCGGGTTCCACGTCGAGGACAACGGCGCCGGGTTCGACATGGCGCACGCCAAGGAACTGTTCCAGCCCTTCCATCGCCTGCACGCCGCCGACGACTTCGAGGGCACCGGAATCGGCTTGGCGACCGTGAGCCGCATCGTCGGCCGCCATGGCGGCCGGGTGTGGGCACAAGGCGCCCTTGGCCAAGGGGCCACCTTCCGCGTCACCTTGCCAATGGCCGTTGCGGCAGGCGTCGAAGCCGGATCCCGGACCTACGTCCCGCTCCATCCAGCGCACATTCCCGTGGACCCTGAGCCGCTCCTGCCGCAACAGGCCTAGGCCACGGCTCGCTCGAAGATTCGCTCCGTGCGGATGGCCAGGGCGTCCCAGGCGTGGTCGCGCGTGACGCGCAGGCGACCGCGTTCGCCCATCCCGGCGGCGGCTTCCGGGTCGGCCAGCACCTCGACGAGTTTGGCGGCCAGGTCATGTTCGTCGCCCGGGCGGGCCAGCAGGCCGTTGTCGCCAGGGCGCACGAAGTCGGGCATGCCGCCGACATCGGAGGCGACTACAGGACGACCGCAGGCGTTTGCCTCGGCCAAGGCCATTCCGAAGGATTCGGCGTCGGTGGTGCTGGGCAACGCGACGACGGCGGCGCGACGGTACTCGTCGCGCAGGGTCGGTTCGTCGACGCGGCCAAGCACGCGCAATCCGGACGACGGCGTTGCCAGGCGGCGGAACTCGTCGAGCCGGTCGCCGCCGCCCACCAGGGTGAGCGTCGCATCGGGCAGGCGTTTGCGCACCCGGCGAAACGCGCGCAGCAGGACGTCGGCGCCCTTCCAACGATAGGAGCGGGAGAGGGGCGCTGCGAAGAGGATGCCGCGGCCGTGTGCCGGGTTGGGGCTGTTGAACCAGTCGGTGTCCACGCCGGGTGGCACGAGCTCAACGCGCTGCCGTTCGCGGGCCAACGCATGGTCGCGGACGTAGGGACCCACGGCAATGAGTCCAGTGGCGCCGGCAATCATGCCGCGCTCCAGGGTCGCGCGGTCGAGGGCGGCCAAGGCGTCCAGGCCGGGGGAGCTGCCGCGCAGCTTGCCGGCATGGTACGTCGCCACGAAGGGGACGCCCGCTCGACGTGCCGCCAGGTAGGCCATCTCGGCCGGGAAGGGAACGGGCGTGTGGGCCACGACGAGGTCGGGCCGGCTCTCGCGGATGCGTCGGGCGACGAGGACGGGGAACCCGGCATGGATGGGGGTGTTGCCGAGGCAGAGACTGGCCCGGGTGCGGCGGACGTGGACGCCGCCGTCTTTGGCATCGCCAAGACCCGTGCGTGTGAAGGAGAGCGCTTCGACTTCGTGGCCGCGCAGCGCGAGAGCGGAGAGAATCGCCCGGGCATAGCGCTCAAGTCCCCCGCCTTCGGGGGCATAGTAAGGGGTGATGGCAAGGATGCGCATGCGGTCAGGCCGCCAGCGCGCCAGCGGCGGGGCGGCGACCCGCCACGATCTCCTGGTACACGGATTCCAGCCGGTCCGTGACCGCGTCCCAGGAATAGGTGGCATGGGCGACGGCAGCGAGCGCGGGTCCCCGCGGCAAGGCTCCCGGGGTGAGAGCCCCCTTGAGGTGGCGGGCCAGAGACCCGGCATCGCCCGGGTCGGCCAGCAGGCCGCCCACGGCAGCGACTTCGGCGACGCCGGGCAGCCGCGAGGCCACGACGGGCGTTCCGCACGCCATGCTTTCGACCAGGCTGATTCCGAAGCACTCCTGGGTGTTGACGCTGGGCAGCACGGTGAGCCGCGCGCCGCGGTAGAGCGGCGGCAGCTGCTCGTCGGGCACGCGGCCAAGGAATTGCACGTCCAACTGCAGGGCCTTGGCCTGGGCGCGCAGGGCCGGTCCTGCGGGGCCTTCGCCGACGATGTAGAGCGGCAGGCCAGGGCGCAAGCTGGCCATCGCCTTCAGCAGCGTGTCGACGCCCTTGTACGCGACGAGGCGGCCGACGAAGAGCAGGTAGTCGCCCGGACGGGCCGGCCCATCGGGCTTGAACCGCGTAGGGTCGATGCCGTTGGGCACGACGCGCCACCGGTCCGCCGGCACTCGCCCAAGGCTTGGTGAACTGTGTCCGTAGGACAGGGAGCGCACCAGCGCGACGGAGCACAGGGGATAGACGCGGGGCCCGATGTGCCGGTAGAAGCTGGCCGCGAGGCGACCGAACATCGTGCCCGGGGACGGTTCGAAATGGAAGTCCAGCACGGATGGGATGCCCAACGCGTGGGCCCGCCGCAGGACGGCTGGCGTGGTGAACGGATAGGTCGCGGCGACGTGCACGACGTCCGCGTCCTTGGCGATGCTGCGCGACAGCCACGTCACGGGGGCCTCGAGGAACGTGGCATGGCGTGGCGCGCGGACCACGTTGACACCATGTTCGGATTGGCTGGCCGGCGCGTCTTGCGTCGAGCAGATCAGGGTGACATCATGGCCGCGACGGGCGAGGTTGCGTGAGACTTGCTCGAAGACCCGCTCGACGCCGCCGACGCGCTCGGAACCGGCGGACCCGGGGCGGGGGTTGGGGTCGAACGGCGACACCAGGGTGATGCGCATCCGGTTTGGTTGGCCGGCGCGGGCTGAATGGGTTCGGGGACAAGGGGAAACGGGCGAAGCGCTGGCTTGCTCCATCAGGTCCATGCGTAGGATGGACTGGTCTGGGTTGCACCAGTCGTCGACGTCGCCCGGAAGACCACGGTTGTTCCAGGGACGACATGCAGACTCTTGGCCCAGGAGCCCCAGTCCGTTTTTGGCAACGCGGTCCATGCGCCGCCGCCCAGTCGCACCTCCACGGCGCCGATTGGTTGGCTGCCTTGGACGGCGGACTCGACCCACCATTCGTTGCCCACGGACTTGGGCGTGAAGTAGGCGGAGAAGGCCGCTGCGGGCGGCGGTGCTCCGAGCCACGCGTAAGTCGCCGAGGTTGCGCGGTCTCCGGCGGCGTTGTCCGCGAAGAAGATGACGCTTGACCCGCGTGGGACGTTGAAGCTGGCCGCCCAGGCGCCCCACGATGTCCGGGGCAAGGCATGCGGGGCACCTCCGTCGACACGGACCATGACGGCAACGACCGGCTCGTTGGCGGTCACGGAGACTTCGACCCACCATTCGTTGCACCCGTTGGCGGGAGCGAAAAGCGCGGAGAAAGAAGGGGGCGGGGCGGGCGAGGGGGACGGAGAAGGCGACTGCGACGAGGTCGTCGACAGGGAAGGGCTCCCCGTGCTCGATGTGGACGACGAACTGCTGGCCGGGGGCGTCGGCCCGGTCGACGGAAGGGGCGAGCCGCACACCAAGCCAACCAATTTGTCGGCGCGCGCTAGACCGTGACCGAACTTAACGTCCCGGCCGGGTTCACCAAGGTCTTCGGCGCTTGCCGCCAGGGCCGACCTCAGGGGCTGGTTTGCCATTCCCGGGTGGCACGAGAGGGCCAACGCCAGGACTCCCGCAACCTGCGGCGTGGCCATGCTGGTGCCGCTCATCACCGTGTAGCCGCCGTTGGCCGCCGTGGAGTCAATCTGGCTTCCCGGCGCCGCCACCTCGACTTTGGCGCCCCGGCTCGAATACCCGGCCAGCGACTTGCTCGCGTCGAGGGCGGAGACCGCGATGACTTGGCTGTAAGCCGCCGGATAGTGCACGGCTCCGTCGCTGCCGCCGTTGCCGGCGGCCGCCACGAGGATGACGCCGTGGTCCCAAGCGTACGCGACGGCAGCACCCAGGGTCCGCGAGTCGCTGCTGCTGCCCAGGCTCATGGTGAGGATGGCCGCGTGCTGGTCGGTGGCGTCCACGATGGCGCGGGCGACATTGGAGAGCGTCCCGGAACAGGTTCGGCCAAGCACCTTGAGAGGAAGGAGCGACGCTTGACTCACGCCCGCGATGCCGACGCCGTTGTCCGTCGTTGCCCCGACGATGCCGGCAACGTGCGTGCCGTGGCCGCACTCGTCATTGGGCACGCCATCGCCGTTCACGTAGTCGTAACCCGCAAGCAGGCGGGTGCCGCGCAGGTCAGGATGGCCAGCCGCGATTCCGGAGTCGATCACTGCAACGACGACGGAAGACGAGCCGTAGCCGTTGGCCGACCACACCGCAGGAAGGCCCAGCATGGCGGGGGCGTACTGCCCGCCGAGGCGCGGGTCGTTGGGGAGGCCGGACGACTGCACGGCGCCATCGGATTCAACGTAGGCCAAACCCGGAACGACGCCGAGAAGCGTGCTGGCCCGGGCCAGGTCGGAAGCCTGCAGGACGAGGACGCTGACTTGCGGGATGCGTGCCAACACGGGCAAACCCATGATGGCCTGGCCCGGCGTCAAGCCGGGCAGATTGCCAGGGACGAAGCCCGCAAGAATCTGACCAGTGCCGGGGGCCGGGTCGCCCAGGCCGCTGGGGCCCAGGGCACCGGTTTCGGCGGCGGACGCCTCGCACGTGGCCAGCCCGGCCGGGTGCGAAGCCCAGCAGCTGTCGATGACAAGCCCGGTCTGCAAGGTGGCGCGCAGCCGGACCTCGTGGCCGGGCTCGATGGCCAGAGAGCCGGCCCACCAGCAGGCGCAGTCCGACCAGGGCTGCCGGGCCAATTGGACCCAGGGGCCGTTGGTGTCCATGGCTTGCACGGACCGCACTTGCGTGGCCCAGGAACCGGTCGCCCGCGCCTGCAGCCACCAAGTGTTTCCCCCCAGGCTGTCGAACGCGATGCCGGGGGAGGCCCCCGACTCAGAGAGGACCCCGGACGGCTTCAGCGCCGCGTCATCGAGCAGAGGTGCGGCGGCGAACAAGGGGACGAGAAGGAGGAAGGCCATCATCCGGGCGGGACGTCGCACGCTCCAACCTGGTCCCCCTCAGCACCAGGTGCTTGCGGGACGATGACGGCGCGTCTTGCGGTTCCGCGGACGTTTGGGTTCAAGTCCACAGGACGGAGGCGCTCGTCGAGGTGGCCCCCGACGTCGAAGTGGCACGGAAGGTCACCAGGCTGCCGTTGGGGGCGTTGATGGACTTGGCGTAGGTGCCCCAGTCCTGTTTCGCCAGCGTGACGTAGGCTCCGGATCCGACCTTGGCTTCGACCTTGGCGATGGGAGCGTTGGCGGAGACGGCGGTCTCGACCCACCAGTCGTTGCCGACATTCTTCGGCGTGAAGGCGGCCTTGAACGCCGGGGCGCTCGTTGTCGTGGTCGTCGAAGTCGTGGTCGTCGCGGCGCCGAGCCACGGTTGGCTGGGCGACAGGACGGTCTGGCCGTCGGGGGCCGTGGCGCGGAAGACGACTGGAGTGCCCTTGGCGATGTGGGCCGACAGGGTCCATTCGCCGTAGCTTTGCAGTTTCATGGGCTGCCAGGCGCCGCCGTTGACGCGGATGTCGACTTTCACCGGCGCGGGCGTCGAGGCGACTTTCTCCTGCACCCACCATTCGTTCGAGGCGGGGTTCGTCGTGAAGGTGGCTTGGTAGGCGACGGCCATGACCGTGCGGGTGGCCGTGCCGGTCGCCAATCCATCGCTGACGGACAGAGTAATGGTGTACGTGCCTGCGGCGGCGTAGGAATGGCTGGCGGTGCGGCCGAGACCGCTCGTGCCGTCGCCGAAACTCCAGGCGTAGGCCAAGGTGTTGCCGTCGGCGTCCGACGATGCGGCGGCGTCGACGCTGGCCTTCAGCAGGCTGCTTGTGGCGGTGAAGCTGGCGATCGGGGCGCGGTTCGGCTGCGTGGCGGTAATGGTGCGCTGCGCCGTCGCGGTGGCAAGGCCATCGCTGACCGCGAGGTCCACTGTGTAGGTGCCGGCTGCGGCGTAGGTGTGGCTGGCCGAGAGGCCGGTCGCCGTGGCGCCGTCGCCGAAACTCCATGCGTAAGAAAGCGCGTCGCCATCTGCGTCGGAGGAAGCCGCGGCATCCGTTTGGACGGCAAGGTCTTGGACGGAGGCGTTGAATTGGGCGATGGGCGGCTGGTTGGCGGGGGCGGCGCGACCGAAGGCCACGAAGTCGAGGATGAGGTTGCGGTCTTCCGTCGACGTCTTGGCGTCGTTGGTGAAGGCGATGCGCACCTCGGTGGACCCGTTGCCGGACACGGTGAGCTTGTGGTCACTGTAGGCGGCGCTGGGGTCGGCGGCGAGCATCTTGGTGCCGGCGACGTAGACGTCCATGTGCGGCGCAATGCCGAGAGCGGAAGTCCCGCGTGCCCGCACCGTGAATTCGTACTCGCCGGTGAGGTTGAACGACTGGGAAATCTGGCCGTTCGACCAGAGGTTCCAGGCCAGGCCGCCTTGGGCCTGGGAATCGGACTGGCTGCCGCCGGCGGACTTCAAGGCGAAGGCCTCGGCTTGCGTGGTGATGCCATCGCCCACGGAAATCGCGGGCTGCGGGGTCGGTGTGGGCGTCGGTGTGGGTGTCGGCGTGGGCGTCGCCGTGGGCGTCGAGCCTGCGCGTTCGGCCTGCACCCCGTCAATCCAGACCTGGGCCGACGGTTTCTGCCCGGCCGAGTTGGCCAGGCCCCAGTAGCGCTCCGCCATGCCGTAGTA
Organism: Thermoplasmatota archaeon; assembly: GCA_041659985.1. GTDB lineage: Archaea > Thermoplasmatota > E2 > JACPAO01 > JAHFTW01 > JAHFTW01. Next base: position 2,212 of record JBAZXE010000075.1, on the reverse strand, counting down.
GTTGGCGGTGTTCATGCTGGGCGAGTCCTGCCAGGAGCGGTAGATGATGGCCTCGACGCCGTGCGCCTTGAGGGTGCCCAGGTTATCGAAGACCTCCTTCAGGACGTCGCGCTGGACACTCAAGTAGTCGGGTTCGGGGTAGCTCGAGACCGCGATGTCGGTCAGCATGATGGGCGTGCCCGGGAACTTCGTTTCCAGGCTGATGACGCCCGAGAGCAGGCCATCGTAGAGCGTGTACATGTCGACCTTGGCTTGGCGCGTGCTGCCGCGCATGCCTTGGATGCCGACCAGGTCGCTGGCGGCCGCGGCGCGGTCGAAGGTGCCCCAGTTGTTGGAGCCCCAGTTGCCGAAGCCCAGCACAATGATGGCGCTGGGGTAGGCGGCGTGGATCTTGTCGGCCATCGCGGCCATGTAGCCGTCGAAGGGCTCGTAGGTCTCGATGCCGCCCTTGTTGAACTCGGACTCCAGGAAGATGACGACGGGTTCGCCGCCCATCTTGCTGTTCAAGTGGTCGGTCATCTGAGTGGCGAGCAGGTCCCAGTGGGCGCGGTCCTTCTGCGCGTTGTGCAGACTGCTCCATACGCCGTTATCGACGGTGGAGGGCGAGATGTCGTCGCCCCAGTAGTAGAAGTGAATCGCGGGCGTGACGCCGGCGTTCTTCATGGCGGTGAGTTGGCCGTCAGGGCCGCCCCAACCGGAAGTGAGGGTCCAAGGACCAATCCAGAAGGTGCCGTAGTCGGGCGTGACGCCGGCAGCGGTCTGCGCGGAGACCCCGGCCGCATCCATCCCGAATTGGATGGGCGGCGCTGCGTCTGCGGCGCTGGCGGGAGTGACGGCGAGGAAGAATGCCGCAGCGATGAACGCCAAGGTCGCTGCAGTAGCGGCCAGGCGCGTCGCGAGACCTTTCGATAGTCCTGTCGGTAGGTGGTTCATGGAGGTAGACCAGGCGGCGAAGTCGGTCCAGCCGGCCCCAGGCCGGCGGAGCTGCGTGGCTTGTTGCCACGGGGACCGCCCCACTGCAAACCTGAATCAGGCCCCGGAACCACTTAAGCGGGCCTCGGGTTGCTAAAAGGCGCTGCATTCCTGCAGGCTTCCTATAAGAGGTCGATGCCCCGCCACAGGCCTCGTTTTTGCCTGTCCGGGCCTCTTTCCCGCTCCTGTGGCCTCCGTCTTGCTCCTGAAGGGAGATGGTGGGGCGGACCCGAGGAGACGCGAATGAAGCCCAAGGTCCTCATCGTCGACGACGAGCCTGACGTGCTGGAGAGCACTGGACTGCTCATCCAAGCCCTGGGCTACGACGCACTGCAGGTCTCAGATCCAGGCGAAATTCTCGAAACCGTGGAGCGGGAGCAGCCGGGACTCATCCTGCAGGACCTCAAGATGCCGGGACTCAACGTCGCCGGCCTCGTGGCCGCGCTGCGGCTGAACCCCCGAACGGCGGAAGTGCCCTTGGTGTTCTTCAGCGCCGGCAGCGACCTAGCGACCACTGCAGCTCGTTACGACGCCTGGGGCTACCTGGCCAAACCCTTCGGCAAGCAGGAACTATCGCGGCTTCTGAATCAAGTCCTGGGC
>JBAZXE010000075.1:0-630 GCA_041659985.1 Thermoplasmatota archaeon | reverse complement strand
CCCCCCTGTCGTCGCCCAAAGGCCCCCCCGGCCGCGACATGCAGCGCGAGGTCAAGGCGGTGTTCCACGACTACTGGAACCTCCTGGCGGCCCTCAGCAACTACATCCTGGTCCTCGGCGAAACGGCGGGCCTTCCGCCCGAAGCCCGGAAATCAGTCAAGGGCCTCGACGAGCTCATCCTCAAACTCGAGTCGAAGACCGACCGCCTCAGCACCTACATCCGCGCCCTTGTCAACTCGTTGGAGTCCCTTCCGACCGCGCGCGGTGGCCAACCGCCCGTCAACGGTCCTTGAGCGCCGAGAGTGGGCAACTGCGGGAGGTTGGGCAAACGCACAATTCCGCAGAGCGGGAGTCAACATTCCCCGTAGCAAGATGCCTTGGCTTGTTCAGCTTGGTCGGCACCAGGTCAAGCGGCCGAGATGCAAGTCTCAGAAGATGCTGATGGAGAGCCCGCCGAACAGAATCAGAACCAGGACAATGACAAGAAGCCAGCCGAGGGCGCCAATGGCCGGGCATGGGCCGCCCGCCCCGATAGGCGAATAGGGACGATGCGCTGGCCGCCCGTTCACGACCGGGTCAGTTCAATGGCTCTGGCGCAACGGCTCCGCCGCATCCGGGAGTGAACACGCA
>JBAZXE010000074.1:0-10611 GCA_041659985.1 Thermoplasmatota archaeon | reverse complement strand
AGCAGGTCGCGGCGGTGAAGAAGCAGGTCGGCGCGCGGACCGCGGTCATCGCCGTCTCCGGCGGCGTCGATTCCACCATCGCGGCGGCCATCGTGAACACCGCCATCGGCAAGCAGCTGCACGCCGTCTACGTCGACACCGGCTTCATGCGCAAAGGCGAATCCGAGGAGGTCGAGGCGATGTACAAGCGCATGGGCCTCAACCTCACCGTCGTCCACGCCGGCGACGAATACTTCGCCGCCCTCGACGGCGTCACCGAACCCGAGCGCAAGCGCAAGATCATCGGCGAGAAGTTCATCCGCATCTTCGAGCGCGAATCCAAGAAGACCGGCGCCAAGGTCCTCGTGCAGGGCACCATCGCCCCCGACTGGATCGAATCGGGCGGCGGCAACCGCGACACCATCAAGTCGCACCACAACGTCGGCGGCCTGCCCAAGGATATGCACCTTGAGCTGTGCGAGCCGCTCTACCATCTCTACAAGGACGAGGTGCGCGCCGTCGCCCGCTACCTCAAGGTCGAGGTCGCCGAACGCCAACCCTTCCCCGGCCCCGGCCTCGCCGTCCGCGTCATCGGCCCCCTCACCCGCGAACGCGTGCAGATCGCCCGCGAGGCTTGCGCCGTCGTCGAGCACGAGATTGAGGCTGCAGTCAAGGCCGGCAAGATGGCCAAGCCGTGGCAGTACTTCGCCGTCCTCACCAACACCCCGAGCGTCGGCGTGCAAGGCGACATCCGCGCCTACGGCGAGACGGTCGCGGTGCGCGCCATCGACTCCCTCGATGCCATGACCGGCACTGCGGTCCATGTCCCATACGACGTGTTGGGCAAGATTGCCCGCGGCATCACGAATCACCCGCAGCTCAAGGACAAGGTCAACCGGGTGGTCTATGACATTACGGACAAGCCACCAGCGACTGTGGAATGGGAGTAGGCCAGCCACAAAGGGCATAATGGCGCACTCCTAGGCCAAGTTGTGCTGAAGGAAGTCCGCTTCCGCTACCGCCACGACGGCTGCTGGTTGCAGGAGACCACCGAACGCCACGCCAGCATCATGCTGGTCGCCTCGGCCGTCTACATGGTGGGCGACGAAGTCCACATGAACGTCACCGTGCACGCCCCCGACGCTGGCACGGTCGCCAAGGCGTTCGCCGAGTGGAAGAAGGACTCCCGCATCAAGAAGGTCCAGCAACTCTCTGACGGGCCTCGTGGCGCGCGCTTCCACGTCGCCTACTCCAGCCCGCACTCCATCTACGTCCACATCCTGCAGCACACGCCGGTCGCCCTCGGCGCCATCCGGTTCTCGCAGGGCGTTGAGCACTACCAGATCACCGGCGAGTCCCCCGATTTGCAAGACCTGCTGAAGGTCCTCGGCGAGAAGGGCACGGTAGAGGTCCTCTCCATCCGTGAGGCGCAGGAGCTGGAGGCCGAGGAATCCGCTGCCGGCGCCGGCCCCACCGCCGGGCTCACGGACAAGCAGATCGAGGCCCTGGTTCTGGCGCACCAGGAGGGCTACTACCAGTGGCCGCGCGTGCGCTCCGCCTCCGACCTCGCCGAGCACCTGGGTCTGTCCAGCAGCGCCTTCCTCGACCACCTGCGCCACGCCGAGGCCAAGCTCATCGGCTCCATCATGGGCGACCTTGCCATCCGCGAACCGGGGCGCATCGAGTCGGTGCGTGGCCGCGCCAAGGCCGGCAAAGCGGGGCGCGATGCGAAGGCCAAGGGCAAGGCGAAGGCGTCGAAGCCGGTCGCCGCGCGCTGACGGCCCTGTCTACTTGAACGGCCCCGCGCCTTCCGCGGCCATGCGCGCCGGACTGTTCCTGGCCACCTGGTTGCTGGTCGCCACCGCCTCGCTGGCAGGCTGTCTTGGTGACGGTAGCTCGAACCTCGAGGACGAGGTCGACGCGGGTCCTCTGGTCGACCCCGCGGCCCTGGTCGGCTGCGACGGTCCCGTGTTCGACTCGCGGGTCCGGGCGCGCGAGATCGATGTCACGGCGGACCCGGCGGACCGCAACCGCGTGGCTGCGGCCATGATGGTTTCCATTCCCTCCACGCGGGCTGCGCCGCCCTACGACCCGGCTCTCTGGGTCGCCGTGGCGCGCAGCTCCGACGGCGGGGACACCTGGCGGACGGCCGACCTGTCGGGTTGGCCGGGCGACCCCGCCTCGGCGTCCAGCCCTTTCGCCGGCTCGGCCCTCGTCGGCGACCCCATCGTCCGTTTCCTTCCCGACGGCACCCTCCTGCTCGTGGGCCTGGCCATCCGTGGTGGCGCCTGGATTGACGTCTTCGCGGCGCGGTTCCCCGAGGACACCCTGGTTCCCAGCGAGGTGTCCATCCTGTCGCGCGGCGGCTACGGCGAGCCGGCCCTCAACATGGTGCCGGGGCCGTACCAGCTCTTCTACAACGACAAACCCGAGGTCGGCGTCGACCCCGTCACAGGCGCCATCTACGTCGCGTGGATGTGGCGCATGAATCGGCCGGACCCGGTCTCCGTCCCGGTCGTGATGCTCTCGACCGACGGCGGGCGGACCTGGCAAGGCCCCGTGGAGCTCGTCGAGGCCTTGGGCGCCGGCCTCACCTCCGATGGCCTCCACGCCGGCGCCTCGCCCTTCGTCACCGCCGACGGCATGGCGCACGTCATGTGGTGGGACCAGCCGGGCAACGCGTTCCAGCAAGTGGACGCCCCCTCCGGTACCCTGGATTTCGGCCCCGCGGCCCGCGCCCAGGAGGTCCAGGGCGCTTTCGGCGGAGCCGGCGCGCTCATCGCCTTGTCGGTGCCGCACGTCGCCGTCGGGCCGGGCCCGGGAGGCGTCGGCGAGCGCGCCTACGTCACGTGGACCCAGGAGGCCGACGGCCGCGGCTTCGACGTCTTCCTCAGCCACAGCAACGACGGCGCCGTGACCTGGTCGGACCGCGTGCGCGTCAACCAGGACGACACGCCGGGCCACCAAGTCCTGCCTGCGGTCGCCGTCGGGCCGGGCGGCCACGTCGCCGTCTCCTACATGGACACGCGCAACGACAAGGGCGGTGGCGAATACGAGGCCTACGTCGCCGTCTCGCGTGACGGCTCCACGTTCGAGGAGGCCCGCATGAGCTCGGTCGCGACGGCACCCGAACGAACCCAGGATCCGGTCCAGCCCATCGGCGACTACTACGGCATTGCCTTCGGATCACGAGGGCCGGTGGCGTTGTGGGAGGACGGCCGAGAGGGCACCACCGACGTGCCCTACGGGACCGCGTATCGCTGCGTCGTGCCGCTAGACTAGGCTGGCGGCGGGGGAGGAGGCCCGTCCACCGTGAAGCGCCAACCGGGTGGCGGAAGGTAGCCGTAGAACGCGTGGGTGTAGGTCGTGTAGCTCTGCTGGACGGCGGCGCCGAAGCCGCACGGGTTGTAAGCGACGCAACCCCCGGGGACCCCGTTGGTCACGCCCTCCTGCACCTGGATGAGGAGCATGCGGTCGCCTCCGATGCTGGCCTCGGTCAGCGTGGTGGCATTGATGGTGAGGGTGAGCGGCGACAGGCCCTCCGTGAAGTTGTCCGCGTCGGCCATTCCGTCCTGCAGCTCTTCGCGCGTGGCGTGCCCGATGCCGAACAGGAACGCCCGGCCTGCATCGGTCGTCGGCTCCCAGACCATTTCGCTCTGCAGGAATGTCGGGATGCCATCGATGGGGTGGAGCTCGACGGACCGGTCCCCCGTGACATTGAAGCAAGGCAGGTCGAGGGAGCAGAGCACGATGCCCGTGGCGATGTTGACGTTGGCGCAGCCATTGGTGGGCCACACGCCGCACTCGAAGTAGCCGTCGAACTTGTAGAGCTGCGCGTACGGAACGGATCGTGGTTCGAAGACGAGTTGGAAGCGCACAAGGTCCGGGTCGAGGTTGCCGGCCTCCACGACAACGGCCTGCTCATGCTGGGCGTAGAACTGTTTCCCCACGCGCACGAGGTAAGCGCCCGGCACCAGGTCCTGGAAACGGAAGCGGCCGTCGTCGTCGGTCGTCTCGTTGAAGGAAAGTCCCTGTCCCGTCACGTTGACGAACGCGCCCGCCACGGGCCGGATGGCGTCATCCACGACGAGGCCAAGCAGGATGCCCTGAGACGCGTTGGAGGCGCCGTCCTCCGAGCCGGTCGTGCCAGTCCCGGCGCAGCCCGCCAAGAGGACCCCGGCAATCAAGAGCGCGGAAGGTCGCACGAGGCACCAACGGCCGGGGCCTTGTAATAGGCCTTGCCGACGATGCGCGGCTGAAGGCGGCTGGAGGGGTGGTCCAGACAGGTCCGCGACCTAGGCGCTGATGACCTGGGCCTTCTTGGCCGGAATCTTGAATCCCTGCTTGGCCAGCGCGGCCAGGACCACGTCGAGCAGTTCCTCCGGGGAGCCGGAGAGCGGGTCGATGGCGGGCAGGCCGGTCTGCTGGCTCACGCGGCGGCAGGCGGCCGGGATGTCCTTGATGCCCTTGCCGTTGACCGCCAGCGCCACGACCTTGGTGCCCGGGTTCAGCTTCTCGATGAGGTCAATTTCGTCTTGAATGGGGCCGATGGTGAACCGGGGGTGGCTGAAGATGGCGCGCTGCTTGCGGTCTGGCGCGACCTGCAGGACCACCGCCTGGGGAGCCGCGCCGTGCAGGCAGGCAAGCGCGACGCCCGAGTAGGCGGGGTGCTGGATGCTCGATTGGCCGTAGAGGAAGATGACGTCCGGTTTCTGTGCGGCAGCGACGTCGCAGACCATCTGCTCGACGCGACCCGAGGCGAAATCGGCGGGCACCCGATCAATGACCGTGCCGGCGTCGGGCGCCAGCATGCAGCCGGTCTGGCCGGTGGCGACGAAGCCGAACTTGACGCCGCGGGCGCGGGCCGCGCGGACGATTTCGAGGACCGTCATGCGCTTGCCCACGTCGCAGTCCATCCCCATGACCATCACGCGCGGCACCTTGAGGTCGTTGACCCGACCGTCAGCGACGCGCAGGTCCTTGATTGCTGGCGGTTTGCGGACGTCGATGACCTTGGCCTTGCCTGAGGCCACCAGCGGCGCGAACTCGGGGTCCTCGGAGAGGAAGATGTGCAGCCCGTTGTAGACGGTGAGCCCGGCCTTGAGCGCCTTGCGCACCGCGTCACGGAAGGAGTCCGGCAGGTAGCCGCCCGCCGTGGCGACGCCGATGTAGAAGACCTCGGGCTTGAACGCCAAGGCCTCCTCGAACGAGGCGACGACGGGGATGTTGCGACGCTTGCCCGCCACGACTTCGCCGGCGTCGCGGCCGGCTTTCGTCGAGTCGATGACGGCAACAATCTCGTGCGTGACGGCGTGCAGGACGAGGCCGTTGGCCGTCTTGCCGGAGTCCTCGCCCAGGTAGCCTTCTGCAAGCACGATGGCGCGAGCCATGGTCAGGCCTTCCAATGCCCCGGCTCTCAAATAGGCCCGCCTTGCAATCCCCTAGACCTCGAATCAAACGGCAAAAGGAGTCCAGGCCAGCTTCACGCGCAGCCGCCCATTCCAGGCCGCCCCTTGATAAGAGCCGGGACGGGTGGGCCGGCGATGATGCTCCGCGCGGCCTTGGCCACAGGTCTTGTTCTGGTGCTCCTGGGCGGATGCCTCTCCTCGGACGAGGATGGGCCGGGCGGCGCATCCGGCAATCCGACGCCGACGGACACCGACGTGCAATCGCCGAGCGACTGCGACTTCGCCGGCGCGATCATTGACCAGCACGACCACGCCGACGCCAGCCTGCACCAGGCGTTTTGCGACATGGACCTCGTCGGGCACACCTTCATGGACACGGCGGCCGAAGTGGGAACGCTCGGCGGCGGCTTCATCGACGTGAGCCTGGCGGGCGACTGGGCGTTCGTCTCCAACTGGGGCCCCGGCCGCAGCCTGAGCATCGTCGACATTTCAGACCCGTCGGCGCCGCGCCACGTCTCCGATTTCTGGGCCTACCCTCTGCTGGACGCGACGCAAGCCGGCGCGGCGTCGCACTGGGACGTCTCCTCGTTCAGCGACGGCAACCTCGTCGTCCTGCCGTCGCAGGCGTCGGCGGGCCTCGACCAGGCTGGCGAGGGCAGCGAGCCGTCGGGGGGCGGCCTGTTCTTGGTCAACACCGAGGACAAGGAGTCGCCGTACCTGGAATCCTTCACGCCCATCTTCGACCAGGACGCCTTGGTCCCGGTCGGCGTGCACAACGCCAACGCCCTCGAGGTCAACGGGACGCGCTACGTCGCCGCGTCGACGGCCAACGGCATCACCATCCTCCTTGAGGTCGAAGGCGAATCGGGCCATCGCACGCTGCGCGAGGTCAGTCGCGTCGCCGGCATGCACGACACCACGGTGCAAGTCCATCCCATCACGGGTCGGACGTATCTCTACGGCGCCGAGGGCGGCGGTGTCGTCATCACCGACATCACAGATCCGGCAAACCCCGTGGTGGTCGTGGAGTATCAGGACGAGCAACTGGTCGCGTACCACCAAGTCGTCCCGTCCGATGTCCTCATCGACGGCCGGCACTACACCATCTCGGCGACAGAAACCCAGGACGCGCCCATCAAGTTCAGCATCCTCGACACCACCGACCCCACGGCCCCCGAATACGCGGGAGAATGGATCCTGCCTGCCCCCGTGACCGGCACCGGCGGCCTGTACCGCTTCAGCCCGCACAACCTCGACTTCGACCACGGCCGCATCTACATCGGCCACTACCACGCCGGCGTCTGGGTCATCGACGTATCGAGCGCAGAGCGGGTCGCCAACCCGGTCACCCTCGGCTTCTACCAGCCGCACCGCCAGGAAGCCTTCGTTCCGCGCACCCCGCTGGGCGCCGATGTCCCCGCAGTCTGGGCCGCCATCCGCCACACCGACGGCCACGTCTACGCCATCGACGTGAACACCGGGCTCTACGTGCTGGACTACACGGGATTGCCGTCGCCTTTGGAAGGCGCGACGGCGTACCCGACGAACCTGCATTGATGACGAGTGGCGCGCATCCCGACCGCCCCCTAGAAAAAGCCGGGCAGCCGTGGCACGAGCGATGAGCCGCCGGACCAGCTTGAGCGTGCACGCCCTCGACGTGCCCCTGGCCTCGCCGTTCCGCATCGCCTACGACGTCGTCACCGAGGTCCGCAACGGCCTCGTCATCGCCCAAGCCGATGGAGTGCGGGGATTCGGCGAGTCCGCCCCCGTCGCCACCATCACGGGCGAGGACCGGCCGTCCGGCCTGAAGGCGTTCGAGGCGTGGCAGCGCGACGGCGGCCGCGTCCCCGCCGACGCGCGCGACCCGGCTGGCCTGCGCATCCCCAGCATCAGCATGCGGGCCGCCGTCGAAGGGGCCCTGCTCGACCTGGCGGCGCGCGAGGCCGGCAAACCGCTGTGCACGTACCTCACCGGCCGCGCCCCGGCCCCCGTGCCGACGAGCATCACCTTGGGGCTCGGCGACGACAAGGAGGTCGTGCCCTGGGTGGACCGCCAAGTCGCTGCGGGGTTCCGCATCCTCAAGGTCAAGGGCGGCCTGGGCGTCGAGCGTGATCTTGCCCGCATCAAGGCGGTGCGCGAAGCGGCCGGCCCGAAGGTCACGCTGCGCGTCGACCCCAATCAGGCTTGGACCCTGGAAGAGACCAAGCAGGCCCTGCCCAAGCTGCGCGACCTTGGAGTCGCGGCGCTCGAGCAGCCGCTGAAGAAGGACGACCTCGTCGGCCACGCCGCCCTCGTGCGTGAACAACAGGTGCCCATCATGCTCGACGAATCGGTGTTCTCCCCCGACGACGCACGCCGTGCCCTTGCAGCCAAGGCCTGCGACTGGATCAACATCAAGCTGCAGAAATGCGGCGGCATTGGCCCCGGCCTCGCCATCGCGGACCTCGCGCAGGCGGCCGGCGTCCCCTGCATGGTCGGCTGCATGGTCGAGTCGCGCGTCGGGATCCTCACCGCAGGCCACCTTGTCCTGGCGCACCCCAACATCCAGGCCGCCGACCTCGACGGCCACACCTTCCTCAAGTCGGACCCGGTCGCAGGCGGCGGCGTCATCGCCAACGGCAAACTCGCCATCGGGACCGAGCACGGGCTCGGCGTCCGCGACGTGGTGCACGGCGCGCCTCTTGCCACGTTGGCCGCCATCGTCCCGGTATAGCGTCGAGTTCGACGCCGACGAAACAGGGATTACGGGGAGACCGAGGACAAAATTCCCCGAGTTCCCCCAAATCCCCGTTTGGGCCGCCGGCGTGAACTCCAGGGCTCCGCTATTTCAGGCGGCACCCCCGTCGCAAACCGTGCGCAAGCTCACCCCGGGCAAGAAGGCCAACGCCCGTGTCGGCGCGGTCTTCGGTCTCCTCGTGCTCCTCTCCGGTTGCCTCACCAACGATGGAATGAGTGAGGACGGAACCGATGCGCCTCCTGTTCCGGGCCCCTGGAGCTTCACCAACATCCTAATCGGCCCCGGCGGCGATGCCGAGACCTCCGTCGTCGTCGGGCCCAACGGCTTGGTTCTCGCCTGCAGCCACGGCGGCTTCGGCCAACCCAGCCCGTCGTGGGTGTCGCAGGACTCCGGCACGACGTGGCGCCGCCTCGACCCGCAGCCCAACCCCATCGTCTCCGGTGACTGCGACTGGGCCGTGCTCGACGACGGCACATGGGCCATCGTGTACGACACCATCGCCTCGTCCACCGTTGCCTCGTCGCGCGACGAGGGCGCGACGTGGTCGTTCAACTACGCCAGCGCCTTGCCGCTGGGCGGCGTGGACCGGCCGTGGCTCGTCGCCGACGGCAACACCCTCTACATGGCGTACGCAAACGTCATGGCCATGGAACCGGCCGTGAACACGTTCGCTGTCTCGCAGGATGGCGGCCGCACGTGGACCGAGCACCACATCGCGCACACGGCGAGCGTGGAAGAGTCGGACCGGCCGAACACCGTCATCGGCAACCCCGTCGTGGGCGGCGACGCCATCCGGATTCCCCTGGCAAGCGCGGACCTCACCATGGGCGGCCCGACTTGGCTCTCCTTCGCCGTGTCGCGCGACGGCGGCGCCACGTGGAGCGAGGAGCCGGTGGCCGGCCCGTATCCGACGTCGTTCCATCTCCCCGTCGCGGACCGCGCCCCGGATGGCACGCTCTACATCACCAAGCCCGAAGGCGACGCCGATGGCATGGCCATCGACGTCCTTGTCTCCCGCGATGACGGCGAAACGTGGAATGAAGTCCACGTCGCCGAGGGCGTCATGTTCCCCTCCGTCGCCGGCCCCTGGGTCGACGCGCGACCGGACGGGACGGCCACGGTGGCGTGGCTGCAGGACGACGAGGGACTGCGCAGCATCTGGGCGGCGCGCCTCGATGCGTCCGGCGTCGTGCACTCGGCCCGCGCCCTCATCGCCCCCGTGGAGGATGCGTCGCTCTTCGAGTTCATGATGCTCGACCACGACGAAGCCGGGCGCGCTTTCATCGTGTACCCGATGGACACCGGCGACTGCACTCAGACGACGCCTTTGGCCCAGGGCCGCAACGCCCAGTGCGTATGGCTCCTGCGCGAGGACGCCTAACGCGGCGGCTGCGGGACGACGCCGTCCACGCTGAACTGCCAACCTTCGGGCGGCATGTAGCCGTAGAAGACGTGGAAGAAGAAGTCCACGCGCTGGCTGAGCACGAATCCCGCAGAGCCAATCGGCGATGCCGCCTCCGTGTGGCCGAAGATTTCGTAGCCAACGCCCTCCGCCGTCCCGAGCTCCCACTCCTTCGCCAGGGTTTGATTCAGGGTCCAGAGGAGCGGCGAAGGGCCGTTGACCGCGGCTTGGCGCTCGTCGCGGCCGGCCCCGTCATCCGGAGAATGCGCGCTCCCCAAGATCGCCAGATCGGGGGAGATGCTTTGCGTGGAGTCCCATACGACCTCGAGCTGAAACCAGTCGGGGGTTCGCTGCAGCGCCACCAAGGAATCGTAGAGCTGGACGAACGACGTGTCGTCCACGATGGGCGCGCAGTAGCCCGCCAGGGCGCACGGGTAGAGATTGGCGATGGCGCACAAGTTCGCGCCTGGAACGATGCACTGGACGAAGGCTTCAACCTTGAGCTCGGTCACGAAGGGCGCTTCGCCGGGGACGAAGACCAGGAGCAGTTTGACCACGGGCGGGTTGTCGACGCCGGCCTCGACCTCGATGTTGCCTTGCGAGTCCTCGTCGGCGAGTTTGCGGCCGGTGACGAACCACGTTCCGGGCGCCAGCCCCTCGAACCCAAACAGGCCGTCGGCTGCGGTCACAGTGGTCCGTTCCTCGCCAGTGGGGCCGCGCGCCGCGACGGTGGCGTTGGCCAGGGGCCGGATGGCGTCGTCCACGACCACGCCGCGCAGAATCCCCGTGGTCGCCGTCGCGACGAGTCCCAGGGCATCGTCATCGGCCGGGTCCGTGTCGGCGGGGCTGGAGCAGCCTGCGAGCAGGAGACTCCCTGCGATCAACGCCATTCGCCAGTCCACGCGCGACACCATGGCGTGGAGGTCCGGGTCGGCTTTTATCGGACGGTGCTCCAATCCGCGCCTTCACGTCGGTGGCGGCGGGGCGCCATCGACGGCGAAGCGCCAGCCGTCGGGCGGCAGGTAGCCGTAGAAACTGTGCAGGAACAGGCGCACGGGTTGGTTCAACGTGAGCCCAGATCGGAA
>JBAZXE010000073.1:0-10660 GCA_041659985.1 Thermoplasmatota archaeon | reverse complement strand
CCGGGCGGTGCGCCGTCAAATCGACCAGGGCACTGGCCCCCGCCTGGGCCGCCACGGCGCCGGCCACCACGACGGCGGCCCGCATGGGCTCCACATCGGCGTGCAGCGCGGCCAGGCCGATGCCGGTCGCGGCGGCAAGAGCGGCGCAGGCCAGGAGAGGGAGACGCAGGGTCGCGAGGTGCTGGGCGAGGCGGGCGGCGCGGTCGGCCGCGGCGACGCGGAACGCCACGGTGAAGGCGCCGACGCCGTCGGCGCGGGCGAGCGCTTGGGCACCCGACAAGGCGACGAATCCCTCGAGGAGGCCGCACAGGTAGGGCCCCGGAAGGTCGTCGGCCAGGAGCACACGGGCCTGTCCCGCCGCCAAGCGTTCGACGCGGGCGGCGCGGCGGTCGCCGCGCAGGAACGGGTAGACCTCCTCGGCGAAGAGCGCCAGGGCCCGTTCCGGTCGGCCGCGCAGGTGCCGCGCAAGGGTGCGGAAGGTGCGGGCCCAGAGGTGCACGTAGTCGTGGGCAAGGGCCCGCTGGGCTGAGGCATCGAGGGTTTCGAGCGTTTTGCGCAGGGAACTGGCGGGGAGCAGCGCCGTGGGGTCCGCGAGGCGGTGGACCCCCTCGCCGCGCGCATGTCGCCCCAGGATGGCCCGGACCTGGCCGTGCTCCATGGAGCGCGCGACAGAGGGGGCTTCATTAAGGATTATACTCGTGCACAACTCATCGGGGGTTGTATGCTGGACAGGGGGAGGGCCGATGATTGAGCACCTGGAGGGGCTGGGCCTCACGGCCTACGAGGCGAAGGCACTGGAGCATCTCGTCCGGCACGGCGAACGCACCGGACCGATGATGAGCCGCGAGACCGGCATCCCGTTCGGCCGCGTGTACGACACCTTGAACGCCCTCGTCGAGCGCGGGCTTGTCACTTCGAAGGGCGGACGCCCCCGCGTGTTCGCGGCAGCTGCCGCGGCGTCCATTCCGGGCCGGTTGCTGGCCAGCAACAAGCGGCGGCTGCAGGAAGAAGAACGCAGCCTCGGCCAGCAGGCCGCCTCCTTGGAGTCCGAGTTGGGACGCCTCGCCCCGCGCCGTGCGCCGGGCTCCGCTCTGTACGGGGTCCGTCTTGGGGAAGATGCGGCGCGGGAATTCCTCATCGAGGCCACACATGAGGCGAAGGTGCGCGTTGATGCCTACCTGGCCTTCGAGCACATCCAGGACGACGACCTGACCCTTTTCGACGCGTTCCGCCAAGCCGTTGGCCGCGGCGTGAAGACGCGACTGCTTCTGCGCCGCAAGGACATCGACTACCTGCTCTCGACGCCGTACGTGCAACAGGTCATCGACGCGATGTTGCCACATCTGGGAGAAAACCTGCAAGTTCGGCTTTCGAACACGGACAACCTCTCGTTCTCCGTCCTCGACGGCGAGCGCGTCGTTCTGGGCGTGAAGAACCCGCTCGACCCGCGCATCTACTTCGCCGTCGTGCACATGGACGACAAGGCGTTTGCCACCGACCTCATCGGCAAGTACGACACGCTGTGGCGCGACGGCCAGTTCGACGAGGGGCTCGCGAAGGCGGTGCTCGGCCGCAAGGGCGGCAAGGCGCTGCTCAAACTGGCTGGGAAACTTCGGCGCTGATTGTACGGCCGCGTGTGGGGGACCGCGGATTGAACCGAGCACTTGGGGATTTGCACCTCGACTCGATTACGCATGGAGGTGATGCGGCGCCGTTCCTGGTTCACGAGATTCCTGCGTCTTCCTCCGGCGACGCCCTGGGCGGCGTCAAGGTCAAGACCTTGGAGTATCGGCGCGCGGAGCGCGCCGGGCGGCGACGCGCCGCCCATTGGCATTCTCATGAGGGTCAAGTCGTAGAACTCGGCGACGCCCACGACGACGCCGACGGCAGAAGGAGGTTTTTCCTCGGATTAGGCAATTAACGGGCCCTGTTAATCCCCCGCTTTCTGCGGCCCAATCCTGGGATTCGGTTCAATCCCAGGTCCCGCTTGCCCACTGCTAGTTAGCCCGGCGGCCGGTCCGCCGTGCCCGGCAGGCACATGAGCGTGCCTTGTCCAACCATGCAGGGTGTGCGGATGCCATCCTTCTCGACTTCCGCCTCCATCGTGCAGACCGTGATGGTGCGGCCCGAGCGCAAGACCCGACCACGGGCGAGGAGGCGGTCGCCGTGCGCCGGCGCGATGAGGTTGACCTTGAACTCGATGGACAGCACGGACGAGCCGGGAGGCATGAGGCTGAACCCAGCGTACCCGGCCGCCGAGTCGGCCACGGTCGTGACGACGCCGGCGTGGAAGTAGCCGTGCTGCTGCGACAATTCCTTGCGATAGGGGAGGGAGATTTCCACTAGACCGGGTTCGACCGTATCCAGCTTGGCGCCGAGATGGGCCATGATGCCCTGGCGGGAGAACGAGTCACGCACCTTGGCGGCGAAGTCGGGGTCGCGCGGCTGCATTCGCCGGGCAGACCACACGGCGGGCGGAAAACCTTGACCGGTTCCGTGCGGTTGAATGGCAGTGGCGCGACAGATACCGGCCGCCTTATCCTGCAACCCATTCGTTCTCGCACAATGGAAGCAACCGCCAGCGTCGACCCGACGGAGCGCTTCAGTTTCCTCTCGCACGCCGTCGGGGCGCTGGCCAGCATCGCGGGGCTGGTCCTGTTGGTCGTGAAGGCCGATGGCCCCCTCGCCGTCACGAGTTGCGCCATCTATGGCGCGAGCCTGGTCCTGCTCCTCACGGCCAGCAGCCTCCACCACGCCATCCATCCCGCGAACCCGGCGGGCCACCGCACCTTGCACCTGCTCGACCATCTCTCCATTTTCGGCCTCATCGCGGGCACGTACACGCCAGTTTCCTTGCTTGGCTTCACGCCTGGCTGGGGCTGGTCCATCTTCGGTGTCATCTGGGCCTTCGCGGTGGCGGGGACGTTGGTGCGTGTGCTATGGTTCGCCGCACCGCGCTGGCTCTACACGGGCATCTACGTCCTTATGGGTTGGACGGCCGTTGTGGCCATCGTTCCGCTGCTCAGGGCGTTCCCCGTTCCAGGACTGCTCCTCATGCTCTTCGGTGGCCTCGCCTACACCGGTGGCGCCGTCATCTACGCCATGAAACGGCCGGATCCTTGGCCGCGCTGGCTCGGGTTCCATGGCCTGTGGCACATCTTCGTCCTGCTGGGGGCCGGACTGCACTTCTGGTTCGTGTACGAGTACGTCGTCTAGCACGGCGACGGGAACGGCCCCGTTCGCCACGGATATCCCCAAGGGGGGCCCAGGATGGCCCATGGCCGACGATCAAGGGGAACCGCGAGCGGACGAAACGCTGGGCATTGACCGCAGCGAACAATCTGGCCTAGGCGGGGATTCCTCCGTGCTTGAGGAATACGGCAGAGACACGGACCCAACAGACCACCTGGCGCAGAGGCCCGAGTCCCACGAGGCCGTCCTGCCGGGCACCGACCCGGACGTGCCGCGCGACCTGGCCAAGTCCGGCGGCATCGCCGATCCGAACCTGCCCAAGCCGGGGCACGAGCTGAAGCCCGGCATCTCCAAGGCCGGCGATGCGGGCCTGAAGCGCCCGCAGGACCTGAGGGACGCCATCGCAGAGGCCGAGCAGAAGGAACGAACGAATCCGAGTGAGGCGGGCGCGTCCGGGAACGTTGAATGAATGGCCGCGCCATGACTGGCCCGGGCGGCCTCCCGACACAAGGGAACCTGTTGGAAAAGGCCATATGCTGCCCCGCTAGCGGAGGCTCGATGACGCAGCGCCTGGCGGCCCCTGCCGCGACCGCCCAACCGGCCACCCCCGCCGTGGTGCCGACCTTCACCTTCAAGGCGACGAAGTCGCACGTCCAGGTCCGCGCCAACAGCCCCGTCCTCGGAATGAAGGACCTCATGGCCACGCTGAAGACCGACCCGAAGCTGCACAACTGCGTCATCGAGCAGTGCGCCTTCGACGGCGACTCCTTCACCGCGACCCTTCGCATCCAGGACTAGAGACCGACCGGGCGGGACGCCTCGGGGCGCCCCATCCCGCCTCTTTTGGCCGCCGGCAAGTTTATAGCGAAGCCTATTTTCAGGATTTCTGTTCCCAGGAGGTTTTCTCCTGGGGTTTAGGTGCACCCATGAGCAACGGACAAACCTCCACCGGACAACCGATCTACATCCTCAAGGAGGGCACCGAGCGCACCCGCGGCCGGACCGCCCAGTCCAACAACATCTACGCAGCCCGCCTCATCGCGGAGACCGTCAAGTCCACCCTCGGCCCCCGCGGCATGGACAAGATGCTGGTCGACTCGATGGGCGATGTCGTCATCACCAACGACGGCGCCACCATCCTGAAGGAGATCGACGTCGCCCACCCGGCGGCCAAGATGGTCATCGAGGTCGCCAAGGTCCAGGACGCCGAATGCGGCGACGGCACCACGACCTCCGTCATCCTCACCGGCGAACTGCTGAAGCAGGCCGGCGACTTGCTCGAGAAGGGCATCCACCCGACGACGATCACGGCCGGCTACAACCTGGCCTCCAAGGAAGCCCTGCGCGTCCTCAACGCCATGGCCATCCCGATCAAGAAGAACGACTCGGCCACCCTGCGCCAGATCGCCACGACCGCGCTGCAGAGCAAGAACCTCTCCGCCAACTCCGAGCTCATCTCGGACATCGTCGTGCGCGCCTGCACCTCCGTCATGGAGTCCTCCGGCAGCGGCAAGGGCACCGAGACGACCGTCGACATCGACGAGAACATCCTGGTCCAGAAGGCCAACGGCGGCTCCATCGAGGACACCGAGCTCATCCAGGGCATCATCTTGGACAAGGAGCGCGTCCACACCGGCATGCCCTCGTCCGTGAAGAACGCCAAGATCGCCCTCGTCAACGCCGCCCTCGAGATCAAGAAGACCGAGGTCGACGCCAAGATCGAGATCACCGCGCCCAACCAGCTGGACGCCTTCCTCGCGCAGGAAGAGGCCACCCTGAAGGGCATGGTCGAGAAGGTCAAGAAGTCGGGCGCCACGGTCCTCATCACCCAGAAGGGCATCGATGACCTCGCCCAGCACTACCTGGCCAAGGCCGGCATCTACGCCGTCCGCCGCGCCAAGAAGTCCGACATGGAGAAGCTCGCCAAGGCCACCGGCGCCACCATCGTCAACACGCTTGACGACCTGACCGGCAAGAACCTCGGCACCGCTGGCACCGTCGAAGAGCGCAAGATCGGCGAGGACAAGTTCACCTTCGTCACCGACTGCCCGTCGGCCAAGGCCGTCAGCATCCTGCTGCGCGGCGGCACCGAGCACGTCGTGGCCGAAGCCGAGCGCGCGATGCACGACGCCCTGTCGGTCGTCGCCGTCGCCCTCGAAGACGGCAAGATGACCCCCGGCGGCGGCGCGGCTGCAACCGAGATTGCCATGAGCCTGCGCGACTACGCCGGCACCGTCGGCGGTCGCGAGCAGATGGCCATCGAGGCCTACGCCAACGCCTTCGAGGTCGTCCCCCGCACGCTGGCCGAGAACGCCGGCCTCGACGAGATCGACATCCTGCTGAACCTGCGCCGCGCCCACAAGAAGGGCGACAAGAACGCCGGCGTCAACGTGTTCACCGGCAAGATCGAGGACATGGTCGCGAACCACGTCATCGAGCCCCTGCGCGTCGGCACCCAGGAGATCAAGGCCGCCACGGAAGCCGCGGTCATGATCTTGCGCATCGACGACGTCATCGCCGCCAAGTCGTTCAGCCCCCCCGCCGGCGGCCCCGGCGCCGGTGGCATGGGCGGCATGGGCGACATGGACATGTAACGGAGCGCAGCAGCGCTTCGTTACAGGCCGGCCCACAGGCCGGCCGGACCATCCGGCTGCACCTCAGCGCGGCCGGATGGGGTACGCCACGCCAGCAGGCGTGGCGCAATCCTTCTCCCTTTTTCTTCCGGTTTTTTTTGGCTCAACCACTCGGACTTGAGCATCAGCCCGCCATCGCGCCACACCTCGCCGTCCCGCAACGGAGGCATCGCCATGCGGATTCATCGCTCGGGCGGTTGAAAAGCGAGCCGAACCGCTACGCCGTCAAACAAGGGCCGTCCACAAACGATTATCACCAGAAGGCCGGCTCCTTCGGCCATGCGGTTGCGCTCCCTGTTCGCCACCATCGTCCTGCTCGGCTTGATCTTGGCCGGTTGCGCCTCGCCGGAAAACCCCGAGGCGGACGTCGCCCCGAACGAGCCGCCGGCGCCGCACGCGCCCTCGGACGAGCCGGTTTCTCCCACGCAGATGTTCGACCGTTTTGAGGAGCGCCCCGCCGGCGTCGAGCGCCAGATGCGGTTCCTCTACGGCCCCTTCCCCATCCCGCCCGGCCAGGACCTCAACCGCGTCACCCTTGAACTGCCCGTCCGCGAGGGATTCATGACGACGGTCTCGCCGACGCTGTTCGACGCCAACACCGGCATCGTACCGTCGAACCAGCACATGCACATCCACCACGCGCACTGGCTGAAAGCCACCACCGACGCCGAGGATGAGACCTACGCCGCCAACCTGGCCTGGGTCTTCGGCACTGGCGAGGAGCGCACGCAAGGCAGCCTGCACGACCGCGCCGAGGTTGACCCTGACGGCCCACGCTACGGCATCTACGTCGAACCGCTCGTGCCGCAGGTCCTCATCTACATGCTGCACAACAAGATGGCGGAGGCTCGGGCGCTCTACGTCGCCCTCGATGTCAGCTTCGTCTACGGCGACGCGCAGACCATCGCGGCCGCGAAGGAATGCGCGGGTCTCCTGGAAGGAGAGGCCTGCTGGGCTGGACGCGAATTCCACAACCTGCAAGGCCGTCTCTGGGGATCCACCTTCGATGTGGCGCGCCATGCCGCCGAGGACGGCGGCACGGGCACCTACGTCTACCCCATCGACGCCCCCGAGTCGGACCCGACGCGCCAGTCCACCGACGCCCTTGGCCGCATGTTCACCGCCACGCACGATGCGACAGCCGTCGCAGCGGCCGGCCACCTGCACCCCAACGGCCTCGCCACCATCGTCGCGAACCTCGGACCGGAAGGCTCGGCCTGCGAGGCGGACCTCGACGGCGACGGCCTGCCCGGCGTGACCCTGCTGCGCAGCGACAAGATTGAGGAGGTCCCGGAGGCCTGGCCACACTCGGAGCAGTACCAGATGGGCGCCACCAAACACGGTTGGCGCGCCCCGATTCGCGAGGGCGACCGCATCACCCAGTTCGCCCTCTACGACAACGGCGAGTACGCCTCCTACGAGGCCATGACTTTCGTCGGATTCTACATGGACCGCGAACAGGTCCCGGCTGCCCGCGGCGCAGAAGGCTGCACGGTCGACAACACCAAGGCGTGGCTCCTGCCCGGCGACCCGTGGGGCGGCGACCCCGTCCAGACCGTCGTCAACCGCGACCCGCACGCCGGACACCGCGAGGAGTCCGAGTACTGCGGCATCCTGGACTTCCCGCCCTGCGACACCGACATGCCGCAGCCCGAGAAGGGCCTGGCTGCTGGAGCCGTCCACATCGGGGGTTTCTTCTACGAACCGGGCGACCGCGCTTTGTCGGCGCCTCTGGGGCTG
Organism: Thermoplasmatota archaeon; assembly: GCA_041659985.1. Taxonomy (GTDB): domain Archaea; phylum Thermoplasmatota; class E2; order JACPAO01; family JAHFTW01; genus JAHFTW01. The sequence continues at coordinate 3,095 of JBAZXE010000073.1, read as the reverse complement.
CCCGTACAAGTGACGAAAGGCTCCATGCTGACGTTCATCAACGAGGACGCGGCCATCGGCGTGCGCCACACCGTCACGAGCTGCCAGTGGCCCTGCAACGGCCGCTACGTGGCCAACTACCCGAACCCGGACGGGTCCTTCGACTCCGGCAAACTGGGCAACACAGACCCCATCGACGGGGGCGGCGTCGTCACCTCGGGCGGCCCCCTCTTCGGCCTCGGCACGTCCGACGACACCCTGCCGCTTTGGCAGCTCGACACCAGCAAGCTTGACCCCGGCCTCTACGCCTACTACTGCCGCATCCACCCCTGGATGCGCGGCAGCCTGGAAGTCGTGTAAGCGCCGGAGACCACCACCTCAACCCTCAAATGGAGTGCCCCAGACTGGCGTGCCATGCGTTGGTCGGTCCTGCTCGTGGCAGCGGTGCTGTTCTCCGGTTGTTCCGCCAAGGAAACTCCGGCTCCTGAGATTGGCATTCCCGCCACCGACTTGGCCGCAGGCAACGTGACCCAGACAATCTTCCCGCTCGCCTTTGCCGGCGGGACGCGCGAGGCCGACCTGCAGTTCGAGGAGTCCTTTGGCCCCACCGACGGCTGCACGTTCGGGTTCCCCGAGTGCCCGGCCACAAGCCAGCGCGTCCTGGACCTCGTGGCCGCTGTGCCGGCCGAAGCCCCGGTGGAGCTGACCATCAAGACTGACCAAGACAGCAACGTCAACCTTGAGCTGCTGACGACCGACACCACCATCCTGCAGATGTCGGACGAAGGAACGGGCAGCGGGACCACCATGAGCCTCCTTCTCGTGCGGGCCCCGTCCGGGACCATTTCCCTGCAACTGACCATGCTGTCGGGCATCGACCCAGACGGGGCGACGGTCGTCGTCGCCGTGCACTCGGTGACGCGCGCCGACGTCGTGCCCTCGTTGCTCCCGGTGGCCATCGAACTCGGCCCCGGCGACGTCGTGAACGCGACGGGCGACGGCCTCGAGCATTTCGTCGCCTTCCCGCCCTCCGGCCCCGCCCTGCGCGCCGTCCAGTACCCGTTCAGCCTGCGCGTCCCCGAGGACGGCGCCAAAGGAACCTACGTGCTGATTGGCGACGCCGACGAAGCCCTGCGCCTCACCGGTCCCAACCGGACCCTCTCGGCCCGCCTGTTGGACTATGCCGAGACCACGGCGGTCGACATCCCCGCGAACCAGGCCACCTCGTTCACCATGGACGTCGTCGGTCGCCCGTTGCGGGTCGGCGTGGTGCTCGAGACGAAGGACGATGTCGCGGGCTTCTTCGGGGCCATGGACATCCTGGGACCGCACACGCCGACCTTGGTGTCGCCTGACAACGTGCAAGTGCTTCAGGACAACCAGGAGAGTGCCAGCTGCGTCCCCTGGTGTTCCTTTACCCTGATTGGGGGTTTCTCCCGGGGCTACGTGTCCGCGGACCTGGACGAGCACTTGATGGCCGGCACGTTCACCGCGACCGTCGACATGGGCACCGCCAACGGCATCACCGCCTACGCTTGGTCGCTGTCCATCCGCGAATCGTAGGCAAACTACTCGGAGTCCAACGCGCGCACGCTGCGCTCGTACTCGGCCTTCGTCATCGAACCCTTGCGGAACATGCGGTCGAGCCGCTCGCGCCGGAGTTGCTTCTCCGTCTTGGGTCGCCTCTCGGCCGGCGTGAAGTCCAACGGATCGTCCGGTCCAGGCGAACGCTCGCGCACCGCCTTGACGAACGCCTCCGCCTCGCGCTTGCGGCAGCCCTCGAAGACCAGGTCGCCGCTGCGCAGCTGCAAGGTGAGCGCCGCGTCGTCGACGGTCTTCATGACCTTGAGGCCGATGACGTCGGTGTAGCTCCACGCCAGGGCCTTGCGGCGCAGCAGGCCGGCCGTGGCGAAGAGGAGCCGGCGGTCCGTCGCCGCCAACAGGCCGCGCTTGCCCCGCGTGGCCTCGAGAAGATGGAGCACTTGTTCGCCTGGCTGCAGGGCAGGCCGCAGGGCGTTGAGCTCGCGCCGGTTGGCGAAGGCGCCGAAGCGGTCGAGCCCAGGCACGTCCATGCGATTCGACGGATTGCCGTGGATTTGACGGATTCGGTTTGACGCCGCCTCACCCAATCCGGCGAATCGATGGAGAATCCGTCGAATCCGCTACGCTTTGCGGCGCTTGGGTGCGGCCAGCACGGCCGCCGGAGGGCCCGGCTCGGGTTCCGGTGGCTGCCAGCCTTTCTCGTGGACCTTGAAGAACGCGGGCACCGCCAACATCGTCACGATGAAGATCACGAAGAACGCGATGGTGGTGGCCACCATGGTGCGACTCACCGCAACGTTCTGCAGGAAGATGAAGAACACGAAGGCTCCCGTCGTCGTGATGAACGAGAACAGGACGGCCTTGCCGGTGGACTCGAACACCTCGCGGGCATTGCCGGTTTGCTTGATGTTCCACATGAAGTGCAACGCGTAGTCGGTCCCGATGGCGACGATGAACGCGATGGGCAGGGTCAACGTGATGGCCTGCCCGATGCCGAAGAACGGCAACACCGCAAACCACCACAAGGTCGTGAGGCTCGAGATGGCCAAGGTGACGCCCGTGATCTTGACGCTGCGGGTGAGGAAGAACACCAGGACGACGAGGATGATGTTGGAGACGATGCTCATGTACGTCAGCCACGGCAGCTCCTCGGCGATGAACAGGTAGTTCGTCGCGGTGTTGCCAACGAAGGCCACAGTGATGCCCTCGGGCGGATGGCCGCCGAAGGTCTTGTTGGCCTCGCCGACGGCGTGCCAGATCTGGTGCCAGACCTCCTCGGCCTCCTCGTAGGTGGCGGCGCGGACACTGAACGTCATGGCCGCCATGCCCTTGTCAGGCTCGTTCAAGGCGACGGGATGGTTCACGATGATGGAGGCGAGTTCCCGCATGGGGCTGTTGAACATCTGGTCGATTTCGTTTCGGATGCCCTCTTCGGTGTCGGGGAAGGGGTCGGCCTGGTTGGACAACGTAGCCGGCAGTTGGCCGCTGCCGATGAGTTGCTGCAGCACGACGCTCTCCGCGGCGCCGGCGCCCCCGTTCTTGACCGTGAGCCACGTCTCGATGAAGAACGGCAG
>JBAZXE010000072.1:0-10824 GCA_041659985.1 Thermoplasmatota archaeon | reverse complement strand
TCCGATCTCCGCAGGACCCGTCCGAAGGAGGAAGTCTTGCGCCTTTCCTTGGCGCGAAACGCCGCGGAGCTCGAAGAGCGACGCCCGTTTCGTGCTAGAGCATGAAAGCGAAGACCACGTAGCTGATGGCGACCATCAGGAAACTGTGGCGCAGGCCCAGCGACGCCCGCCCGCTGCCCAAGAGCCCCGCCACGATGCCGTCGCCGAGTCCCTGGACGACGGCGGCCATGAAGTAGAACAATTGGTAGTCGCGCAAGTCGAGCGAGCTTGTCGAGACGCCTTCGATGCCGCTGCCGTCGGCGCCGCCGAGGCCTTCCACGGCCTGCGACGAGGCGACAATCTGCGGCGCGAACTGCGCGTACAGAATGGCCGCAACCCCTAGGAACACAAAGAACGTGATGTACACCACGACGGTGTAGAGCCCCATCGTGGTGCGGCGCTCGTTCTCCAGGTTCTTGATCTCGCGGGCGTCCTTGGCCGCGGTGAGCAGGACATCCGTCGTGCTGCCGCCGGACCGGTCGGCTTGCAGGATGAGGCTCACGGCGCGTTGCACGAGCGGGGTTTGGACGCGGTCGGAGAAGCGCCGCAGGGCCTCGGCAAACGAGACGTTCCAGGACAGCTGGTCGGCCATCTTGCGGACCTCTGGCGTCAGGTCGCCGTACTCGCCCCTGGCCGCGATGCTGGCGGCCTGGTGCAGGGTCAGCCCCCCTTTGTGGCTGGAGGCGATGTCGCGCAGGAAATCGGGGAACCGCTCCTCCAGGCGCTGGATGCGCTTGTGTTCGCGCGCCGCGTAGAACCCATAGGGCCCCAGCGCGGACAGGAGCCCAAGGCAAAGGAAATGGATCCATCCCGCCTTTGGTAGCGTGCCGTTGTACGCAAGGCCCGCCAGGACGAAGAACGTCGTGGCCACCAATCCGGAACTGACCAGCAAGGTGCGCCGCCGCCGAACCTCGGCGTCAGGCAGGACCTTGTAGAGGGCCCCGTCGCCTTGGGCGCTGCGGGCCAAGGCGAAGGCAACGGCCAGGGAACCGAGGAGGGCCGCGGCCAGGAACCCGAGGACCCCAAGCAGGAGGGGGTTGTGGCTGACGTTGGCCAGCAGGTCGCCGACTCCGATGCCAAACAGCAGGAACAGCAGGAAGACGACGAGGAGAAGGGCGAACGCGAGGATGGCCGGAACCAGGACGGCCGAGGCGCGCCCCGAGACCGTGGTCCGCTCCAGGCTCTGGCGTTCCTCGTACAGGATCCAGGTCAGCGTCGGCAGGGAGCGCAGGCGAACCAGGCCGAAGGCAACGGCCAGGTAGCCGGCCAGGGCGATGGACCCCGTGTCGAACGGGTCGAGCTTGAACCAGGCCTCCAGGGCAGCGGTTTGGCCCAGCGCCGCAGCGGCGGCCCCCAAGCCGAGGATGGCCGCGGCCCCTAAGGCAAGCCACGCCAGCACAGCGTTGAGGGGCGTCCGCACCCGTTCGACGGGCGTGCGCAACGACTGCGACAGCGCAATCGTGCAGGCGAGTGCCAAAGCCGCGATGAGGAAGCGGATGCCATTGTCGACTACGTCCGCCTTGATTTCGAGTTGGACGATTCCCACCGCCGAGGCGACGCGGATGGCGACGACAATTCCCGCGAAGATCTCAAGCATCTGCAGCAGCATGGCCGCCACACGCAGCCCACGCTGGCCGCGCAACAGGTCGTAGCTGGCGCCCCCGGACGTCTTGGCCATCATGTGGCGCAGCGTCGTCAGCCGGGCGCTCAGCGCAATGGTTCCGATGACGGTCAGCAAGGCCACGGCCTCGGCGACCCTCCCGAACTGGCCCAAGGCGTCTTGGAAGAGGGCCACGACCAAGGCGCCGCTGGCGGCCATGATGGCCGAAGCCCAAAGCAGGGCGACGACGACGAGTTCCAGCTTGACGCGGGACCCTTGCTTGATGGTCGGCAGATCGGCCACCGTTAGGCCTCCGGCGTCATGGTCTTGATGGTGATGGCGAACCCCATCTGTGACAGCGGCAGCATGACGAAGATGAGCATGTACCCCAGGACCAGCGTCTGGTTGGCTGAGCCGCCCAGGCTGGTCATGACGGAGAGGATGACGATGAGGAACAGGGGCGCGGCGACGACGACAGTGACAAAGGATTCCGCCAGCACGCCAAGCCCCTCGAGGAAGCGTTTCTGGTCTTGGCGGTTCTCGAACGTGTACTGGTCGGCCTTCGTGGCGAAGTAGGTCTTGAGATCGCCACCAGACGTCAGACCCGTGATGGCGCCTTGCAGCAGATCCTGCCACTTCTCGCTGCTTGAACGTTCACTGGCGCGGACGAGGGCGGTCACGATGTCGGCGCCCAGCAGGTTGACGTCGCGGGTGATCCACGCCGCCTCGTGCGCCACGGAACCGTAGATGGGCTGTTTGGCGAGGTTCGCGAAGACCTGCTCGGGCGTGGCCCCGGCGGCCGCCATGGTGGCCAGATAGTTGAGGGCGTACGGCAGCTTGGCGTTGATGTCGCGGGCGCGCGTGGCGGCGCGCAGGTCGGGCAGCACGTTCGCCAGCAGGTACATCATGGCGCCGGCCACGGCGGGGACCGGCAGCAGCAACAGAATCAGGCGCAGGGGAACGCCCAGGGCGCCGGCGGCCACGGCCCCCGCCAGCACCAGGATGGGCAGGGCCGTTCCGACGACGACGACCACCGTCGTCAGCGTCGCCGCCGCAAGATACGCCTCGGGGCGCAGGTAGATGTGGGCTTTCTGCAACGACAGCTTGAGGCGGGGGTTGCGCTCCACGGAGCGCAGGGCGCGGGCGCCGAACCACCGGTACGCCAGCCGTTCATAGCGCCGGAGGGCCACGTCAGCCACCCGGGTTCTGGTCGCCGGGCGCCGGGTCCTCGCGTGAACCCGATTTGCGACGGCGCAGCGCAATCTGCTCGGGGATGCCTGCCGGCCGTTCGGCCGCGGCCGAGAGCGCCTCGTCGACCTCGTTGTGGAGGGCGGTGACAGGGGCGGTTTGGACGGGCGCGGCCTCCAAGACCTTCGGCGTGACCGCGAAGATGGCCTCGCTGGCGGTCAACTGGGCCGCCGGGACCGCGGCGCGCACGCCCGCCAGCAACCCCTTTGGGTCGCGGTAGTAGCGACTGAAGTCCCGGGCGACGTCGGTGACGTGGCGGACGTTGTTGTCCATCATCCACTGCAGGACCTCGACGCGGCTGCGCCATTCGGCCTCCACGTCCTCTTCGCTCATGTGGCGGGACTCCATGACCTGCTCAAGGACGTACGATTTTCCAAGGTACTTGTGGACGTCCGTGGCGGAGTCCCATTCGAAGACCATGTTGGTGAGCAGCTCACGGGTCTCAGGGTCGAAGCCGACGACCTCGGTGACCTCGCGGATGCGGCGGCCCATCTTCTCCCCGATGCGGATCTGCGCCTGGATGGCCACGATGTCGAGCGTCTGCAGCATCATGCGTGGAACGTTGATGGGCGGGTTCTCCAGGCGGTACACGGCCGAGGCGACGGAGTCGGCGTGCATGGTCGAGTACACCGCGTGCCCCGTCGCCATCGCCTGGAACAGGGTCAACGCCTCCGGGCCACGCACTTCACCGACCAGCAAGTACTCCGGGCGTTGCCGCAGCGCCGCCTCGAGCAGCTTGTACATGTCGATGCTGCCAGCCTGCTTGCCGGAACGCAACTCGCCGCCGAAGCCGGTGCGCGTGACGCCGGCGATCCAGTTCTCGTGGCTCAGGTTGATCTCGCGCGTGTCCTCAATGGAGACGATCTTCTTCTCGGGCGGGATGAACTGCGAGATGGCGTTGAGCGACGTGGTCTTGCCCGACGCCGTGCCGCCCGCCAGGATGAACGAGTGGCCCAGCTCCATGGCGAACCAGAACCACGCGGCCATCTCCGACGAGAGCGTGTTGAGCTTGATGAGGTCGGGCGGCGTCATCGGGTCGGCGCGGAACTTGCGCACCGTGAAGGAACTGCCTCGCGTCGTCACCTCGCGGCTCAGGGTCGCCTGCAACCGGCTGCCGTCCGGAAGGGTGGCATCCAGCAGAGGGTCGGCGACACTGATGTGCTTGCGGCTGCGTTGGGCCAGCCGGATGACGAAGGAGTCGAGGTCGTCTTCGTCCTTGAAGCGGACGTTGGTCTTGACAGACTCGTACTTGCGGTGGAACAGGTACAGCGGAATCCCCGGGTCGTCGCACGAGATGTCCTCGATCATGGGGTCGCGCATCAGGACGTCGATGGGCCCGTAGCCGAGGAAGTCGCGCACCAGGTGGTATTCGACGCGGCGCGAACCCGCTTCGGACAACCGGATGGAATGGTCCACCACAGCCTGGCGGATGGCGGCCACGAGGACGTTGGACCATTCGGTGTCCTTCGTCGCCGACCGCCCGTCGAGGGTGCGCACCAGCGTGTCGTGCAGGAACTCCAGGATGACGGCCTCGTCGTCCGACAGCTGGGGCTCGAGGACCTCATAGAGGTAGGTGTGCTCGGCCTCGTCGTAGAGGATGCGCACCCAGGCGCGCTGCGGCACCATCGGGGTGAGCTCAATCTCGCGGAACCCCGCAGGGACCGGCGGGATGACTGCGACGGCTTCGCCGGACTCGACGGCCACAGGGGTCGCCGCGCGTCGCTTGTCCACGGGCGGCGGAGGCGCGCGCGGCACGCTGGGTGCGCGCACGGCCTTGGCCCCAGCGGGCCGGGTCGCCGCAGGGGCGGCCTGCGCGCCAGCGAGGCGGGCGGCGCGGGACGAACCTGGGTGGTCTTGCGGTTTGGAGGGGTGGGCGGGCATGGTCATCCGGAAGCAGTGAGGTCGATGTCGATGTCGGCTTGCCCGAACTCGAGGAGGAGGTCGTCGAGGTCGGGGTCCAGGGTGTCCGTCCCGAGGACGGTAAGCGTGACGGAGGCGACGTTGGCGACGACCGAGTATTGCGGATCCGGGGTCAGAGTGAGGCCCGACTCCAGCATTTCGCGGTCGAAGAACGCCTTCCAGGTGTCCGGATACGCCGTGGGGATGTCGACGGTGAGCGTGGCGGCCCCGGCCAGCATGGTCAGGCCCGCTCCGGCGCGGTCGCTCGAGACGGTGGCGGCTGTAGCGCCGCCTAGACTCTGGGTCGCGCCCAACAGACTGGGCAGGTCCCATTCGATGCGGGTCTGCTGCGTGGTGGGGCTCACCTCGAAGCGGGGCGGGACGACCATGGCGGCGCCGTCGGCCTGCACGCGCAGGACGGCTCCGTGCTCGAAGACGTACTGCTGGTCCACGAACCGCTGGTTGTGCGCGGTGAAGACCAACCGGCCGCCGCCGTAGAGCGTGGGCGTCGCCGGGTAGGGCTCCACAGTTTGGCCGACCAGGCTCCCTCCTCCGCCCAACGTGCCCCCGGTCGAGTCGTCGTAGACCAGGACGTACAAGGCGGAGAGCCCAAGGTCCTCCATGTCCATGCTCAGCGGGCCGGTCATCGCGGCCAGCACCGGGCCGAGAAGAAGCTCGGACCGCATGACGTCGATGTAGAAGAACTCCGCATCGGCGTTCTGGAAGATGGCCTCGGTGTCGCCGCTGACTTGCGAGAATCCGTCCGCGGTGGTTTCGCGGCGGAAGACGGCCGTGTTGATCGACCGTTCACCCTGGCCATCATGGCAAGTGAAGATGACCTTGGCCAGTTCGTCGCCGACGGCGTCGCGGATGTGCAGGATAGCCACGAGGTCGGTGTCGCAGTCGTTGGGGTCGGCCGGCCAGGGAATCTGCACGCGAAGCACGCGCAGGTTGGAGATGTCCGTGTAGGCGTCGTTCACGTTGTCAAGCGGAATCCAAGAGGCCTGGTCCGCGACGGCGACCAGCTGCTGGCCGTTCTGCTCGAAGATGGTCAGACGGGGACTGCTAAGGGAGACCCCGCTCCCGGCCGACGCGGCTTCGAAGGCCAGGGTCCCCGGCAGGCCTTCGCCGCCGAAGAAGCGGAACCCGGGTGATCGGTCGAGCTGGACCGGGTCGGCCAGCGAGACCGTGGTGTCGTTCTGGACCTGGCGGTCGACGTCGGAGGCCAGGTGCGCGAACTGCCCCAGCACCTCGTCCATGTGCTTGGCCTCGCGGTCCTCGTCCCAGACCGGGACGAACTGCACCTGAATCATGACCAGCGTCAAGACGAGGAGGCCGAACATGAGGACGGCACCGAGGACCGTGGAGACGGCGGGTTCGTCGTCGGGCCGACCGCGGCGTTTGTGGACACTCACGTGAACACCACCATGCGGGCGTAGTCCATCCGCAGAGTCGTAGGCGCGCCGGCGTCTGAGGTGCCAAGGACCCGCACCAAGGGCGAGCCGCTGAGGAGCTCCACGAGGCTCAGAGTGCACTGGAACGTGGTTCCGGTCGTCGAGGTGAGAGAGCCGCTGCACGCAGTCCAGGTGGCACCATTGTACTTCTCCACCGTGTATGTCTCGCCTGCGGCGACGCGGTAATCCAGCTCGAACAGGCCCGTCAGGCCGACCGGCAAGCCGTTCCAACCCAGCTCCAGGTTGACGTCGTACGTCGTCGTCGCGCCGGAATAGGTCGCGGTCAGGCTCAAGGTGTCGGTAAGCAGCGGACGGGTGGCGGCGTTGGTGACGCGGGCGCGGACGCAGAGCGACTCGATTTCGGCCTCCGTGTAGGGCTGGCCCGTCGTCACGACCCTCGTGGTCGTCGTGTCGGAGGTCGAACTGATACTGAACGTCGAGCCGGCGGTCGTCCAGGCTGCGCTGCAGGCCGAGTTGAACTGGTACTCTAGCTGGACGGTGGGGTTGGTCGCGCCGCCGGTGCCGCGCTGCGCCTCATACGAGATGGTGAAGGCGGTGATGGACGAGGGGACAGCCGGCACGTCGAAGCCGGTGACGTGGACGGAGGTTCCGGACCCGGTCATGGTGGAGCGCTGGTTGTCGCTGGCGAGGGCAAAGTCGGGGCTGGACACTGAGACTCCACCCGTTGTCCTGCCGCACAGCGCTTGGATGTTCGACACCGGAGGGCCGCCGGTGCAGGCCTCAAGGAACTGCGCCTCCGCCCCGTCATCGGCGCCCATGTTGGCAAACGGAGCCGCGGTCACGAAGACTCCCGCGACCGCATTGGCGTACTCAACGAAGGTCGATGACCCGACCAAGGCGATTGCGTCCGACGTCGTGCCGCTCTGGGACAAGGTGTTGGGCACGGCGGCCGTGTCCTTGAGCCCAGTCACGTAGTACTGGAGAGTCTGGCCCCAAGCCAGACTCCAGCCCCCGACCGGGGCCGCGATGTTCCTCGTCCAAGTGGTGCCGGACTGGAACGTCATGGCGCCGGCATCCGTGTAGGAGGACGGGCCGGGCAGCGGCCCGGGGGTAATCCTGTACCACAGATGGGGTGCGGTCGCGACGTCGACGGGGCCGCAGGCATCCGACGCCACGGCGGTCACCGTGACGGCGCTGCTGCCGGAACCGGAGGTCAGGTCGGGCGCGTTAGAGAGGAGCACGGTGGGCGCCGTGATGTCCGGGGTGCACGACCCGCTGCCCGCCGTCAGGAGGATGCCGCCGCCGGTGACCGTGCCGGAGGCGATGAGGCGGCTCTGTTCTTCGGCGGAGACAAGGAATGCGGTGACGCCCTCGTCCTGGGCCACATTCAGGTAGTCTGCCACGGCCGCCGGGGACTGCCAGGCTTCGCCGATCGTCATGAGGCCATTGCCGTCATCCTCGAAGGCGGAGCCGACGTATCCCAGCGTGGCGCCGCTGTACGTGTGGGCCACGCTGTCGGCGGTGTAGCGGAGAGTGGTGCTGTCCTGGTCAAGCGGTTCGCCGCCCATGTGCACCAGTTCCATGCGCTCGTCGCCGGTCTCCCACAACCCGTCCGCGCCGGGCGTCGTGCGCAACTCGACGTCGACGTGGAGCTGGTCGGGCGGGCCGTCGAAGGCCAGAAGGACGATGCCGAATCCGACGGCGGAAATGACGGTGATGCCCACCATCAGGAGGGAACCGAGGACGTCCGAAATGGCCGCCCGCTCCTGGCGGAGCCCCGTGCGGCGTCTCGCCTGGATTGCCCTGCGGTGGGATTGCGCCATGGCCGTGCCCCGAGCAGCCGGAGCGTCATTAGCACCGCCATCGCCTTGGACGCGACGGTCGGGGCCGGCCATGTTAACGAATCCTCCCCGCTGCGAAGGAGCCCGTGATGTCGAAGGTTTTCTCGTCGAACTTGTACTCGACCCAACCGGGCGCCGCCGAGGCGCCGAGGCCTTGCACCTGAATCTGCGTCTTGCCGCTGGATTCGCGCAGCTCGATGGTGCCCGTCATGAGGTGCTTGAACATCTGCACGTCGGCGTCGGTGTGCATGCCTTGGTCCATCAGGAACAGACTCGTGGCGCCGACCCGGCGCGTGCGTCCGATGAGCGTCTGCAGGAACCGGAACGCCGTCTGCGCGTTCGAGTAGGCGATGAGGGTCGAGACGGAGTCCAGGACGAGGGCGTGCGCCTCATGCTTACCCAGGATGGCGGCCTGCGCCTTGTTGACGGCCAGGCTGATGCCGTTGAGGTCGAGGGCGCCGTCCAGGTAGACGGCGTCAGCAAAGTGGTCGGCGGCGCCGATGCCGCGCGAGTAGGTGTCGATGAAGCGGGAGCGGTGCTCGGCCTCCGCTTGGCTGTACTTCGGGTCTGCGGCCTCGAGATTGCGGCGAACGTCCTCGGTGGCCTGGTTGGTGAGGACGTAGACCGACGGCAGCCCGGCGGCCAAGCTCGCCAGCACGTAGCGACGCGCCAGCACCTCCTTGCCGAGGAAGGGCGGTCCGTAGACCATGACGGCGGCGCCAGCGGGGATGCCGCCGTCGAGCAAGGCATCCAGCCGCTTGATTCCCGTGGGGACCCGGACCGTCATGCGGCGCCTCCGGCGGGAGGAGTCCCGGACGACAGGACGTCATCGACCAGGCGGCGCAGCACGACTCGGGCGGACTCGGCGTCCGTGGCCGTGCACGCGACAACCTCGACGCCAGGCGGCGGCGTCAGGCGGAGCTTCGCCTTCGCCGGCGTCAAGGCGCCCGGCAGGTCGGATTTGTTGAGGGCGATGATGGCGCGCAGGCCGCGCTTCCACACCTTCTGCAGCATCTCCTTGGCGCGCCCGAAGGTCTCGGGATGCGTGGCGTCGACCATGAGAATGGCGCCGACCGCCTGGCTGGCCAAGGTCGGCAGCAGCGGGTCGAACCGGGCCTGTCCCGGAGTGCCGAACACCTCGACTTTGACGCCGTCAAGCGTCACGGTGCCGCGGTCCATTGCCACGGTAGTTCCCAGTCGTTCCACGCTCAAGGCGCTGCCGGAAAGCGAATGCACGAAAGTTGTTTTCCCCGCGCTGGCCGGACCCAGCACGACCACCTTGGGGACGTAGACCAAAACGCCGCCCGGGTTGTCGACCTTGTAGAGCATGGGGGGCGCGGGCGCGCTCCATTTGCTGCGCTCGATGGCCAGGGTCTGGTGCAGGACGACCCGCTCCTCGACGCCGCGCAGGGTGACCACCGCGTCGAAGCTCGACAACGCCTTCTCGACATCGTCGGAGTACGGCCACGCCGTCCACAGCGCGGCACAGAACTGGAACTTGCGGGTGGCCGCCTGCAAGCGTGGCAGGGCCGCCAGGAACCGCGGCTCCTCGCAATGGTCGAGCAGGCCGCTGAAGGAATCAATGAGAAGGACCGCTTGGGGGTGCTCGCGAGCGGCTTGGTCGAGGCGGGCGACCACCTGCGCCAGGTCGGTCGGATTCTGCACCGCGTAGGTGGCCACGTCGGCGGCCCCCATGAGCGCGGTGTGCGCGTCGATGAAGTGGAGCCGCCGGCGGTCGGTGTGCGCGTCGATTTCCTCGAGGGCCTCCAGCGTCCGGCTCGGGCTGCGGTTGGTCACGAGGTAGACGACCTCGCGGCCTTCGCTGAGGTGGCTTGCGGCGGCTTGCAGCGCGAAGGGAGCCGGGTCGACGGTGGGGTCATGGCGCAACAGCACCAAGCCACCGACGGGGATGTCTCCCAGGGACCGGTCCAGAGCCGGCACGCCGAAGCGCCCCGGAGCCATGCTATCCTCCAAGGACGGTGCGCAGCTTGCCCCGCGCCGCGTCGATGGCGGCGCCGAGCTTGGTTGGGTCTAGCCCCAGCGGCGCCGCCACGACCAGCAGGTGCGTGTCGTCGAGGCCGCTGACGAAGAGGCGCACGCGGCCCGCCTCGACGGTGGCCACGGCGGGCGACTGCTCCGACAGCTCCATGAGGGCGGCTTCGGCGGCGCCCAGCAGCGCGGCCGCCATGGCGCTGAAGGTCTCCTGCTGCACCGGCTGCGGGAACCGCAGCAGGATGGGCAGGCCGTCGCGGCCGACCAGGCCCGCGCCGATTGCGCCGCGGCCCACCAGGTCGTCCATCACCGCTTCGGCCTGGATGCGGGCGTCGCTCACGCGCCGCCTCCGGTCTTGGGCACGGAGGCCTTGCGGCGCGCCTCGTCGAGCGCCCGGGCCAGGGCCTGGTCGCGCTGCCCCTTGGCCCGGCGACCCTGCAAGGATTCGGACACGACGGAGAGGATCTTGTCGGGGTCGAGGGGCTTGGTGAAGAAGGTCTCGATGCGGGCCTCGTTGATGGCCGCGATGGCGATTTCGAGGTCGGGGAACGCCGTCATCATGATGCGCGGCACCTGCGGCGCCAGGACGAGTGCTTTCTCCAGGAACTGCAGGCCGTTCATCCCGGGCATCTTGTAGTCGGAGACGATGAGGTCGACCGGCTGGCGGCCCAGAAGGGCCAGGGCGGCGTCGCCGGAGGGGGCGATGAGGACCGTGACATTCGGCAGGGCCGCGCTGAACAGGTCGCTCAGGGATTCCAGGATGTCCGGCTCGTCGTCCACCAGCAGGATG
>JBAZXE010000071.1:0-10858 GCA_041659985.1 Thermoplasmatota archaeon | reverse complement strand
CATCAGTTTCTACCGCGGTCTCTACGTTCTGAAATTCGCAGGCGTCCACGGCATCCCTTCCGTCAACACGTACGAAGTGGCCTCACGCTGCGGCGACAAGGCGGAGACCAGCCTCCTCCTGGCCAAGGCCCGCGTGCCCACGCCCAAGACGCGCGTCGCCTTCACACCCGAGGCCGCGTTGCGGGCCTGCCGCGAGGTCGGCTACCCAGCCGTCCTCAAACCCACGATGGGTTCCTGGGCACGTCTGTTGGCCAAGGTCGACAACGACGAGCAGGCCGACATGGTCCTCGAGCACAAGGAAGCGCTCAACAATCCCCTCCAGCAGATCTACTACATCCAGGAGTACGTCACGAAACCGCAGGCCAACGCCGCAGTCGGAGCCCATGCCATCGCCGGCATTCAACACCAAGGCGGGTCCCACCGCGATATTCGCGCCTTCGTCGTCGGCGACGAGACCATCGCCGCCATCCACCGCAACTCGCCGCATTGGATTACCAACACCGCAAAGGGCGGCAAGGCCACCAACTGCCCGGTGACCGACGAGTTGGACGACTTCTGCCAGCGCGCCGCAGCGGCCGTGGGCGGCGGGGTCCTCGCCCTCGACCTCATGGAGACCGCCGACGGTCTCACCTGCCACGAAATCAACCACACAATGGAGTTCAAGAATTCCGTTGCACCCACCGGCGTCGACATCCCTGGCAAAATCCTGGACTACTGCGTAGCGCAGGCGAAGCGCTGATGGTGAAGCGATGACCGGCCGCACCACCGTCAGCATCCTCGGAGCCTCCGGCTACACCGGGGGAGAACTCCTGCGCCTCCTGCTGCAGCACCCGGGCGTCGAAGTGGTCGGCGCGACCAGCCAACAGTTCGCCGGCGAGTTCCTGCACAAGGCCCACCCCAACCTGCGCGGCCGCACGCAACTCAAGTTCGTGGCCCGCAACGAGTTGCCTGCGGCGGATGTCGTCTTCACCTGCGTGCCGCACGGCACCGCGATGGCGACCGTGCCCGGCCTCCTAGAGCGCGGTTGCAAGGTTGTCGACCTCTCGGCGGACTTCCGCTTGCGCGATGCCGCCACGTACGAGGAGTGGTACGGCGTCCCCCATTCCGCGCCTGACCTGTTGTCAAAGGCTGTGTACGGATTGCCCGAGATTCACCGCGACGCAATCCGCAGCGCCAGCTTGGTTTCCGGCGTCGGGTGCACGGCGACCGCCACCAACCTGGCGCTCTACCCGTTGGCCAAGGCCGGCCTCCTCACCACCGGCCCCGTTGTAGCCGACATCAAGATTGGATCCTCGGCCAGCGGCGCTGATGCGTCGCTGGGCAGCATCCACGCCGAACGCAGCCGCGCCATCCGCCTCTACGCGCCGACGGGCCACCGTCACGTCGCCGAAGTCAACCAGGTCCTCGCCCTCGCCGGCTCCACGGCGCCCGTCCACTACTCGGCGCACGCCGTCGAACTGGTGCGTGGCATCCTCGCCACCTGCCACGTCTTCCTCAACCGCACCGACGTCACCGACAAGGATCTGTGGAAGGCCTACCGCGCCGCCTACGGCTCCGAGCCGTTCGTCCGCCTCGTCAAGGAGCGCAGCGGCCTGCACCGGTTCCCCGACCCAAAACTCGTCGCAGGAAGCAACTACGCCGATGTCGGCTTCGAGGTCGAGGAAGGAACGAACCGCGCCGTGGCCGTCTGTGCCATCGACAACCTCGTCAAGGGGGCCGCCGGTTCCGCCGTGCAGTGCATGAACCTCATGCTCGGCCTCGACGAGACCACGGGACTGACCCAGATTCCGTTGCACCCGGTGTGAACATGCCCGCGAACTCGAACGTCGAAGCCACTGCACCGTCCGTGGGCTTTGTCGCCGAAGGCGACACCGGGCGGTCGCAGACTGCCCCCCGACGAGTGGGTACCGAGCGAAGCGAGGAATCCCGCCCGTTGGTCGTCAAGCTTGGCGGCGGCGCCAACCTCGACATCGACGCCGTCCTGCGCGACCTCGCCGCCCTGCAACGTCCCTGGATCCTCGTCCATGGCGGCAACGCGGAGCTCAACGAAGTCTCCGAGAAACTTGGGCACAAACCGCGCTTCGTGACCAGCCCGGGCGGCTACACCAGCCGCGTCACCGACCCCGAGACCATCAAGCTCATCCAGATGGTGTACCGCGGCCGCATCAACGGCGACCTGGTGTTGCGCCTGCAGGCCCTCGGCGTCAACGCCATCGGTCTTTCGGGAGTCGACGGCCGCCTCTGGCAAGCCGAACGCAAGGAGGCCATCCGCGTCGTCGAGAACGGCCGCAAGTTCCTCCTGCGCGACGACTACACCGGCAAAGTCGTTCGCGTCAATGTCGACCTCCTGCGGCTCCTCCTCGACCACGGCTATCGTCCCGTCCTGACGCTCCCCGCCCTCGCCTCGGACGGTTCGGCCGTCAATGTCGATGGCGACCGTGCCGCTGCGGCCGTCGCCGCCGCCCTGGGCGCACGCGAGCTGGTCATCCTCAGCAACGTCCCCGGCCTCCTGCGCGACGTCAAGGACCCCACCTCACTCATCCCGGCCATCGCCAAGGCAGACCTAGCCTCGGGTCAATCCGTGGCACTGGACCGGATGAAGAAGAAGCTCCTCGGCGCCGAAGAGGCCCTCGCAGGCGGCGTCGCCAAGGTCATTCTCGGCTCCGCCAACCGGGCAACACCGGTGCAGGACGCGCTTGCCGGCCACGGAACCGTGATTGCATGAGCGGCGAATCGTTCCTGGCCCGCAGCTTCCCGCCGAAGCCCGTCGCCTTCGTGCGTGGCGCCGGCCATCAACTCTTCACGGCGGACGGCACCGCCTACACCGACCTCGGCGGCGCAAGCCACGGCGTCGCCAACTTCGGGCACAACCACCCGCGCATCGTCGAGGCCATCCGCCGCCAATCAGGGCAACTCATCCACGACACGATGACCATCCCCAGCCCGGTGCGCGGCGAATTCCTCGACAAACTCCATTCATTCCTCCCCGCGCATCTTGAACGGACGTTCCTGGCCAACTCGGGAACCGAAGCCGTCGAGTGCGCCCTCAAGCACGCCGCCACCGCCACTGGCCGCCACAAGTTCATCGCGCTACGCAACTCGTTCCACGGCCGCACGCTGGGCGCCTTGGCCGCCACCTATCGGCCGCAGTACCGCAAGCCGTTCCACGACCTTCTCATCGACGTCGACTTCGTGACGCCTGGCGACGAGGCAGCGTTGGAGCTCGCGGTCACGGAGGAAACCGCCGCCATTCTGGTCGAGCCCGTGCAAGGCGAAGGCGGCCTCACCGTCCTGTCCGATGAGTTCCTGCGCACCTGCGAACGCATGGCCCACGCCCAAGGGGCTCTCCTTGTCGTCGATGAAATTCAAACGGGCCTCGGCCGCACCGGTACCGACCTCGCCATCACGCCCAGCGGCGCCAAGCCCGACCTCCATCTGCTGGGCAAGTCGCTGGCGGGCGGCCTTCCCATCGGCACCTGTTCGATGACGGCGGACGTCGCCGCCAAGATGCCGGCCGGCGGCCATGGCAACACCTTCGGCGGTTCGCCGCTGGTGTGTGCTGCCGCCACGGCGGCACTCGACGTCCTGCGCGAAGAGCACCTCGCGGAGCGCGCCCGCATCGAAGGCGAGCACCTGCTGGCCCGCCTGTCCGCCTTGGCTTCGCCATTGCTGCGCGAGGTGCGCGGCAAGGGCCTGATGCTCGGCGTCGACCTGCGCATCAAGTCGCAACCGGTCCTCGACGCCCTGCTGCGCCGCCACCTCTTGGCGCTCGCGGCCGGCCCGACCGTCGTGCGCATGCTGCCTCCGTTGGCGACGCCGCGTGCCGTGCTGGACGGCGCCGTCGAGGCCCTGGGAGAAATCCTCGCCGACCCGGCCCTCGTGCCGCAGGCCTCGGCCCGCGAGGAGGCCGCCTAATGGAGGCGGCCACTTTGCTCGAAGCGCTGGTGGGCATCCCGAGCGTCACGGGAAACGAACCCGAAGCCGTGCGATTCCTACAAGCTCAAGCCCGCGCCGACGGCCTTCGCGTCTTGCAGGACGCCGCGGGCAACTTCATCGCCGAGGCGGGGAGCGGACCCCGGCTGCTGCTGTTCGTCGGCCACATCGACACGGTGCCGGGGCACATCCCGGTCCGCGTCGAGGCGGGGAGCCTATGGGGCCGCGGCTCCGTGGATGCAAAGGGCCCGCTCGTCGCCGCATACTGCGCGGCCTTGCGGCACAAGGAATCCAAAACCATCACGATTCGAATCGTCGGGGCGGTGGATGAGGAGGGCGACTCGCGCGGCGCGAAGGCATTGGACCCGGCCTTGCGACCGGAATGGATCCTCATCGGCGAGCCGAGCGGTGTGCACGGCCTGACCCTCGGCTACAAGGGAATCCTGCGCGGAGCCTTCCGCCTGGAGCGGTTCCGTTCCCACGGAGCGCACCCGGGGCGCACGGCCGTGGAGGACGCCATCGCCTTCTGGCACGATGTGGCGTTCACGTACGGCCTCGAGGACCGCTTCGAGACGATGCAGGGGCACCTCACGAGCCTGACGACGCAGTCCGACGGTCTCGTCGACAAGGTCGAGGGGCGGTTCCATCTCCGCCTGCCGCCCGGCCACGAACCCGATGCGGTCGAGAGGGAATTGAACCGGTTGGCCGAGCGTCACGGCGTCGTCGTGGAGGGGCATGAGCGCATGCCGCCCGCCCTGGCCAGCAAGCGCACCCCGCTGGTGGCGGCCTTCCTCGACGCCATCCGCGGTAACGGCGGAGAGCCGCGTCTTTTGCGCAAGACCGGCACGGCCGACTTCAACCTCCTCGCCAAGCGCCATCCCGGCGTCCCCATTGCCGCCTACGGTCCCGGCGACGCAGGCCTCGACCACACCCCAGAGGAGCGCATCGAACTGGCGGACCTCACAAACGCCGTTGCCATCCTCGACGGCGTCTTCACCCGCCTGGCCGCGACGCCGGTCTACGTTATGCCGCAAGCCGTCGAGCAGGCGTTCCCGCCGAAAGCATAAGCATGACGACCCCGCCGCCTACTTAACCGCGGATCGCGCGGAACCCGCGGATCAAGTTCCGCGTTTTTCCGCGAGTTCCGCGGTTCAGTCGGTCGTCGCCGCAACGTCGTGCATTCACTTCTCCCTCCTGCAAGGCCTTTTTCGCGGTTGGAATGGCTGCGGTGATGGCGCAGCTTCCGTACCCACCCCGCCCGGGGCAGGAGGAATTGGTAGCCACCATCCAGCGCACGCAAGCCGAAGGCGGTCACCTCGTGGCGGAGGCGGGCACCGGCACCGGCAAGACCATCACCGCCTTGACGGCGAGCCTCACGACGACGAAGACCGACCACCGCCGCCTGGTCTACGCCACCCGCACCAACGCGCAGCAGACGCAAGTCGTCCGCGAGCATGCCGCCCTGGTCGCCTTTGGCCAAGACGCCGGCCTGCTGGTCCCGTTCATGGGGCGACGACAATACTGCCCACTCCTTCGCTCCGACGAACGGTTTGCCGAAGGCACCGCCGAAGAACTGGGTCGCCTGTGCCGCGATGCCAAGCGCAAGGCGCAGCAGCAAAACGACACTGGGAAACCCGTCGAGGGCGCCTGTCCGTTCTACGCCCGCCTGCTGCAGGACGGGCCCGACCCAGTCGAGGCCCTGCTGCGCGGAGGCGGGTTGGACGGGGCGCAACTGGCGGCCCGCGTCGAATCGGCCGGGTCTTGCCCTTACGAGGCGCTGAAGATGCTGCTGCCCAAGGCCGACGTCATCGTCATCCCCGCCATCTTCCTCATCGACGACCGGTTGCGCCGCGCCTTGCAACAATGGTTCGGCACGGGGCTCGATGAATGCCACCTCGTCGTCGACGAGGCCCACCACCTGCCGCAAGCCGCGCGCGAGCACCACTCGCCCGCGCTTTCCTCGGCGGCGCTCATCCGAGCCCAGAAGGAGGCCGAGGAATACCACGACCCGGTCCTCGCCGGTAGCCACCTCACCACGACGGTGCTCGACGCGCTGCTGCGCGCGTTGCACTCGCTGGCCGACGAGTTCGTGCGCGACGGCGAGGACGGACTTGTTCCACCCGGGGCCCTGACCGAAGCCCTTCTCGGCCAGTTGCGCGTCGCAAGCCCCACCATCGCACGCATCGCCTCCGACCTCGCGGCGTGGGGTGAGAACGTCCGCGAGGACAAGCGCAGCAAGGGCCGCCTGCCGCGCAGCCACCTCGGCGCCGTGGGGGCGTTCCTGCAGAACTGGCTCGCCATCCAAGACGCGCCCTATGTCCACCTCGCCACCGGCGGCGACAACCCCGCCCTGGAGCTGTTTCTCCTTGACCCGGCACCCGTGCTCGGGTGGCTCGGCGAGTTCTGGTCGACGACGCACATGAGCGGCACGTTGGCCCCCCTTAGCGAGCACGCGGAACTGTGCGGACTTGCGCCGGATCGGACGGCCACGAAGCGGTTCCCCAGTCCGTTCAATCCGGCCAACCTGCGGCTCGCCGCCCTCGAAGGTGTGCACCGTCGTTACGAGGCCTTGCAGCGCGACCCGACGGGTACCGAGCGTCAGCAAGCGGCGGCCCGCGAGGCCTTGGCCCTCATGCCGGGCCGGACCGGGCTCTTCTTCCCCAGCCACCGCATGCTGCGCGACTACCTGGAGGAAGGGTTCCTGCACGACCTCGGTCGGCCACAGCACGTCGAGCGCGCCGAGATGGACAACGCCGAACTCGGCCGCCTCGTCGACGCCTTCCGCCGCGACTCCCGCCCGGGTGCCTTGTTGCTCGGCGTCCTCGGTGGACGGCTCACCGAGGGCCTCGACTTCCCCGGCGACGCCATGGAGCACATGCTGCTCTTCGGCATCCCGTACCCTCGCCCGTCGGCACGCAGCCAGGCGCTCATCCACCACTACGACGCCAAGGCCGGAAACGGCTGGATGGTCGCCGTCCACAACCCGGTGGGACGAACCTTGCGTCAAGCCGTCGGGCGCCTCATCCGCGGACCCGACGACCGCGGCACCGCCTTGATCCTCGACGAACGCGCAGTGCGGTTCCACGACCACCTCCCCGACCTGCGCATGCTGCGCCAAGTCAGCGAACTGGGGCCGTCCGGCGACGAACCTCCGGGCGATTCAGACGACCTGGACCGCCGGTGGAGCGCAGAGAAAGGATACTGCGCAGCGGCCGACCTTCCCAGGAGAAGCTCTCCTGACGGCTGACAAAAGATAATCCCTTTATATCCACGGGAAATTGAGGTCCTAACGGAAGCGGACGTGCTGGAGTCTTTCCAAGTGCATCCCATCCCCTCTTCGTGAGGCCAGCTGCCCTTCCGCCATTTCCTCTCCTTTGATTCGCGGATTCACCGCGATTCGACGGATTCTGTTTGAGCTTCCGCTAGAACGCCAACTCAATCCCGCCAATCGGGGTCAATCCGTCGAATCCGCTAGCCCCAGCGGATCTTCTCAGCCACGTCGTAGTTGCGGATGACCGAAAGGGTGCCGCGCTTGGAGAGGGACTTCACGGTCTTGATGTCGGCGGCGCTGAGCTCGACGTCCTCGAACTTTAACACGTCCTTGACACCGCTGCGGCCGCTGGGTAGGCACATGCTCAGGCTGACGACCTTGCTCGACTTCGCGATGGGGTAACCCAGCGCCTGAAGGATGGCGAGGGACTTGCCGGCATCGATGTGGTCGAGGACGGTGCCGTTGCGGATGGGGACGATCTTGAACTCTTTCATGGCAGGGCCACCAGGCCGGGCGGACTACAAAGGCTCCGGTCCTGCACGAGCAGGCGAGAGGCTGAATGCCCCGTCGACAAGGGCTCAGGCCTGCACACGGCTGTCGCCCAAGGGCGACAGCGGCAGGGGTTCTAGGGGGCGGAGCCCCCTAGGGGCTCAGGCTGCGGTCCTTCGGCTTCGGGTCGAGCAGGGAGGCCAGGACCGCCATGCGCACCGGGATGCCGTTGCGGGCCTGCTCGAAGTACTTGGCCGTCGGCAAGGCGTCCACGTCGAGGGCGATCTCGTCGACGCGCGGCAGCGGATGGAGGATGATGGCTTTCGACCTGGTGCGCGACAGCAAGTCGGCGTCCACCACGAAGGAGCCCTTGATCTTCTCGTACTCGGCGGCGTCGGTGAAGCGTTCCTTCTGCACCCGCGTGACATAGAGAACGTCGCACGAACCGGCGGCCTCCTCCAAGCTCATCGTCGGCACGTCGCCGGCGAGCGGTTTCGGGAGTTCCAGGCCGGGGGCGGCGACGGCGATCGGCTTGGCGCCGAGGCGCTGCAGGGCCGGGACAAGGCTGTGCACGGTGCGGCCGTAGCGCAGGTCGCCGACGAGGCCGACTTGCAGGCCCTCGATGTGGCCGCGCTCCTTGCGCATCGTGTAGAGATCCAGGAGCGTCTGCGTCGGGTGCTCGCCCGGTCCGTCGCCGGCGTTGACGACTGGGACCGTGGAGACCGCGGCGGCGCGCCGGGCGGCGCCCTCCTTCGGGTGGCGCATCACGATGAGGTCGGCATACGCGTTGAGCATGCGCACCGTGTCCTCCAGCGTCTCGCCCTTGCTGCTGGACGTCGTGGCCGGATCCGAGAAGCCGATGACGGAGGCGCCGAGACGCTGCGCCGCCGACTCGAAGCTCAGCCGCGTGCGCGTGGACGGCTCGAAGAACGCAGCGCACACGACGCGGCCGTCGAGGAGATGACGGACGCCTTTCGGGTCCTTCTCCATCAGCGCCGCGCGGTCCAACAGGGCGATGATCTCCCCATCCGACAGGTCGTGAATGCTCGTCAGGTGGGCCATCGCGCTTCGGTGCGACCACGTCCATGGACTTCAAGACATTGCGCAAACAGCGGGCTCTCCAGGGAAGCTCCATCGCTGCGCTTATGAGGGGTGCCCTTGTCGGCCGACCTGCCCGGGTCCAGAGAAACCGGGCCCGTGGTCTAGCGGTCATGACGGCGCTTTTACAAGGCGCATGTCGTCGGTTCAAATCCGACCGGGCCCACTGGACCCATTCTCTTCCCATAGCCCCGTAGTCTAGTGGTCAAGGATAGGGCCCTCTGGAGGCTTTGGCATCGGTTCGAATCCGGTCGGGGCTACTCCCGCTTTGCGGGTGAAAGTGCGTTCCTCGGAAGCTGGATGTCCTCCAGCCGAGTCGAGCGTCTTCGCTCGCTGCGCGGGTAGTCCGGCGGAGGTCGTTTGCGCGGCCTCCGTCGGGCGCCTGATGAGGGCGCCCTTCTTCACGATCGTCAGCTGGCTGTTAGCGTTGGGCATGTTGATGTCCTCCAGTTCGATGTAGGAATGAGGGTCGCACGCTGTTTGCGCAGCGGGCTGTCCTGGCACGACGAGTTTGCGCTCGTCGGCCTGGCTGGGTTGAGGGAGTCTACGGGCGCCATATAATGCCGCCGTGTTCCGCGAACCCCGGGCGGGCTCTTCTGAGCTAACCCTGGGGCGGCTTGACGCCTTCTGGGGGAGAGGTGCGCAAAACTCCGGCAGACCTATCCGGTGGAGCTGGCGTCGCGCGGCATGGCTGCCGAATTGGCCCTCTTCGGCGGCGCCGTGGGCATCGTGCTCATCGCGGCGCTGCCGTTCATCCTGCTCCTGGTCGCCTTTTGGCGCATGGGCACGGCGCAGCACCGCATCGCTGACAAGCTCGGCATGCTGGTGCGAGCCACGGATCGGCTCGGAGCTCCTGCCGACATCGCCGGTGGCCAGGTCGACGCTGACGTCGCCGCGATGGCGGCCCGGTCCGTCTCCCCGCAACCAGGTGTCCGATACGGCACCAATGGAAGGCCGAAGACGGAACGCCAGTCCTTCGGACAAGCGCTCCTGATTCTCGGAATCATCGTCCTCGTTGGAGGCGTCGTGATTCTCCTGGCCAGCCTGAACGATGGGCTTGGCCAGTTCACCACTGGAGCCGGGGTCCTCATGGCGGCCGCCGGCGCTGTGCTCAAGAGCAAATAGTCGGCCGCACGACTCGCAGCTCAGTCGTCCGTCCGTGGCGGGTGCGGGAGTCCCAATGCGTTGCGGACGTCCGTCGCGTTGACCATCGAGCCGCCGCGCTTCGTCGCCTCGTCCTTCGCCGCCAGGTACGCGTTGCGGATGGCCGCCGGCGTCGACGTCGACTGCTCCGAGTAGTCCCGCATGAGCTGCCGCGCTCGCATCGTGAGCAGCTTGCGCGGGTACGGCCGCAGGGACTCCATCAACGAGGCCGGCGACGCCGGGAGCGCCGATAGCTGTTGCGAAGACGGGGCGGCCGGCCAGGTCGACGACGCGCTGCGCGTCGTCGGCGCTGTAGCCGGGGATCCCGCGGTCGGCCAGCTCGCGGCGCTGCCTCGAGCTCGTGACCTGGCCGAGGTACGTCATGGTGTTCTCGAGCTTGACGTGGCGGCCCTTGGCCTGGATGACGCGCGGGTTGACGTTGGCCTCGTCGATGTCGCTCAAGGCGCGGCGCTTGGTGCGCACGAGGTTGATGGGCACGCCGAGCTCCTGGCCCATCTCGTGCAGGTGCACGTAGATGGCCGCACCAGCAAGCGCGCGCGGCGCTGCGTAGCCGTGGCCGGCGGGCACCGTGAAGAGCGCGTCGCTGCCGTCGACGTCGACGCGGACCTGCAGGAACTGCATGAGACCCGACTCCGGGTGGTACAGCGACCAGGGCACGTCGACGTCGCCACTCACGCTGCCCTTCATGGCGTGGCCGAGGCGGATCTTGCCAAGGTGCGGGAAGAGGCCCGTCGTCTCGATCTGCTCCATCTCGCCGCGGCGGAAGTTGCCGGCGAAGGCGACGTCGGCGATGCCGCGACGCAGGTACGTGACGTAGCAGTGCGCGCGGCCGGCCGGCTGGTTGCGGCGGCACATCGGCGGGCAGGACTGGTGCACGTACGTCCGGAAGATGGACAGGTCGGG
>JBAZXE010000070.1:0-10938 GCA_041659985.1 Thermoplasmatota archaeon | reverse complement strand
AACCGCAGTTGGCGCAGGCGCGGATGGGCATGAGGAATCTCCCAGAGCGTCCGGGCCGCCCTCCCAGGCCAACCCAGCGCACCGCTGCCATCCATGGAGGCCCTGATGAACCCGACGCCCACCGGACGCTACGAAACGGCTTGCAGTTCCGGCTTCGCCATGGGCAGGACCATGCCCTTGTTGGCGCGCGGCGGCGTCGATTTCTTGGCCTTCGGCTTGCGTTTGGTGGGATCCGCCTCGCGCACCAGGCAGGCGAGCCAGCAGTGGCCCTTGATCTTGAATTGCGGCAAGACGACGAAGCGGGCCTCGCGGATGTCATCCACGCGCCAGCCGTCGCGGAAGGTGTCAATGATCTCGGCTTGGCTGACGCGCCGCGGGCCGCCCCATGAGGCGTCCTCCCAGTCGCTCAAGGCCAGGATGAAGAGGCGGCCACCGGGCTCCAGGATGCGGGCCAATTGGTCGGCGTAGACCTCGCGCTCCGGGTCGGAGAAGGTGTGGAACAGCCCGCAGTCGATGACCGTGTCGAAGGTGCGCTCGAGGTGCTCCATCTCCAAGGCGTCGCCGACGAGAAACGTCGCCTCGAGGTTGCGCAACTTGGCCTTCGCCTTCGCCTGGTCGATGGCGCCCGGCACGATGTCGATGCCCCAGGCTTCGTGGCCGCGTTCCGCCATCTCCAACGCGACCTCACCGGTGCCGCAGCCAACGTCGAGGACCGAACCCGTGACTAGGCCTTCGTTCGCCAGCTCGACAAACGCCGGCTGGGCCCGCCCGATGTCCCAGGGCGGCCGGCCTCCGCGATACGCCTCGCGGAAGAACGGGTCGGCCATGACCGGTATGTTGTGGCTCCCTGGACAAAACCCTTGGCTCAGTCTTGCGCCTGAACCGGTCCCCGGTCCTTCCAGGTCAAGTATCGCTGCCCCAGGTAGTTGGCGGGCGTCGACACAGGAAGGGCAAACAGCTGCGACCAGCGCGGAGAGACTCCCAGGATATCGTGCCAGAAAGAGAAGGCCAGGACCGTGATGCCCAAACCCGCCAGGGCGACGGCGTGGAAGAGCAGGAAACGATGGTGTCCGGGACGGCGACGCTCGAGCCGGCGGAACGTGATGAGGCTGTGTCCCGCGAATCCCCATAGGATGGCCAATTCGGTGGCAAGGGCACTGGATAGATGCGGTTCGACGCGCCCCGGCCCTTCCAAGGCGTAGAACACCACGAGGTTCACGGCGGCGCAGGTCGCTCCGACGGCCAGGAAGGCTCCCGTCTTCCATCCGTGGTCGGCCAGGAACGCCCGCAGAGCAGACGGCGGTCGACCGGGGCCGACGGCGTCCACCACCACGAGGACCCATTGGAGTGGCGGGACAGAAAGCTTCGCACGGGCCATGTGGCGGCGACCCCAAAGCGTCAAGCCACCCTGCTTGCGTGCCGGTCCCATGCGCGGACTCGCTGCCGGCCTCCTCCTGGGCCTCGTCATGATTGCCGGATGCTCCGACTCGTCGGACGACGGCGATTCGAGCTCATCCTCGTCCTCCACCAGCACGACCACCGGTCCGGCCCCGGCCGATGTCGGGCTGGCCATCGCCTCCGTTGGAGCGTACCCCGTGAACCCTTCGTTCGACCCGTCGACGGCCTCGGTGCCCGCCGGCGCCGTCGTGCACGTGAGTTTCTCCAACAACGACGTCCTGCCCATCCAGCACAACATCGTCGTCGAAGGCATTCCGGGCGCCGCCAGCGACACCATCGGTTCCGGGGACCAGAGCGCCTTCAACTTCATCGCCCCGGATTCCCCCGGCGAGTTCACCTTCTACTGCGCCATCGGCGACCACCGCGAACGCGGCATGGAAGGCACCCTCACCGTCACCGCATAACACTGCACTGTGGCACACCGCTAAGACTGCAGACCGTGATGGCCCGGCATGGGCAAGACTGAGCGGGCCACCCTCGGCGGCGGCTGCTTCTGGTGCATCGAGGCCGTGTTCAACCAGTTGCAGGGCGTCGAGTCGGCCCTCTCCGGCTACGCCGGCGGGTCGATGCCAAACCCGAGCTACGAGGCGGTATGCGACGGAGACACCGGTCACGCCGAAGTGGTGCAGGTCACCTTCGACCCGGACCTCCTCTCCTACCGCGAGGTCCTGGAGGTGTTCTTCACCGTGCACGATCCGACGACGATGGACCGCCAGGGCGCTGACATGGGTTCGCAGTACCGCAGCGTCATCTTCACGCACTCCGCCGAGCAAGAACGGGTGGCCCGCGCCCTCATCGCCGAACTGGACCGCGAGAAGGTGTGGGACGACCCCATCGTGACGGAAGTCAAGCCAGCGCCCGAGTTCTATCCAGCCGAAGACTACCACCAGGAGTACTACGCCCGCAACCCAGGGCAAGGCTATTGCCAAGCCGTCATCCGCCCCAAGCTCACCAAGTTCCGCAAGGCTTGGGCGCCGAAACTGAAGGCGTAGACGGTACCTCGAATCCGCAGTCGGGGCGACTGGAGCCTTCTTACCATCCTCCCGCGTGGCTCCACCCATGAGCCCGACCCAGTCCTCCAAGGAACGCGCGGAGGCCAAGGCGGCCCGCAAGGCATTGGGCCTCCCCGTGCGCGGCGACGCCGAGGCCGGACGCGCCAAGACCCCCTACCCGCCGAAGGGTGGCCGCAATTCTGCCGGGCGCGGAGGCGGACGATGAGCGCCGCCTTCATGGCCGCCGTCGATGCACGCTCAGCGGATGCTCTGCGCGCTTCCCTCGCGCCGACCTTCGCCGGCAAGGCGAACGGCCGGCCACTGGATGGCGAAGCGCAGGTGCGCCTCATCGAATCGTTCTGGGCCGGCTTCCCCGACGGCGTCTTCACGTGGGACGCGACGGGCGGCCACGGCCACCAGGTCATCACCTGGACCTTTGCGGGGACGCACGGCGGCGCCTACCTTGGTGTCCCGGCCTCTGGAACCGCGGTGACGCTCTCCGGCTACATCGTGGGCCGCTCGGACAAGACCGGCGTCCTCTCGCTGGACTGGAAGTGGGACACCAAGGCGTTCACCCGCCAGATCCTCGGCCCCGAGGACTTGGAGGACGCGATGCCCAAGCCGGCCGGGCATCGACCAGACCCGAGCATCCGCTGGGCCCGCGAGGCCCAGCGCCGGGGCGGCGGGCGCAAACCGAAACGGAAAGGGACGCAGCCTCCGGGACCGGCCAGCACCGACGCGGCCGGCAAGCCAAATCCGCAACGGCAACGCCAACCGCGCAAACCAAAGCCGGCCGACACGGCGGCCGAAACGGCCGCACCGACGCAAACGGACTCGCCCGCCGCGCCACCCTCGGAGGGCGCGACCCCGCCCGTCGAACCTCAGCCCGACGGCACTTGAGGTCGCCCCGACTCGGCCCTTGAATTGGGTCTAGGCCAGCAGCTTCTCGAGCACGTGCTTGGCAGCGTCCAGGCACTCCTTGACCTTCGTCGCGTCCTGGCCGCCGCCTTGGGCGAAGTCCGGCTTGCCGCCGCCCTTGCCGCCGACGATGCCGATGACATCCCGCAGGAGGACGCCCATGTCGGCCGCGACGTCGGGGCTGCGGGCGAAGACGATGCGCACGCTGCCGTCGGTTGAACCGAGGAGGGCAACAGTCTTGGGTTGTGAGACGAGTTCGGTGGCGGTCTTCTGCAAGACGGCGCCGGGCAGCACGTTGGCGATGAGACGGATGCCGTTGACGGTCTCCGCCTTGTCGCCGGCGGCCTTCGTCTCCAGTTCGGCCAGGCGCGCGTTGAGGGTCTCCAGCAGTTTGCGTTGCTCCTTCCATTCCCCGAAGAACCGTTTGGCGGCGTTGGGGACCTCGGCAGGGGACACGTCCATGGCGTCGCCGGCCAGGCGAAGGGTTTCGTCGGTCTCCTGCCACTTGTGCACCGCGTGCAGGCCCGTCGAGTACTCGAAGCGCTCGACGCCGTCCTGGATGCGCTCGGTGCGGTAGAGCTTGATGGAGCCGATCTCTGCGGTGGAGTCGCAGTGTGTGCCGCCGCAGTATTCGACGTCGAAGTAGTCCTTGTCCTCGACGCCTTCGTGGCCCTTGCCGTGAATCATGACGACGCGAACGTCGCGACCCTTGGGGATGCCGCCTTGCAGCAGCTGCAAGCCCCAGCGCACCTCGGCGTTCTCGCGGTGGTGCCAAGTGCGGCTGACCTTGCGCCCATCGAGGACAACCTGGTTGGCCAGCGCCTCGATGGCGTGCAGCTCCTCCTTCGTCGGGCGGCGCCAGTGCGTCATGTCGACGCGGGCGCAGTCGTGGTACTTCTGCGTCCCCGCCTGCCAGGAGTGCGGGCCAAGCACGCGGCGCACGGACTGGTTCATGATGTGCGTCGCGGTGTGGCTGCGGGTATGGTCCATGCGGCGCGCCCAGTCGACTTCGCCGTGCACCTGGGCATTGACCTGCAGCAGCTCGGACGTGTGATGGATGGCGTGGGGGCCGTCCTTCGTGGTGAGGAGGACCTCGACCTCGTGCCCATCGTTGGAACGCAGGACGCCGCGGTCGCCGGGCTGGCCTCCGGTCTCGGCGAAGAAACAGGTTTGGTCAAGGACGACGGCGGGTTTGCCCTCGACGGCGCCGGACCACAGGACCTTCGCGGTGAACGAGCGCTTGGCCTGGTCGCGGTAATAGACGAGGTCGGTGGCCTTGACCGGCAGGTGCAGGCCCTTGTCCTTTGCCTTGGCCGCCTTGCTGTGGCGCGCCGCGACGATGAGGTCGAAGTCGTCGGGAATGGCGACGGTCTTCCCGATGGACGCGGCGGCCTCGGCCACGACGTTGGGCGACAGACCATGCGTGTCGTACAGCTCGACGAGGTCCTCCGTCGTGAGGTTGGGCGTCTTCTGCAACATGCGCTGCACGAGGCGGAGGCCTTTCTCGCGCGATTCGTGGTAGCGTTCGGTCTCCAGGGCGAAGAGCTCGCGCGCCCGCGGGGCGGCCGCCTTGAAGCCGGGGAACTCCTTGTCCATGCGCTCGAGGTTTCCGGCGACGAGCTCGCCGAGCGGCGTCGCGATGCCGAGGACCTCCATGAAGCGGAGGGCGCGTCGCGTCACCAGGCGCATGAGGTAGCCGGCCTTGACGTTGGACGGAACGATGCCGTCGCCGGTCATGAACGACAGGCAGCGCAGGTGGTCGCATAGGCCGTACATGGCCTCCACGGGCGCCATGATGTCGTTGAGTTCTGCGACGGTGGTCTGGATGCCGTGCTTGGCTAGGCGCTGCACGACCTGTTCGCGCAGCCCGTCGAGTTTCTGCCCGACATCGAGGTTGAGGATGCCCTGGACGCGGGCGTGCTCGGTGATGATGCGGGCGGCGTGCGCGTCGTCGCGGATGGGCTTCGTGGCGAGGCGCTTGACTTGCGCGATGGCCTCGGGGAAGACCGTGTCGTACGCCGTCGGCGTGCCGGTGCTGGCCCAGGCGAGGCGCTCCAGGCCCCAGCCGGTGTCGATGATGCGGAGGTCCATCATCTTGTAGGTCTCGCCCTTGATGGTGTAGGTCGTCGTGCCGGCGGGGACGCGGGCCGGATCGACCTCCTCCAGGCACATGAAGACCAGCGTCGCGACTTCGAGGCCGCCGGCGAAGACCTCGACGCAGGGGCCGGCGTTTCCGCCGCCGTTCCACGTCCCTTCCTTGAACGTGATGCGCTTGCCGTCCAGGCCGAGGACCTTCGTCAAGAACTCGACGCCGTAGGCGACGCACTCCTCGGTCCAGTACTTCTCGCCCAAGGCCTTGCTGTTGAAGGCGTGGTGACCCATCATCTCGAAGCAGGAGAAGTGACGGCCCGAGCGTCCGATGTTGGCCAGGTCGTTGAGGCGGATGCACGGCTGGCTGACCACGAGCGGGTTGGCCGGTGGCGGGACCTCGCCGGAGGTCACGTGCGGCTGGTAGTTCGCGATGCTTGCGATGTTGAGGTAGATGTCGTCACGCCAGCGCGCCACGACGGGGTTGCGGGGCACACGCTTGTGCCCCTTGCGCTCGAAGAAGGACTGGAACGCATTGCGCATCTCCGCCACCGACAGCGGCTTGGTCGTGAGCGGGTTGCCAAGGAAATCGTACTCGACGCAGTTGGAGTCGCCGCACAGCTCGAGCGCGTGGTCGGTGGCCCAGAACGGGTCCTTGCACGTCGGGCAGATCCGGCGCTGGTAGCCGTTGTCGTGGAAGAACTTCAGGTCCAGCATCTTGGCGAGGACGGGGTCCATGGACATGGCGACGCCGACGCCAGGAGGGCCCTCCTCAAAAGGGGTAGGGGCCCGCCTCAGGTGAAGGTCCGGATGGCGTAGATGATGCCAACCACCATGAACCAGAACAGGAAGACGGGAATCAGGTTGCATGCGATGGCCAGTCCTGCGTGCTTCCCCCGTTTCTCCTCGGCGCCGAATGCCGCCGTCAACCCGTAGCCCAAACCGACGTGGAAGACGAGGGCGTTGAGCGGGAAGCCGTAGGCAAGGAGGGGTTCACGGAACGCGTAGTCGGCATTGAACAGGACGACCAGGACTGCGAAGAGGGCCGTGCCGATGGCGGCCAACCGGAGCGCGGTGCCGCTGCGACCATGTCCAGCCATCGCGAGGAACGCCACGCCGTCGTACGGACTCCGCGGGGCATGAGGCTGCTGGAATCGCGGGGGTTGACCGCACCCCAACCCCTATGTAGGCCCAAGAATGGTCAAGCGTTGGTTGCATGCGGTCCCCCCTGGTCGTCCTCCTGGTTGTAGCTCTCCTTCCCCTGGCCGGATGTTTGGGCAAGGACAAGGCCCCGCAAGTGGAACCGGATCCGTTGCTGGATGTCGGCGACCCGGCCGACTTCACGCCCGTCGTCAACACGACGCCTGAGGTGTCTGCGTGGCCGCACTTCCCCTCCGACGGCGCCGTGGAGTACACGACGCTGGAGATTCCGTCGTTCGACGCACACATGATCCCCATTTCCATCTACAAGCCGAAGGTCGCCAACGCGACCCAACAGGTCCCAGTCCTGTTGCACAGCCACGGCTTCACCGGCAAACGCGCCACGACCGAGGACGCCTTCACGACAATCATCGCGGCTGGTTTCGGCGTTGTCTCCTTCGACGAGCGCGGACACGGCGATTCGAAAGACGACTCCGAGGTCTACTTCATGCACCCCGACTACGAGGTCAAGGATGTCCAGAAGGTCATTGACCACGTCGCCACGTTTGACTGGGTGCTCATGGAATCCCCCGGCGACCCGCTGCTCGGTTCCATCGGCGGTTCCTACGGCGGCGCCTACCAGCTCATGGGCGCCATCTTCGACGCCCGTCTCGACGCCATCGTTCCCGAGATTTCGTGGAACGACATCACCGAGGCTCTCGCTCCCAACGGAGCCGTCAAGTCCGGCTGGGTGGATTTGTTCTACGGAGCCGGCAACGCCCAGCAATCGGTCGTCTTCAGCAACGACTTCCACGTCGGCTTCGCCTACGCCACCGCGAGCAACAACTTCCCCGCGGGCCAACTCCCTGGAATCCCGGACCTCTACACGCGCCTCAAGGAAGCCAGCCCAGTGAGCTACCCGGGCGGCATCACCATCCCGACGCTCCTCATTCAAGGAATGCCGGACACCTTGTTCCCGCTCAACCAAGCCGTCGCCAACCTTCGCATGCTGGAAGCCACCGGGTTGCCGTCCAACCAGACCGGGCTGTACACGCACCTGGGCGGCCACGTCCTGAGTGTCAACTCGCTGCGGCCCAACACCACGCCGTTCCCGGTGGGCTTGCAAGGCCAGCCCGGCGGCAAGCCGTGCGGCGAACTTGTGGACCTGCAGATTGCCTGGCACCAAAAGCATCTGTTGCAGCTCCCCGTCGATACCGGCCCACGCGTCTGCCTCGCCCTCGAGGACGAGACCAACGTCGTCGGCCCGACCTTCCCGCTGCCTGGAACCGAGATGCGCGCCTTCTCGCTGGCCGGACCGACGCCCGTCGTGCAGGGTCCCGCCGGCCCCGGCGTCTCCATCAGCCTGTTCACCGCCGAAGCCGACACGGTCATCGCCGGCATCCCGACCCTGAAGGGCAAAATCACCGCCCCGGGCGCGGACACCATCGTCTACTTCAGCCTCAAGGTCCCGAGCCGGATGGACCCCTTCGAGTCCATCGTGGACGACCAGGTCGTCCCGCTGCGCATCGCCGGCCCGAACGCGGGCGCCGTGGAATTCGCTCTTGACATGGGCGGCGTCGGCGTGCGACTCAAGGCCGGCGAGGAACTCGTCCTCGTCGCCAGCACCGTGGAACCGGTGTACTTCGGCAACGCCGAACGAGTCCCCGGCGGAACGGTCCTCGAAGGCCTCGTCCTCGAGCTGCCCATCGTGCCAAACGGGACGCCGAGTCTGATGGTGCCGGCGAAGTAAACCGACGACGCCCAAACAGGGATTTCGGGGAGACCCGGGGACTTTGAACTGTTTCCCCGGGTTTCCCTGGAATCCCTGTTCGGTCGGTCGTGGGCGGCGCGCTTTCACCCCGCCCCGCGCCCCTTTTCTTCTCTTGGCCCACTGGAGGATTTGTGGATGCCCTGCCGGCGGACCTGCACCCGGCCCTGCGCCGGCGCGCCGAGGCGGCCGCCGCGTGGCTGCGCGAACAGAAGGCCTCCGGCCGCACAGTGACCGTCGTCCACCACATCGACGCCGACGGCGTCTCCGCCGCCGCCATCGCCGCAACCTGCCTGGACCGCGCCGGCATTCCGTTCATCACCTTCGCCGCCAAGTCGATGGACGATTCCCACGTCGCCCAGATTCTCGCCGCCGGCGGCCAGGCGTTGTGGTTCTGCGACCTTGGCTCGACCGTCTACATGCGCTTCCCGGACACGCCGCGCCTGGTGTGCGACCACCATCAACTCGTGCGCGACGGCAGCGAGGAATCGTTTGCGCACCTCAACCCGCTTCTCGACGGCCTGAGTGGCGAGGAGATTTCGGGTGCTGGCTGCGCCTACTTGGCTGCGGCCGCCCTCGACGCAGTCAACCTGGATCTTCTCCCCATGGCCCTAGTCGGCGCAAGCGGTGACCTGCAGGACCGCAAGCAGCGACGCTTCACCGGCGCCAACGCCGCCCTTGTCGCCCTGGGCCGCGACACCGGCCTGCTCGACGCCAAGGACGACCTCGCCTTCTTCGGGTCCGAGACCAGGCCTCTGCGCCGCTTCCTGTCGGGCGCGTCAGAACCGGCAATCCCCGGCCTCTCGGGGGCGCCGCGCAACGTCGAACGCCTGTGCCGCGACGCCGGCGTGGCCCTCGAACAGGATGGCGTGGAGCGCTCCTGGTCGATGCTTGACGACGCCGAACGCCGCGCCCTCCGCAGTGCCCTCGTCGACCACCTCCTCGACCTTGGCCTCGCCGACGATGTGCCACGCCTCACCCGGCAGGTCGTGACTTTCCGCCGCGAACAGGTTGGCACGCCGGTGCGCGAGCCGCAGGAGTTCGGCACGCTCCTCAACAGCACCGCGCGGTACGGCCGCGCCGAGGTCGGCCTCGCCGTGGCGCGCGGCGACCGCGGTGCCGCGTACGGCGAGGCGCTCGGCCTCCTGCTGGACCACCGCAAGCACCTGGCCGGGGCGCTCGACGCCTTCGCGCGCAGCGGCGTGACGGAACGGACGGCCGTGCAGTGGGTGCATCTCGAAGACAAGGTCCTCGACACCGTCGTCGGCATCGTCTGCGGCATGGCGCTCGACGGTCTCGGTCTGCGCCGCGATTTGGCGCTTCTCGGCTTTGCCTGGACGCCCGACGGCAAGACGAAGGTCTCGTCGCGCTCGCCGCACGAGCTGCAGGCACGCGGCATCGACCTTTCGCTTGCCATGCGCGAATGTTCCGCGCTTTTCGGCGGACAGGGCGGCGGCCACAAGGGCGCCGCCGGGGCGACCATCCCGCGCGGCTGCGAGGCGGCTTTCGTCGATGCCGTGGACCGGTTGGTCGGCGCGCAAATTGGGGTACGCGTGGATTCTGCGTTGCCCGCGTTGCCTCACCCGCCTGTGACCCGGGCGCCGCTGGTTCTGCCCTCCGCGGGCAAGCAGACCCGACTGGCCCTCTAGCCGGAAAATTCGGTCGTTGGACCACGAAGCGCAAATACCTGGTCCGAATCGTTCGTCCATCATGATTCGGTCCGTTGCCCTGGCCGCCCTCCTGTTGGCCAGCCTATTCGTCCCACCCGGCACGGCCCAGACTGCAGCGGAGGCCCCCCTCCTGGACGACCCCGCAGGAGACGTCCAACTCAGCGTGGCCGGTACCCCTGTCACGGCCGATAGCGCGGCCGCCTATTCCGGCGCGGATCTGCGGGGCCTTTCGCTCACGGAGTCCCGCACGGAGATTGCCTTCACGCTCACCTTCGAGGACCTCAAGGCCGCCGACCAGGAGACCGCCCCCGAAGGCACCCGCACGGTCGTCCATTTCTTGCACAACGGTCGTGAATTCCAGCTGCAGGTTGGTCGGGCCGTGGCGCACTTGGCCACCGAATACTTCGCCTACCTCAACTTCCGCGACTCTGCGACGGCCGAGTGGAACGAGATTTGGTACACCTTCGGCGAAGTCATCGCCGACGTCGAGGCCGAAACGCTGACGGTCGCCCTGCAGCGTGACCTGCTGGCCGACGCGGACGGCGCGGCACCATTCCCCAGCCGCAGCCTGGAGGGCATCCGCGTCGAGTCCGGCTCGAACCTGCGTAACAACCCCCTCATCAGCGGAGGCGATCTCCCGACCGTCGATTTCCCGGTGTGGGCACAGGACAACATGCCAGACGACGACTCCGTCGGCACGTACCTCATCCAGCTTGGGGTTGCCCAGTCCGGCCATGCCCGGCTCTCCAGCGCCGTGCCGTTCCGCGCCTCCAACGGAGAGGCGACGACCTACATCCTTGAGGCCAAGGCCGCCAACCTCGCCAAGGAGCCAGATACGTTCAGCTTCAAGGTCGTCGGGGCTTCGAGCCGCCTCACCGTCGTGGTCCCGGTCCAGCTCCTCGCC
>JBAZXE010000069.1:0-11122 GCA_041659985.1 Thermoplasmatota archaeon | reverse complement strand
CAGCCTGGGGGGGACAGTCGTCGCCTTCGCCATTGTCGTACCGCTTGTGGGGGTGCCGATGGCCGTCGTCACCGCCGCCGCGTTCCTCGCCGTCGATATCGTGGCTCCGATTCCGTTCTCCGTGTCGGACAACCTCCTCAATCCGTTGGTCCTCGCAGGAGTCTACGTTGCGTTGCAGGGCCACCTCGACCCGTGGCTGCCGTACTACTAGCGTGCTGTCACGTTCAACCGGCGCCGTTCCTGTTCGACGAGGTCATTGCAATCTCCAACGGCGACGCCGGCCACGGCTTGAAACAACCCTTGGAGAATCGGCGCGCGGAGCGCGCCGGGCGGCGCCCGGCGCCGCCAATTCGGATTCGTTGATGCGCAGGCCGCGGGCGTTGCCGTCGGAACGCGGTTCCACCTGCCGGTCAGAACCGAACTGGGCGCGGCCGACAACACCCACGCCGACGACCCCCCGTCGGAAGGGGATTGAACCTCTCGGTTGGAACTGAACGGGGGCCGTTGTCGTCCGTGTGGCCCAACAGCCCTGCGACCGAACCGAGCAGAGCGCCCATGTAGGGCCTCGCGTTGGCTCTGCATGTGCCCCGCCGCGTCGCCCTCGTCTCCGCCGGGATGAGCCGGTTCGGAGCCCGACCGCAGACGCCCAAGCAGCTCTTCGACGAGGCTTGGTCCGAACTGCGCACGCGCGCCGGCCCGGCCTGGAACGGAACGGTCGACGAGGCGTGGATTGGCACGGTCGGCTTCGGCGGCCACCAACCCGGCAATTCCGCGGCCTTGTTTTTGCAGGGAACGCCGAGCCTGGGCGCGCCGGCGCACCGCGTCGAGAACGCCTGCGCCAGTTCCGGTTTCGCAATCCGTGACGCGTTCCTGGCCATCCGCTCCGGCGAGGTCGACGTCGCTCTGGCAGCCGGCGTGGAATCCATGACACCGTTTTCGAAGGCCCACCGTGGCTACTGGCTCGGCGTCTCCGGCGACACCGAAGTCGAACGCGCGGCGGGACTGACGTTCCCCGGGGTCTACGCCCTCATGGCGCGGGCGCACATGCAGCAGTTTGGCACGACGCGTGAGCACCTGGCCGCCATAGCCTTCAAGAACCACGCCAACGGCGCGCACAATCCGCACGCCCAGTTCCAGAAGCCCACCACGCTGGAGAAAGCCTTGGCAGCCCCCATGGTGGCCGATCCTCTCGGGCTCTTCGACTGCTGCAGCACCACGGACGGCGCCGCCGCCCTCCTTCTCGTCGCGGAAGACCGGGTCGCCGAGTTCACCGACCATCCCGTCTGGCTGACCGGCTCGGGCGCGGCCACGGACCCTCTCGCCTTGCATGACCGCACCGAACTCACCGGGATGCCTGCCACGCGCAAGGCAGCGGCTGCGGCCCTCGGCATGGCTGGCCGCTCCATCCGCGACATGGGCGCCGTCGAGGTGCACGACTGCTTCACCATCGCCGAAGTCATGGCCAGCGAGGACCTTGGTCTGTTCGCCAAGGGCAAAGGCGGCTTCGCCGCAGCCGAGGGCAAGACCACTCTCGGCGCGCCCATTCCCGTCAACCCTTCCGGCGGCCTCAAGGCCAAAGGCCATCCGCTCGGCGCTTCGGGCGCTGGGCAAGCGGTCGAGGTCTTCGAGCAACTGCGCGGGCTTGCCGGCGGCCGTCAAGTCAAGGACGTTCGCCGCATGCTGACGCACAACGTCGGCGGCTCCGGTGCAACTTGTGCCGTACACGTCTGGGAGGCGGACGCATGACGCTGGAACTCGCGACACCCGAGCGCAAGCGAGGCCAGAAGCTGTGGCCGTCGTTCGACGAGGACGACCTCACGTTGGCCTGGCTGGCAGTCCGCGGCCTGGCAGAAGGCACGGCCGTCAAGGTCGAGGGCCTCGAGGTTCCTGCATGGTTCTGGTCAGGCACGGGTCTCAAACCGGACCCGTCCGCTGCCCTGGCCCTGCGATCCGTCGGGACCACGGTCGGCGGCGTTGTCATCCTGCATGACGGCCCCATGCCCGACGTTGAAGCGGCCGCCAAAGCCGTCTATGCCAAGGCCCCGCCCCGATCCGAAACGGACTGGCAGAAGCATCGCACCGCCCGCGAAGCGCCCGATGGCGAAGCGGACTTCCCGCTTGGAGCGTACGTGCTGCCGGCGCGACATGACGTCGTCTTGGCCGAACGGCTGCGCCTTCCGCGCGGCCAGGTGGTGTCGTGGACGACGATTGGGGCCGGCGCGGCTCCCGCTGAATTCATGCGCCTGCAGGACGCCGTCGGAGCCTACCACGTCGTGCTCGTCGATTGCGGCGGCACGCGCACGGTTGGCCTTTGGGCCGGCGACGCGGCGCCGTGGACGGGGCAGGCCGTGCAGCCGGTCCTGCGCCGGCTCTTCCGTTCGCAGGGCGCCTGGCGCTACGGCGTGAAGTTCGTGCCGGGCTAATTTCTCGGGTTTTTGTCAGCTCGCAGAAGCAGCATGGTTTCAGGCGAGTTGGGTGGGTCCGCTCGCGGCGGACCCGCCCCGGCGGTCGAAGGGGGCGAAGCCCCCTCCAGGACAACCCTTTAACGGGGTCGCGCGCCATCGCCGCGCGATGCCGGCCGACCGCGCGAAGGGGAAGACATCGAAGGGCTTTGGCCGCCTTGTGGGGAAGAAGCCGGCGACTCCCGACCTCCTCATCGAAAACTTCCACGTCAACGGCTCGCCGAAACACGCGTGGCCGAAGAAGATCGTGTGGTGGGACGAGACGCTGCGCGACGGCGAACAGACGCCCGGCGTGTACTACTCCATCGAGGAGAAAGTCGAGTTGGCCCGCATGATCTCGGCCTCCGGCGTGGACATCATGAACGTCGGCATCCCCGCCGTTTCCCCCAACGAACTCAAGGCCGTCAAGGCCATCGTCAAGGAAGGGCTGGACGCCAAGATCCTCGGAGCGGCGCGCACCGTGCGCTCCGACATCGACGCCGTCATCCAAAGCGACGCCTCCGAGATCGCCACCTTCATCGCAGCGTCTGAAGTGCACCTCAAGCACAAGCTCAACCTGACGCACGAGCAGGCCATCGAGAAGGCCGTCGAGTCCGTCGAATATGCCAAGGACCACGGCCTCAAGGTCACCTTCGTCACCGAGGACACCGTCCGCGCCGACATGGGCTTCGTGACCGAGATCTACCGCGCCGCCATCGACGCCGGCGCAAAGCGCGTCCTGTTTTGCGACACGGTCGGCGTCATGACGCCCAGCACGTTCGGCTGGTGGCTCGACGAGATGGTCGCCCGCATCAAGCGCCCCAAGGTCGAGTACGGCGTGCACATCCACAACGACTTCGGCATGGCGGTTGCCAATTCCCTCACCGCCATCGAACACGGCATCCCCTGCGTCAACACCACGGTCAACGGCATCGGCGAGCGCGCCGGCAACGCCAGCTTCGAGGAACTGGTCATGGCCCTCGAGGAACTCTACCACGTCGACACCCACATCGACAAGCAGGCGCTCTACAAACTGAGCCGCCGCGTCGAAGAGATTGCCGGCGTGCCCGTCGCGTTCAACAAGGCCATCGTCGGCTACAACGCCTTCACGCACGAGTCCGGCATCCACACGGATGGCGTCATCAAGAACACGCTGACCTACGAGCCCATGCAAGTCGAGAGCCTGGGCCGTCGCCGTCGCTTCGTGTTCGGCAAGCACACCGGCACCCGCGCCGTCGAGGCCCGCCTCAACGAGGCCGGACTCAAGGCCTCGAAGGAGCAGTTGGTCGGCATCGCCAACGAGATCAAGGACTTCACCGAGGCGCACACCAAGGAGTACGTGCGCGACTTCATCCAAGCATACCGGCAGTGGGACCGCGACAACAAGGGCGTCAGCCCCGAGGTCTTCTGGTCCATCGCCGGCAAGCACGGCATCAAGGTGCCGAAGCCAATCCCCGTCACGGTCTAGCTGTCCGAAACGGGATTGCCATCGCGCTTCGCGCGGGGCAACCCGTTTCGGTGCTTGCATTCAGCAGGGGGCGCTGCGCCCCCCTGCACCCCCCGCGGACGGCGCCCGCCATTCAGCGGTCGCCGGCCAGTTGTGTGTCGGCCTCGGCCGCTTCCAGCGACCTCGGCGCTCTGACCCCTTGCCCGCAATCCCGAAATATGTCGCAAAAGTGGCCATGTCCATGGAGCTGTAGTTTGGCTGTTCCCTGGCGTGACGTCGCTCTCGTCGCCGTCGGCGGCGCCTTGGGCTGCCTGGCCCGGTTTGCCGTGTCGAGTGCCTGGCCGCGCGTCGGGTTCCCCTGGCACACCTTGGCCGTGAACCTGGCCGGCTCGTTCGCGTTGGGGGCCTTGTTCTTGGACCACGGCATGGAGCATTCGGCCCGCCTTGCCATCGCCGTCGGCTTCCTCGGCGGGTTCACGACGATGTCGACCTATTCGGCGGAGACCGTGGACCTGTGGCGCGGCGGCCACGTCGGCTTGGCGCTGGCGAACGCCACGGCGAACGGGGCGGGCGGGCCGCTCTTGGCCTTGGCGGGTTGGCGGCTGGCCGCCTTGGGTGGTTGACCAAGGGAACGGCCAACGGTGCGGGGCCGCAAGGTGGCGAGGCCGACAGTCGCGTCCGGCGACTACGGGCCGGAGGGGCCGCCGCGTCTGAACGGCTCCAGGTCCACGCCCCGATAATGGCGGCCCAGGTCCGAGGCCCAGCGGCGACCGACTGTTTCGCGGTTCTCGCGCAGCCAAGCCTCCAGATGTTGTCGGCCGACCGGCGTCTGGCTCGAGGTCATGAGGCTCGACCGCAGGACGCGCATCTCCTCACCCGTAGCCACGACATCGCGCAGCAGCAGGCCCGTCAGTTTCCCCAGGGCCAGGGCCAGCGGTGCCGGCGTCGGCACGACCAAGCGATGCTTGCCGAGGGCGCGCTTGAGGACGCGCACGAACTCGCGGTACTCGAAGACGTCGGGACCCGCCGCGTCAACGGTCACAATGTGCTTGGACTCGGCCAAATCCGCGATGAGGGTTGCCACGTCCCCCACGTACACCGGCTGGATTCGATACCGGCCCCGCCCCACCATGGGGAAGAACGGGAGGTGCCGCAAGAGCCAGGCAAGGTTGTTGAGCAGGACGTCTCCCTCACCGTAAATCCAGGTCGGTCGCACGATGGCGTGCGAAACGCCCGCCGCCTGCACCGCCTGCTCAGCGGCCGCCTTGGCCCGGTAGTAGGGGACCAGGGCGTCCGGGGCGGCGTTGGCGACGCTCACGTGGACGACGCGCTTGACGCCCGCCTGTTTCGCGGCGGCGAGGAGAATCCGGGTGTTCTCCACGGCATCCGAAAATCGGACTCCCTTGCGTGGAAAGCGCATCCAGTAGCTGTTGACCAGAACGTTGGCACCTCGTAGCGATCGTGCAAGTCCGGCGGGGTCGTCGAAGGAGAACGGGTGGACTGCCACGTCGCGGGCCCAGTCGGGTTTGGCGGGGTGGCTGGTCAAGGTCCGGACCGCGTGGCCGCGCCGCAGCAGTTCCCGGGCGACATGCGATCCCGTGAAGGAGAAGGCCCCCGTGACCGCGGCTTCCATGGTCTTGGGAGAAACCACGCAGGCAAGAAGCCTTGCCGATGAAAACAACGTCCCCCCGGTTGCACCCGCCGTTGCAAGGCCCACAATGCCGAAATAGCGCGCCAAAGTCGCGTGCCCCGATGCAGCGTCTCCTTCTGGCCGTGTTCCTGCTTGCCTCCTTGTCCGGTTGTCTCTCGGACAGCACGGATGACGGCGGCGATGGTGCGGTCACGCCCCCGGCGGGCTACCGTCAGCCCGACTCGACGCAGGGCCCCGACGCCATCACCGGAATGGAGTGGGTCAGTCAACCCAACTCCAACTCCACGACGGGCATCTGGGTCGCGGACGGACTCGCTTACCTCTCCGGTGGCGACGGTCTGCGCATCGTCGACGCCCGTGACCCCGAACACCCGGTCCTCCTCGCCGAGCAAGTGCCGGACACGGAAGGCTCGCGCGACGTGCAGACGTTCCTGCACCCCAACGGCCGCCACTACGCCGCCATGGCGCGCGGTGACGTCATCCTCGTCGACGTCGAGGACCCCACCGCCCCCGCGTTCGTCTCCGCGGCCCCGGTGCCCGGCAGCCACACCGTGATGGTCATCCCCGGCACCGCCGTCGTGTACAACTCGCGCTCCATCAGCGCGCACGTGCCGGGCGCCGGCGAGACCGGCCAGATTGACATCATCGACTTCACCGACCCGGAGAATCCCGTCGTCTCGCTGTACGTGTTCCCCGCCGTCGCCATGACCGTCGGTGGCGTCCCCCGCCCCGTCCTCTCCACGACGTGCCACGAGATGACGGCCAACGCCGACCTCCAGCGCGCCTACTGTGCCGGCGTCACGGACACCATGATCTGGGATGTCGCCGACCCGCTCCACCCCGTCATCCTCCAAGTCATCGACTACCCGCTGGTGAACATCCACCACTCCGTCTACGACGCGCACAACGGCACGATGCTCATCATCGGCGACGAGTTCGTCGGAGTCGCCGCGCCAACCCCGGTGTGCAGCGACACCGTCCCCTATCCGACCTCGGCGGTCTGGTTCTTCGACATCAGCGACCTGGCGCTGCCGACGCCGCTGGGCTACTTCCAGATCGACTACGACGCCTTGGGCGGCAGCGTGGAGAACCAGTTCCCGCAGTACTGCTCCACCCACCTGGGCGATGTCCTGCACGGCCGCGACCTTTTGGCTC
This sequence comes from Thermoplasmatota archaeon, assembly GCA_041659985.1. GTDB lineage: Archaea > Thermoplasmatota > E2 > JACPAO01 > JAHFTW01 > JAHFTW01. Next base: position 4,428 of record JBAZXE010000069.1, on the reverse strand, counting down.
TTGGCTGGTACTCGGCGGGCACCATCCTGATCGACTTCAGCGACCCCACGGCCCCTGTGGCCGTCGACCACTACCGCGCGGACGGACCCACCAGCACGTGGGAGGCCCGCTTCATGGACGGCTACGTCTACACGGGCGATACCGTGCGCGGCATGGACATCCTGAAGCTGGTTTGATTCGCCGGATTCCCAAAACGATTCGCCGGACCCGGTAAAGCGCCGACCCAATCTGGCGAATCCAAGAAAATCCGGCAAATCGGATGGCCACAATTGTTAAGCGCAAATCACCGACCTCGCCGTCTATGAACGGGTCCCTCCGCTCCTTGCTTCTGGCAAGCGTCTTTCTGACCGCTCTCCTCGCCGGTTGCGGCGACGATGCCAACCAGGGTGGAAGCGGCGGCGCCTATTCGGCGGCCGACCCCTGGTCGACCGAGCCCAGCTTTGCCAACCCGCAGCCCGCGTCGGTGACGCACTTCGAGGCGGTGGCCCGTCTCGCGGCCGCCGATGGTTCGCCGTGGCCCACCGCGGGCGGCAACTTCGTCCTCGGCGACTATGTCTTTAGCTCTGCCCTCGGCTCCGGCTTCTTCATCTCCGACGTCAGCGACCCCGAACACCCGGTCCTCGTCTACAACTCCACGGGCGAATCGAGCGAGACCCCCTTCTCGCGCAAGGCCGAGGTCATCGCGCACCCCGACGGCCGCCGCACTCTCGTCCTCGCCACCCAGAGCAACGGCATGCATTTCTGGGACGTCACCGACCCCGCCAACGCGGTGTGGGCCTCGTCGCTGGAATTCGAGCGCAACCACTACATCGCCGTCATGCCGGGCACCGAGTACGTGTGGAACAACCCGTCCGCCGGCGCGGGCGGCTCCAACGCCCTCGTCGACGCCAGCGATCCGTACAACCCGCGCATCCTTGGCGACTACGGCACGCACGGCTGCCATGGCACCACGTTCCAGGGAGGTCCCGGCCAGGCGCTGTGGCGTGGCTACTGCGCCGGCATCCAGCGCACGGAAGTCTGGGACATGACGGGATTTGACCCGAAGGCGCACGACTTCGGCATCGCCCTCTACGCCGTGGTCGACATCGCCGACAACCCGGTCTCCGGCACGCCCATCACGAACCCGCCCATCCCGAGCAACCCGACGGGAGTCACGACGACGCCGGTGCGCAGCCTGCACCACTTCGCCACCGCCAGCGCCGACGGCAACATCCTCATCATCGGCGACGAGCACCGCGGCGGCCAAAACCCGGGTGCCTGCTTCGTCAACGACCCCGTCACGGGAAAGAGCACCCCGCTCGGCGCCCTGTGGTTTTTCGACATCAGCAATCCGGCCGACCCGCAGATGCTGAGCTGGATTAGCCCGCCCCTGGTGGCGCCCGTGGTTCCGACGCTTCCGACAAGCCCCAACACCGACCCCAGCGCGGTCGGCCAGGTCGTGGGCGGCACCTACACCGCGGTTCCGAACTGCACCGCCCACTTCGGCCAAGTCGTGCCCGGCGAAGACAAAATCGTCCTCGGCTGGTACTCCGCCGGCGTGCTCCTCATCGACTTCAGCGACCCAACCGCGCCGGTGATCTTGGACCAGTACCATCCCGAAGGGGTCAACACTTGGAGCGCCCGCATCTGGAACGGCTACGTCTTCACCGGCGACATGAATCGCGGGATGGAAGTCCTAAGGCTTGCCTAGCACGAAACGGCCGTCGCTTTGCGAGCTTTGGCTCGTTTCGCGCGCGCGGCCACCCAGGCCGACTGAGGTTAGGGCAATGGTCTGCTTGGTTCCGTGCGTTCCGTGGTCTTCCTTGTTCAGTCGGTCGTCGATCAGGCCGACTTGACAACCGGCGCCGGGGCTTCGCCGGCCTGGCGCGCCTTGAGGAACGCGACGAGCTTGTCCACCTGCAATGTGCTGATGCGGACCGATCCCGCCAGGGGATTGTCGAGGTCGCGCACGAGGACGTAGAGCCCGATCAGAACGAAGGCGATGGCGCCGACGAGGAGCGACGCGGGCAGGACGTCCCCCAGGGGGGCGAGAAGGAAACACGCGAGGACCACCGAGATGGCCGCTGCGGAGAACGTGTATCCGGCGCGCATGAAGGTCGTCTCGACGATGACTTCGAGGCGATCGATGTTGCGGGTGAGCGTCCCAAGACCCATCTGGACCGTGCGCGTGGTCGGCCAGGGTGCCCGAATGCGCTCCACGAGCAGGCGGTCCATGGCGTCGATGGGGGAGTGGAGGTCGCGCAAGCGCCAGCGGAAGCCGTGCCGCGCATTCTCGCGCACCATTTCGAGGAAATGGACCAGGTTGCTGCGCAACTCGGCGAGGGTGGCCGCATCGGCGCCCGTCAACGAGAAATCCCAGTGCAGGCGGCGCACTTGGCTTACCATCTCCCCCAAGCCGCGTTCCGCTTCCTTGAAATCCGCGAGGACGCCGGCGAGAACGATGGCGAGGGTGAAGACGACGGACCCAAGCAGCGCTGTGAGGACCGGGACGCCGGTGACGAGCGTCTCCCAGCCTTGCAGGTGGACCAGGGCTTTGGCCCCAGCCAGCACGACGGCGGCAACCAGGGCTTGGGCGGTCGGCCCGAACGGGCTGTCGGCGGCGCCGCGCAGGGCGGATTTCTGCGTCTCGAACAGGGAGGGCCGTGACGCCATTCACGCCCAGACCGGGCCTGGCGCGTAAATCTGTAGCGGGTCCGGCGCCGGAGACGTCAGCGGCGCTTCTTCGTGGCCTTGCGCGGCTTGGCGCGTGCCGACTTCTTCCGGCTCGCCTTCTTGGCCTTCGCCTTGCTCTTCTTGGCCTTCTTCGCGGCTTTGCGCGGGGCCTTCTTCGCGGCCTTCGACTTGGGTGCCGCCTTCTTTGCTTGTTTGGCGGCCTTTCGGCCCTTCGGCTTGGCGGCGCTGGGCGTCACGAGGAGAACGTCGTCGCCTTCGTGGACACGCTCCTTGACCCACAGCCCGACCGACTGCCCGGGCTTGCCCTCCTGGATCGGTTCACGGTCCACTTGGAGGCTCGTCACCTTTTCCTTGAAGTCGTCGCCGTGGCCGACGATGTGGACCTGGTCGCCGAGCTTGACCTTCTTGGTGAGGCGAACGGCGGCCGCCTGGACCTTCGGGTAGTAGTGTTCCACTTTGCCGGCGGGTTTCTCGGGCATACCCATGCAATCGGCGTCCCGAGTCTATGTGCCTTTTCCTTTTCCAGAAAAAGGGCTGTGACTGGTTGGGGGGAGGCTGGCGCGCCTCCGATTGACTGAGAAGGGGACAAATAGGGGGTCTCTGTGGCGAGGCCCAACGGGCCATTGGGGTAGCTTGGTAACCTTGCGGGTTCGGGACTCGTAGCCTTCGGTTCAAATCCGAAATGGCCCACTAAGCAAGAGGAGTTGCGTCAGCCGGCGGTTGCCCTTTCAGGCAGACCGGGCCACGCCCGCGCCGAGGTCGGTCTCGTTCGGCAGGCGACGGTGCGCTTTGGGCTTACTTGCGGCGGCGCAGCACGGCGACTGCGGCCAGCAGACCGAAGGCCAGCAGGGGAAGCCCGAGGCCCGGCACGTTGCGCGTCGGCGCCGAGGGTTCGGCAAGGACCTTGGGGACGTAGGAGCCCAACGGGTTGTTGGTGACGTCCACGGTGACCTCGAAGGGTCCTGCCGTGATGTTGCCGCCGCCCAGCTTGGCGGTGCCGGCGAACGTCGGCACCATCTGCAGGGCGACGGTGAAGTTGTTGGCGCCCTCGGTCCAGCCGGCGAAGTTGCTGGTGGCAAGCCAGCCGCCGAACGTCGTCGAGTGCTCGAGGTCCATGCGGTCGCCGTCGGAGAAGAGGAGCTGGACCGTCCGGACGCAGGGCACGTTGGTAATGCGCCCCTTCTTGGTCTGGCAGGGTTCGAACCCCGGCAGCAGCGTCTTGACGAGAATCTGGTCGTTTGCCTGGTCGAGACGGTCGCCTTCGGGCAGCGTCACCTGCAACAGGTTGGCGACGACGGAGAACTCGAGGCTGTGCTCGGCGGCGTGGCCGGAGTCGTCCTGCGCTGCGGCCTTGACCTGGTAGGTGCCGGGGGTGAGGCCGATGGCCGCGTAGCGGTAGTGGCCGCGTCCGACGGGGACCAATTGGTCGGTGTTGGCCAGGAGGGTCCCGTCGCGTTCCAACGAGAAGGAGTATTCGGCCACGGCGCGGTTGTCCTCGACGAAGAGGTCGATGGTCACCGCATCGTCCGACTCCTGCAGGAGGGGGGAGACATGGAGTTCGACGCGGGGGGCGGCGAAGTCCGACACCGGGGGGTTGATGGCGATGATGAAGAACGACAGCCAGGTGATGAAGTACAGCGCCCCGGTGCCGAGCCATTCGCGCCGGCCGAAATGCTTGATGTCTACCTTGAGCATCGTGAAGACGCTCTTGAGGCCGAGGAAGAACACGGCGGCAATGCCCAGGCCGACGAGCCA
>JBAZXE010000068.1:0-11255 GCA_041659985.1 Thermoplasmatota archaeon | reverse complement strand
ACCTCCGTTCAATGGTACCTCGGATTCCGCCGGCTCGTTCCAGGTTTTCCATGGCAACGGGACTGGCGGTGGCCTATCGGGTGACCGGTTCATCGTCGAGGCGCGTCTGGGTTGGCCATTCTGGCTGCACCATATCCTGGTCATCTCGGCCCTGGCCATCGTCGCGTACGCCTACGTGCGCCCCTCGTCGCTGGAGTCGGGCGCAGCTGCGCTCGCGGCAGTCCCGTTCTTCCTGGTCTCCAACGCCGTCCTGCAATCCGCCGAGGCGTTGCTGGCCCTGGTTCCCACCGTGATGTCCGTAATCAACTGGCGGCAGCGGCGGACCAAGGGCAGTCTGCAGGTCGCGGTCGGCTTCGGCCTATTGGCGGTGGCCCATTTGGCCTTCGTCGGCGTCCTGTTCCTGAGGCCGCCAGTCATCATTCCGTTCTTCGATGTCCTGGCCCTCGCGGGAATCGCCACCCTAGTCTTCGCCGTCCCTCGCGGCCCATAGAGGAATCTGATGGCGAAGCCCTACCGCAGCCGGAGCCGCCTCGTGCTGGACCTGCTGCGGGCCATCCGCGACGAAGGCGACGCCTACACCACGCGGCTGCTGTTGATTGCGAACCTCACGCACAGTCGACTGCAGGGCCACGTCGCCGAGATGCAGGCACGCGGCTGGATCGAACCCACCAGCGACGCCGCTGCCGAAGACCGCCGCGGATGGCGCCTCACGGCGGAAGGGCGTCGCGTACTCGGCGGGCTGGAAAAAGTCGAGGGCACCATGCAGGACTTCGGCCTGCGCCTGTGATCGGTTGAGTTCGGCGCGAACGAAATGAGGAAGAAGGAAACGTGCTAGAGGCCAACGCCGATTTCAGGCTCGAGGGTGTTGGCCATCGAGTGGGCAGAGGTGGGTGGAGGTAGGCACCCGGCCCGCGGACTCCCACGAAAAACGGGGTCCAGTCGGTTGCCCCAACAGGCGAGGCGGCGCCGGGGACCACGAAGTCCCATTCACATTGGTCTTGCGGGTTAGCCGATCCAACCCGCGCGGCAGTCCGTGCAGGTCTGGGCCCATTCGCAGCGGGCGCACCAGTCGGTGGCCCAGCTTGGTGCCTTGAAGGCGCTCATGTCGTGGTGGTTGGTTGTCATGTTCACGCCTGGATGGGGCGCGCCGAGGCACAAGGCTAGCGCCACGAGGGACGTGAATCTATAGAGGCAGGGCCGGGACTCAGAGAGCCGGCGCAAGAAAACGGGAGAAGGAAAGGAGAAGGAACGCGAGGTCGCGTCGAGGCCTTACTTGTGGCTCTTCTCGGCCCGCTCGACTTTCTCCATGAAGCCGCAGCGGCCGCAGTGCGAGCGGTTCTTGTGCTGGGCGAGGAAGACGCCGGGGCCGCACTTGGGGCAGGCCTTGTGGGTGCGCGTCAGCTTGTTGCCGTCGAGCTTGTAGAACTTGGAGGCTTCGCCGGGCATCGTTAGGCCCCCCGCTTGGCGGCAGGCTTGGCAGCGGGCGCGTCGCCCTCAGCCTTCTTCTCGCCCTTCTTGGCCTTCTCGATGTAGAGGGCGTTGCGCTTCAGGAGGTGGACGCGCTCCGTCTTGCGGGCCTCGTCGGGGGACTTGTAGGCGCGCGCGATGCCGTGCGTGCGGCCAACGCCGTATTCCGTCTCCATCGAGTCGATGACGACGTTCTCGGTCTTGGTGCCGACCTGGGCGGCCACGAGTTGGCGCACTTGGGTGCGGCTCGGGGTGGTCTCGCCGGCGTGGCCGACTTGGAACGCGATGTCCTTGCGGCCCATCAGCGCGTTATCCTTCTGCTGCGTGATCTTGACGTCCATTGCTTCACCTTCGGCAACCCTTGCGGGATGCGTCATGGCCCTTGCGGGCAGGTCGTCCACGGGAAGGGAGATTTAAGCGGTTCGGGGCCGGCACAAGCGTTGAAATCCGGTTTCGACCCTGAGCGGCAGGTGCGCCTTGTCGGCTTCCTCGCAATGGCCGCGTTCCTGATGGCCGGCTGCTCGAGCACGTCCCCGTCGGCCGACGCGCCGAGCGAGTCCATCACGACCGTCACCAATCCGGCCGACTTCACGGGCAACGCCAGCGGCGCCCACTTGCACGACTATTGGCAGGGCGGCGAACGGCTCGTTGTGATGGAGACGACCCACCCCGGAGGTACGGCAGAAGGGGCCGGACCCGGCGTCGCCAACGGCGAATCGGTGCCCGTCATGGAATTCCGGCCCGACTCCGGCCATGTTGTTCCGCAGGGCGCGTCCTCCGTCGAGGTCACGTTGGGTTGGCTCGACGCCGTCGGCGATTCCTACGTCGCACCGCAGTTGTGGGTCAAGACAGCGGCCCGCAACGAGAGCCAGGTTGTCGGCCCCATCGAGAGCGGCCAGACGGTGAGTGTTACCAGCAGCAATCTCGACAATGACTTGCCGCACCAATTGCTCTCGGCGTGGGTCTTCGAGTTGCGCATGTCGAGCCCCGACCCGATGCCGTTGCGCTTCAAGGGTTCCGTTTCCATCAAGGTCGAGGCCATCAAGGGACTCGATATTCCGCTCTACCCGGCGCACCCGGACCGATGGCAAGGCCAGAACGCGTTGCCCCTGCTCCAGGGCGAAGGCAGCCTCACCTACTTCGAGGACCCCATCGACCACGGCTGCAACGGCCAATCCTGCCCGCAGATCTTCGTGCCCGACGACGGCGCCATCGTGCCCTACGACTCGGCATGGGTGGAGGTCGTCCTGGAATCGGGTGGCGCGTTGCCCGTCGAGTTGGCCTACCACGGCGGGGCCACACGGGAGTTCCAGGTTGCCCAGCCAATCGCAACGCAAGGGGCGGCTCGGACGTACGAGTTGCCCATCGAAGGTGCGGACGGGCCTTACGCGCAGCAGAGCCAATGGGAATTCACAGTCGTCCCATCTGACATGGCGCCGGTTGCACTTGCCGCGGAAACCAACTACGTCCTTACCGTGACGGTGCACAAGCGCTGACCGGGCAGGCACCCACTAACACGGAACTCACGGAAACGCACGGAACCGATTTCAGCGAGTTCCGTGACTTCCTTGTTCGTGGGTGGGTCGTGGTTCACTCGCGTTCGAATCGCGCCAGCAACGCGGCCACTTTCGCCTTGAACGCCGCATCAACGCGGACGACGACGACGCCCTGGTTCGGCATCCCGTACAAGACGACGGCGCCGTTCGGGGCCTCCAGGAAGCAGGGAATCCCCAGGAGGTCTTCTTCGCCTTCCACGACGACGCGCACGGGGCCCTCATCGTGTTGCAGGCCGAGGCGGATGGCGTCCCACGCCTCCCGCGTGATGGTGGTTGCCGGGTTGCGCACGCGGAACGCCAGGTCGCCCCACGAGCCCAATTCCAGTTCGTAGAGCGTCTTCTCGTTCTCGGCGTCGCGGTGGACGGTGCTGCCAAGGCCGCGCTGGGTCTGGTAGTCGCACACGAACAGCCGCGGAGTCAACCCGAGTGTCTTCAGGGTCAGGCTCACGACATCGCCGACGGCGAGCACCGTGTCGACGCCATCGAGCGCGGCCTTCAGCTCGGTGGATTGCACGATGGGTCCGAAGGCGGCGCCAAGCTCGCGGCGCAGGGTCTCGGGCAACACGTAGCGGCGGGCCGGCCGCAGGTCCGCCTGCGCCGACGAGGACATGCGGCTACTCCTTGGGAAGCAATGCGGGCCACTTGGCGGCGACGGCCAGCCACGCGGCCTTGGCGGCGTGCGCCTCGCTGCAGCGCCAGCCGAAGTCCTTGTTGTAGGTGGCGAGGAAAACCGCCTGCGCATCGGCGGGCATGGTCTTGGCCTCCTTGGGGATCGTGGCGAGGGTTAGGGTCATCGAAGCCGACGAGGCGGTGGGGCGTTATGGGGTTGGCGGAACGCAGATTCCGCAGAACAGTGGCCAATCGAGCAACACAATCTGTGGAATGGCGCAACGCGTTCCAAGCCCTTGCGCAGATTGGGGATGGTCCGCGCCGCTGGGCCACCCTCTGCGGAATCTGCGTTTGAAGCGATGGTGGGCGGCGGATTCGCAGACGCCCACGACGCCGACGGCGGAAGGCGGTTGAACGGCGCTCGGGGAATCGAACGAGGCTATGTCGCTGGCTACGCGGTCAGTGCCGAGCGATAGAATCTGTGGAATCCAGTTCGAACGAGGTCGCGAAGCGTCTGCGAAATCTGCGCTAACGGACCTTGAGCGCGTAGGTGCCGGGCTTCGAGATGTTCATCGTCTTCGCAAGCTCCGACTGCTCGGGGTCGATGATGGTGAGCAGGCCGCTCCAGTTCTTCGAGGTCATGCCGCCGCAGTTGGGGCACTGGACTTCCTCGGTGAGGAGGTGGCAGCCCTTGCAGGCTTTGGACATCTAAGCAGCTCCTGCGCCGGCCTTCTCGGCTTTCTTCGCCTGGCGGCGGCTCGTCGGCTTGGCGGAGGGCTCGCCGCCCTCGTGGCCCGGCTCGTCGTCGGCGGGGCCTTCCTTGGCCTTGCGGCGGTCCTCGTCAATCCACTCGAACTTGCCCAGGCCGGGTTGGCGCATGGTGAGACCGATCTTGGATTCGCGCGGGGAGAGCTCGTTGAGGCTGGCGGTGACGATGCGGGCGCGCACGTTCTCGCCGACCTCGAGGGTGCGGCCGGTCTCCTTGCCGATGAGGCGCTCGTTGTGCACGTCGGCCGTCATGAAGTCGTTCATGACTTGGCTCATGTGAGTGAGGGCGTCGAGGGGACCAATGTGGACGAAGGCGCCGAACTCGACGACTTCCGCGACGATGCCGTCGACGACTTCCTGGTTGTCAGGCTTGAAGACGAGGGCGTCGAAGGCGACCTTCTGGTAGATGGCGCCGTCGCCGTGGATGACTTGGCCTTCGCCGTCGGGGCGGACCGCGGTCGTGAGCACGGTGATGCCATGCGTCTTGTTGAGGCGGCCCTCAAAGGATTTCTGCACCAGTTCCGAGATGGTGTGGCCGAGGTCGTCGGTCATGCGCTCGGGCGGGATGCGGACGGTGTCGCTCATTTGGATGACGCGGTACATTGAGGGGTCCCTCGGGTGGCGCACGCTAGGGACGAGCGTGCTGCATCTTTGGCCAAGATAAGGTGGGTATAAGCCCTTCCCTGGAGCCGCGGCCGTGGTTTGGTCGTTCTACGTCCAACCGGGGCAGCCGCCGACCTTGTAGGTCAGGTGGTCGCGCTTGGTGTCCTCGAAGTTGCTGTGGTACTCCACGGTGGCGAAGAGGTCCAAGTCGCCCTGGACGGCCTGGCCCGACACCTCGATGGTGTAGTTGCCGGGGATGGACGTCAGGGTGCTCAACGTGTGCTTTTCCAGGAGGTACGACCCGGAAGCGGCGCCGTTGCCGAGGTTGAACTGCTCGACGGTGCTTCCATCAGGCTTCTTGACGACGACGTCAAGGTCCGTGCCGGTCGTCGGAGAGCTCGGCGCCTTGGCTGACTCGGCCGACAAGCCGGCGCGGAATTCCAGGCGCTTGACAGCGCAGGGCAGTTCGACCGGGAAGCTCCACGTCGCCGTGAAGGCCGCCGGCACGATGGGGACGGGGACGGTCGGCGCGGGCGACGACGGGGTGGCCGACCCGGTGGCGAAGCTGGTCAGGTTGGTGAAGTCGCTGGGCAGGCGCAGTTCGCATCCGGCTGGGCCCGAGGCGGGCAGTTCCGACTTGAAGGCGTGCATGCGGTCGAGGTACTCCTCGTAGACCAGCATGGTGTGCATGCCTCCGGGCGAGCGTCCGCAGTTGGTCTCGTGGCTGGAGACGTGGGTGTGAATCATCCAGGGGCCGGGGTTGTCGGCCGTGATGACGACGTCGAAGCGCTCGGCGGGGCCGATCTTGAGGACGTCGACCCACTTGCGGGCGTCGGGGGCGATGGGATTGCCGTCTTGGGCGACGACCTGCATGTCATGGCCATGCGGGTGGAGTTCCTCCACCGTTTCGCCGGCGTTGAGGATGCGCAGCCGGATTCGTTCCCCCGGTTTCACGACGATGAGGGATTCGGCTTGGTCCATCGTGTAGGGGTAGCTATGCCCGTTGAGCAGGAAGACGTCGGGGTCGCCGGCCTGAGCGGACGGGTTCTCGCAGCCGGGGAATCCGGAGGCGCAGCCGGGCGGGTGGCTGTGGCGCGTGGTTCCGACGGCCTCGACGGTGTTGCGGTTCATCGTGGAGAGCACCATGGTGTACTCGCGGTCGATGTCCTTCGGTTCGTACGTGGTGTCCTGCGGTTCGACGATCATCATGCCGTAGAGGCCCTGCATGACGTGGAGCTGCGTGTCGACATGGCAGTGGTACCACAAGGTGCCGGCGCGCTTGGCGATGAAGTCGTAGGTGATGGCCCCGCCCGATTCCACGGCGTCCTGCGTCACGCCGGGCGCGCCATCGGATTCCCACGGCACGAACTGGCCGTGCCAGTGGATGGTGTGGGGGTGGAAGTGGTTGTGAGCGAACTCGACCTTGACGCGGTCGCCCTGGGTCACGCGCAGCGTCGGCCCGGGTACGCTGCATTTGGCGTTGGCCCCCAACGTGCCGACGGCTTTGTCGCCGGCCAGCGGCGTCCAGCCCTCGATGGCGTTGGCGGAGTACTGGTCGTTGGGGTCGACGGGCTCGAAGCAGAACGCCCACAGCCACGTGTCGAGGCCGGGGAAGAGTTCGGAGTCGTAGTCGACGACGGTGGCCTTGAGGTGGACCGTGCGGCCGGTCTCCTTGAAGTTGGTCCCGGGGACGAAGTCAAACTCGTCGGATCCGCTTCCCAGGCAACCCGCCAGGGGCAAAGCGGCGAGGGCTAGCGCGGCGACGGCAAGGGCGCGGTTGAACATGGGCCTACGAAGCCCGGTTGCTTGCCGACTTGCTAAAGCTTGTGGCGTCGTCCGACAACGCTTCGACAACGTGCGCAGGTGGGCCGTGGTCCGGCGGCCTGGGTGGCCGCGCCCGAGCCGATGCGAGGGCCTGAGCGAGCCAGGCCGAAGGCTGGGCGAGCGCGGGATCTTCTGCGAATCGCGGAAGCGATTCGCGCTGGCGGCGGCCACCCTCTCCTCGGGGGTGCGGGGGCGGAGCCCCCGCTAGGAGGTACGGACTTGTCTGGCGCGAAACGTGCCGGAGCCCGAAGGGCGACGGTCGTTTCGTGCTAGTAGACCTTGAACGGGTCCCGGTCCAGCGGCACGCCAATGTTGATGACGTAGCCTTCGCCGGGGCCTTGCACCTTGACGGTGAGCGTGTAGCTGGCGGCCTGCATGGCGTCGGCGGGGAGGGTCTGGTTCTCGCCGTCGGCGCCGCCGTCCAAGATGAGCACGGTGCCGCGCTTGAGTTCCCAGGAGATCACGGCGGTGCCGGTCGCGTCGGTACCGTTGTACGCCGTCGTCACGTAGCCGCCGTAGCCGCCCAGGGGCAGCTGGAACGAGTGGGTGACCTGGTCATAGACGCGGCCCGTCTGCGCCCCGAGGGACTCCTGCAGGACACCGTTGTTGCCGCCTTCGAACGTGGCGGAGAACGTGTGCTGGAACAACGCGGCCGGCCGTTCCTCGGGGGGCGTGATGACGAAGTGGTACTTGCCCGACGTCGTCGGGTGCACGGGGTCGCTGGCCAAGAGGTAGACGTCGTAGATGCCGCTCTTGGTGAAGGAGCCCTCGATGGTGGCGTCGGTGCTCGGGCGCCCGCCGGAGCCGAGGGTCTCGCACAGGTCGCCGGTGACGGTGCGGTCGGCGGCCGGAAGTTCGCTCAAGGCATTGGTGGAGGTGACGCTGCCGGCGGGGGCGGTGGCGAAGGGGACGCCGCCGAATCCGGGGTGGGAGTGGACCGGGGCGCGAACGGCGTCGGCGGTGCGGACGCAGGACCAGGTGTAGCGCAACGGGTCGCCGTCTGGGTCGGTGGAGGAGCGGGCGCTGAACTTCACGGATTCGCCGATGACGGTCCAGTTGCGCTGTCCTTCCAGGATGAAGGTCGGCTGGGCGTTCGTGCCGGTCCCCAGGGTGAGGGGCTTGCGGAAGTCCTCGCTCTTGTCGCCCGACTTCGTGGTGAGCACGACGGTGATCTGGCCGTTGGTGAAGTCGTAGGCGTGGCGCACCGTCTTGCCGTGCAGGATCGTGAGGCGGTCGCCGAGGTCCCACGTGTAGTTGTCCGCCGAGCCGGAGGCCGTGAAGACGTATTCGCCGCCAGGCGTGCCGGGGGCCTTGATGGAGAACCCGCCGGAGTCGCCGGAACTGCAGCCGGCAAGGCCGACCGCCAGGAAGACGGCGGCGGCCAAGGAGGCCAATCCTTTGTGCATGCTGCGCGATGTTGGGCGTTTTGGTATAAGCCTTCTGGACTTCAAATCCAACCCGAACTCCAAACCCTCGCTCCAGCCGCAGGCGTGGCGGGAGACCCGGCGCGTCCACGCCAGGTCCGCCGTCGCAGGCCCGTTCAAACCCGTCGAGCCCAGACGTTAAGACCGACGCCCGGCATCGGCGCGACGTGCGGGTCGTCTTCGTCGGGCGCGACCGGGTCGTCTGGCGCCAACTCCTCCTCTACTTGGTGACCTTCGGCGTCTACCGCCGGGTCTGGCTGTACCGCGTCAACAAGGAGCTGGACGGCCACGAGGCACTCGGCCTCAAGCACGGCGTCAACGCCGTCCTCCTCTGCCTCCCCATCCTGGGTCCGGCCATCGTGGCGTTCCAGACCGCGGGACGCACGCAGCGCATGCTGGCCGGCTCCGGCATCAAGTTCGGCCCGGGTTGGCTCGTCGGGCTGTCCAACGTCATTCCGATCCTGGGCACGTTCTTCTTCCTGCCGTGGACGCAGACCCGCCTGAACCGGTTCTGGGCCCAGGAGCGCACGAGCCCCGACCACGGCGTCGAGATTGACGTCCGGCTCGACGACGACCCCGCCTTCCTCATCGAGCTCGGCAAGGCGGTGCGCGACTCCTACCACCCCGGGTCGCGCTTCGACGCCCGCAAGCAGGCGCGCCGCGAGGCCTTCGGCCGCCGCAGCGGCGCCTACCGCGCCGTGCGCCAGGAGCGCGCCGCCGTGCGCGCCGCCGGCGGCTCGACGCCGGTCCTGCCGTGGCTCCGCCCGCGCCTGCCCGAGGCGCGCATCCTGCACGTCACGTGCGGCCGCTGCGAGGCGCGCTTCGACGTGACGCAGGACCCGTTGGTCGACACACCCGTGGTCTGTCCCTCCTGCAAACTCCACGAGGTCATCCCAAGCCTCAAGGGCGACCCGCTGCGCGGCTTCGAGCAGGCCGCCGTGCCCGTCCTGCAGGCGCGCTGCCCGCAATGCAAGGCCAAGTTCACCGGCGTGCGCAACCTGCACGGCCCGACGGTCCTGACCTGCCCAAGCTGCGGCCGGCAGGACATCCTGCCTGCCCCTCCTCCCGCGCAGGCCACGGCCCAGGCTGGCCGGCGCGCGGCCTAATCCGCTTCCAGCGCTAGGCCTTGGTTGAAACGAAGTGTCGGCGCCCGCGCAGGATGAGGATGCCGCACAACGCGAACGGAATCGCAAAGAGCAGGCCGAGCACGAGGAACCCGACCATCGCCAGCAGGCCAAGCAGCATGCCGACGATGGCGCCGACGGCTGCCAGGGGCCACAGGCGCAGGAGCAGCGCGCAGGCGCCCCCCACGCAGAGGACGAGGGCCAAGCCGACGGAGACGTAGCGCGCCACCGACAGGACCTGCGTGAACAAAGGCGAGAACACCACCTCGGCGGGCATGGAGCCGGGGTTGGCGGGGAGCCGAAGCGTGAACGAGTCGCCGGCGAGCACGACAACGGTCTGGTTCCACGTCGTGTTGCCTTGCGTGGAATGCACCACAAGGACCGCACGGGTCGCATTGCCTTCGTAGTGGCCGGCGGCGACCGTGGTGTTGGCCAGGACGGTGCCGTCGCGCGCGACAAGGACGAGCGTCGCCGGTTCCGCGGTGGGCCACTCGATGGTCAGCATCCCCCCCGGTTGGCTGGCCAGGGCATCGACGACGGACTCGGCGGCCCGCTGCTGCGGCACGAGGGCGCTGGCGATGCTGGCGATCAGAAACAGCATCCCGATGGCCAGGAGGACCGCCCCGCTGGCCTGCACGCGGCGGCGCGAGGGGTCGTGGCGGCGCGCCGAGGCCAACGCGCCCGGCATCGACGCCTTGTGCGCAGTCGACCCGCAGCGCGGGCAGAACGGATGCTCGTCGGAGTCGTAGGAGGTCCCGCACTCCGAGCACTGCACCTGGTCGCTCACGGGGTGTTCGACGCGCACAGTGCCAAAAACTCTCTGCATGGGTCCGTTCGATTCCCCGAATGCCATTCAACCGTCTTCCGCCGTCAAGGAGTTCTGCGAACTCTGCGAACTCTGCGTTCCGCTGGCCGCACTGAACTTCCACTTCGATTTTCTGGCCGTGGCCGGCGTTGCCGTCGGAAGGCGTTGCGACCTCGCGAAACAGGACCGTCGCACGTCGTTTCCGGCCGCCCAGCGCAATCTGCGGAATCAATGCAACCCGGTCGCGGAGTGAATCCGTGGAATCTGCGCCCCGCGAAGTGTTATCCCGCCTCCTTCGGTCGCCGCCGCATGCCTGGATTGACTGCCGCCCTGTTGGGGAACCAAGACGCCAAGAAGGAGTTCGGCAAGGTCGGCACGCAGAGCGACATCCACCTGCACGAGTTCAAGGTCGACGCCGTCCAGGCCATCGCAATCCTTCCAGCCAAGTACCCCGAGTCGGTCAAACCGCTGAGCTACGCCGTCCTCAACTGCGACTCCGCCGTCCTCGTCGTCGACAAGGTGACCGCGCAGATTGGCGAACAGATCCTCGCCGCCGATGCCGCCGGCGCCAAGCACGGAGTCATCGTCCTGCAGAACTACCTGCAGCCCGACCAGCTCAAGCCTCTGTTGAAGGGCACGACGCTGGAGTCGTGGCTGATGATCACCGACGAGGACTGGGCCAAGGCGCGCGCCCATCTTGCCACGGCCCCAGCACGCGGCAGCAAGGAGGCCCCGGTCGTCGTGCCCATCGACCACCACTTCAACGTCAAGGGCGTCGGCGCCGTCGTGTTGGCCGTCGTCAAGCAAGGGGTCCTGAAGAAGGGCGAGACGCTCTACGCCTACCCGGACAAGGTCATCTGCCCCATCCGCAGCATCCAGATCCACGACGTCGACTTCAACGAAGCCGTCCCCGGCGACCGCGTCGGGCTCGCCCTGCGCAACACGCCGCCCGAACTGCTCGACCGCGGCATGGTCCTCGCCCCCGCCGACGCGCCCGTCAAGGTCCACGCCGTGAGCTCAAGCGCCACGCTGCGCCTCAAGCGCAGCCCGTTCAGCAAGCAGCCTCTCAAGGCCG
>JBAZXE010000067.1:0-11482 GCA_041659985.1 Thermoplasmatota archaeon | reverse complement strand
GTTCTGCGGGATGAGCGTTGTGGGGTCAGGGGCGTCGCTCTGGTTGAGGTCGAGGCTCACCGAGGCCTCGGCCAAGGCGATGGGCGTGCCGTCGGCGGGAATCTCGTACAGCGTCGCCGTCATGTTGGCCTGGTAGGTGGCGGATTCGCCGACCCACAGTCCCACGAAGATTGGTCCCTTGAGGCGGTCCGGGTGCGCGTGGTCCGCGGGGGTCACGAACTGGATGGGAAGCACGAGGTCCTGGCCGGCCACGACGAGGCGTTCCTTGCCGGTGGTGCCGTTGGGCGCGTTGGGCATCTTCGGGTCGTACGGGTCCATGACGCCGGCGTTGACGTCGACGGTCGGAATCGCAATCGGGAGCGGAATCGGCGAGGGGACGTCCGGAATCTGGTCTTGGGGGCCGGGGGCATCCTTGAGGAAATAGAATACGGGCTGGGCGTAGGCCTGCGCCGCCGGAGCGGCCGCCAGGAGCGCCACGGCCAGGAACGTCAGGATGCGGGCCACCGACATAGGGACGACTGGCCCTGGCCACGAATAAATAGTCTTCCACGAATGTCTAGAACTCGCGGCCACCGCGCGCTCGCACGGGCCCGCGCCGACCCCTGTTCGGTTGCCCGCTCGCCTTTTCACCGAGCCCAGGAATGCGTCGCGCGTGAGCCCCTCCCGTCGAGCGCCGGCCCGGAAGACCCTGAAGCCCAAGGTGGCCCCCCGGACGGCCCTCCGCCCGAAGGGTCCGAAACGGGTCTTCGCCTTCGAGGAGGGCGACAACTCCATGAAAGCCATCCTGGGCTCCAAGGGCGCTGGCCTTGCCGAGATGAGCCGCATTGGCCTGCCCGTGCCGCCGGGGTTCACCATCACGGCCCAGACCTGCATCGAGTACCAGGCGGCCAAGGGCATGCCGAAGGGACTCATGGACGACGTGGCCTCGGCCCTGGCGACCCTCGAGCGCAAGGCCAAGGCGACCCTTGGGGACCCCAAGAACCCGCTCCTGCTCTCTGTACGCTCGGGCGCCGCCATCTCGATGCCGGGCATGATGGACACCGTCCTCAACCTCGGCCTCAACGATGGAACGGCCGAGGGACTGGCCAAGCTGACTAGCAACCCCCGCTTCGCCTACGACTCCTACCGCCGCTTCCTCACGATGTTCGGCAACGTCGTCCTCGGTCTGCCGCACCACGGCTTCGAGGAGCGCCTCACCGCCGCCAAGAAGGCCGCCGGAACCGACCGCGACACCCAGGTCCCGGCGGAGGCCCTCAAGAAACTGTGCGAGGAATTCAAGGCGCACATCCAGAAGCAGACGGGCCAGCCGTTCACGCAGGACCCGAAAGAGCAGCTCCGGCTCGCCATCGAGGCCGTCTTCAAGTCGTGGAACAACAAGCGCGCCATCACCTACCGCGACCTGAACAAGATTCCCCACAACATGGGCACCGCCGTCAACGTGCAGATGATGGTCTTCGGCAACATGGGCGACGACTGCGCCACCGGCGTCGCCTTCACGCGCGACCCCGCAACGGGCGAGAAGGTGTTCTACGGGGAGTTCCTGCGCAACGCGCAGGGCGAGGACGTCGTGGCCGGCACCCGCACGCCGCGCCCGGTCCTCCAGCTGGGCAACGAACTGCCCACGGCGCACAAGGACCTCATCGCGGCCGCCAAGAAGCTCGAGTCGCACTTCCGCGACATGCAGGACATCGAGTTCACGGTGATGAAGGGCAAGCTGTACATGCTGCAGACGCGCACCGGCAAGCGCACCGGTTTCGCCGCCGTCCGCATCGCCCTTGACATGGTCGACGAGGGCATCCTCAGCCACGAGGAGGCGCTCCTGCGCGTCCAGCCCGACCAGCTCAACCAGCTCTTGCGCCCCATCTTCGATTCCAATGAGAAGGCCGCCGCCACGAAGGCAGACCGGATCCTGGCCAAGGGCCTGAACGCCGGACCCGGGGCCGCCACGGGCCGCGTCGTCTTCACGGCCGACGACGCCGTCGAGTGGAAGAAGAAAGGCGAGACGGTCATCCTGGTCCGCGACGAGACCAGCCCGGAGGACATCCACGGCATGCACGCCTCCGAAGGGTTCCTCACCGCCCGCGGCGGGATGACCAGCCACGCCGCCCTCGTGGCCCGCCAGATGGGCAAGGTCTGCGTCGCAGGCTGCAGCGTGCTGCGCATCGACTACAAGGCCCGCGCCTTCGCCGTCGGCTCCAGCCACCTGGTGCGGGAAGGCGACTGGATCTCCCTCGACGGATTCACGGGCGAGGTCATCCAAGGCAAGCTGAAGACGCTCCCGTCGGAGGTCGTGCAGGTTCTCGTCGACAACGCCCTCGATCCGAAGAAGGCGCCGGTGTACCGCATGTTCGACCGGCTCCTCAAGATGGCCGACAAGGTCCGCACCATGAAGGTGCGCGCCAACGCCGACCAACCGGACCAAGCGCAGACCTCCATCGCGTTCGGCGCCGAGGGCATCGGATTGTGCCGCACGGAACACATGTTCTTCGGCCCAGGCAAGATCGAGCACATGCGCGAGATGATCCTCGCCGAGTCGCGCCCCGAGCGCGAAGAAGCGCTCTCCAAGCTGCTGCCGCTGCAGCGCGAGGACTTCGCCGGCATCTTCCGCGCCATGGGCAGCAAACCGGTCACCATCCGGCTGCTCGACCCGCCGCTGCACGAGTTCCTGCCGCATGAGGAGAAGGAGCAAAGGCAGATGGCCCTCCTCATGGGCATCGGCCTGCCCGAATTGCAGGGCCGCATCCAGGCCCTGCACGAATCGAATCCGATGCTCGGCCACCGCGGCTGCCGCCTCGGCATCACGTACCCGGAGATCACGCGCATGCAGGCCCGCGCCATCCTCGAGGCCGCTTGCCAAGTCAAGCGCGAGGGCGTCGAGGTCCACCCGGAGATCATGATTCCCATCGTCGGCCACGCCTCCGAGTTCGAGCACCAGGAAGCACGCGTCCGCGACGAGGCTTCCAAGGTGTTCAAGGAGCAGGGCATGGAAGTCCCCTACCTCGTTGGCACCATGATCGAGCTGCCGCGCGCCGCATTGACGGCCGACGAGATCGCCAAGTCGGCGGAGTTCTTCTCGTTCGGCACCAACGACCTCACGCAGACGACGTTGGGCGTGAGCCGTGACGACGCCGCCAGCTTCCTCGGCCACTACATCGAGCACAAACTCATCCCGGCCGACCCGTTCTCGACGCTCGACCAGACTGGCGTCGGGCAACTCGTCGTCATGGGCACGCAGAAGGGCCGCTCAGTGCGCAAGGACCTCAAGGTCGGCATCTGCGGCGAGCACGGCGGCGACCCCGACTCCGTGAAGTTCTGCCACCGCACCGGCCTCGACTACGTGTCATGCAGCCCGTACCGCTTGCCCATCGCCCGCCTCGCCGCCGCGCACGCGGTCCTCGAGGGACGCAAGGGCAAGCCGGCCGCAGCCGCCAAGGTGAAGGCGGTCGTCGCAGCGAAGAAAGCGCGCAAGTAAACGACTCGCGCAGGCTGAACCGACGCCGAGGGCCGCCAGAGCGGCCAGAGGCGGCGCGCGAGTCGCTGAAAGCGGCGAAGCGCGCGAGGGGGTTGAGGGGGGGCGGAGCTCCCCCCTTTCACGCAAGCACCGAAACGGGTCCGGGCGGTTGCGCGCGAGCGCAGCGAGCTCGCCCGACTGATCCCGTTTCGGACGCAATCAGCCTTTAATCGGACGCCCCATCGAAGCCCGTGGATTTGCGGGACGTCCGTCGCCTTTCGGTGTCCGCCCTGGTCGTGGGCGGCTTCGTCCTGCTCTGGCTGATGTTCCTGGGGCTCGACGACGCCGACCTGTTCAACTGGGGGTGGCCGACGCGCGCCCTGTCGGCCCTGACAATGAACACCTGGCAGTGGCTTGCGGCGGGCATCCTGATGATCCTCGTTGGGTTCGTGGCGCTTTCCACGTACAGCCTCGGCGTCGGGTCCGGCCGCACGCCGACGCGCCAGGTGCAGTGCCAGAACTGCCGCGCTGTCTTCTTCATGCCTGACAACGGCCGCCGCCCCCTGACGCACCCGTGCCCCAACTGCCAGGCGCTGGGAGTCTACGACGGCAAGGCGCCGCCCATCGGCAAGGCGCCCGAGGTCAAGCCGGAGAACCTGAAGCGCATCCCGCTCACTTGCCGCAACTGCAAGGAGAAGTTCAGCGCCCTCGACACCGGCGTCCGCCCTCTCAGCATCGCCTGCCCGCAGTGCAAGGCCGTGGGAGAACTGCGTTAGGCACAGGACGGCCTTCGTTCTTCGAACTCAGGCCCGTCCTGCGCCAGGCGGGTCTTCGACCCGCCTCCGCCGCAACGTTCGCCGCGCTCACGGCGGCAAGCCCACGCCTCGCTCGGGGGACTGCGCCGAGCGAAAGCAAGGCGCACGGGCGGGTCGCAGACCCGCCCACCTAGCGGCGAGCAAAGCGAAGCCGCCATGGTCATCCGTCAGCCGGAATTGGATGCGCGCGAAACGCGCCCGAGGTTGCAGACCGAGGGCCGTTTCGTGCTATTCGAGCGTGGCGTGCCGGTTCCGCATCGAGTCCTCGGATTCCCCGAGGCGTTGCATGAGTTGGGCGACCACGGCGTCGAAGAAGAGCCAGGCGCTGGTCTCGAACAGGGTGCCCAGGGGCGCCAGCTTGGCGCGCTCGCCGTTCCCGGTGGGAGGAACGAGCGGCACGACCACATGGGCGAGGCGGGCGACCTCGGAGTCGGGCTGCGCGGTGATGGCGACGACGGTGGCGCCCTGGCGGCGGCCGAGCTCCGCCGTCATGACGACGGGGTACGTCAGGCCCGACCCCGACACCAGGATGACGACGTCCTGGCGGGCGACGGGGGCCGTGATGGTCTCGCCGACGACGTAGGTCTGGTAGCCGAGGTGCATGAGGCGCACGGCGAAGGCGCGCGCCACGAAGCCGGAGCGTCCGCGCCCGTAGAGGAAGACGCGGCGCGCCGGCTGCAGGACGTTGAGGAACGACTGCAGCGTGGCTTGGTCGATGTCGAGCGTCTTGCGCGCCACGGCCGCGATGTAGTCGACGGTGCCACGGAGGTCGGTGGGGCCATGTGCGACGGCCATGCTATGCCTCGCCCCGGCCGCGCAACAATCTATTCCTCGCCGGCCGCGTCGCCCACGTTCTTGAGGACCGGCAGGCCCGCCTTGGAGTAGCGGACCTCCTTGCCGTCGGGGACCTTGAAGACGATGGAGTAGCCGTCCTTCTTGTCCTTCATGAAGGCGTAGCGCTCGTCCTTCTTCCACAGCTTGTAGTCGTCGACCTGCACCTGGCGGCGCACCTTGGCCGTCGACTGCTGGACCTTCGGCACCTGGTTCTCGGGGAGATCCCAGATGGTCTCGCCGCGCCAACCCTTGTGCTGGATGCAGTACTTGCCTTTGCCGTCGGCCTTCTTCTTGCAGCGTTCGCCGCTCTTGGTGAGGGCCTCGCAGTCGGGCAAGGCGGCCTTGCGGGCGGCCTCCTCTTCGGCGGCCAGCCGCTTCTCCTCCTCGCGGCGCAGGCGCTCGGCCTCTTTCTCGGCCTTGGCGCGGGCGGCCTCCTCGTCCTTGCGGCGGCGCTCTTCCTCGACGGTGCGCTTGCGTTCGTCCTCGCGCTTGCGGCGCTCCTCGGCGTCTTGGCCTTCCTTGATCTCGCGGGCGATGCGGGCGTCGCGGCGCTCCTTGACGCGGTCGAAGACGATGTTCATGTACATCGCGTCGTGCTCGAGGATGGGGCTCGTCGAGATGACGGTGGCCGACAGTTGGCGGTCCAGGAGGACCTCGCACAGCGGCTCGAACTTGAGGTCGCCCTTCTTGATGGGCAGGCGGTAGCGGGCGTTGCCGTTCTCGTAGTGGATGCCGGTGAAGTGGATGAGGTAGTGCTCGAGGCCGAGCGCGCCCAAGCGGTCGAAGACGGCGGCGAAGTCCTCCGGGTTCTGCAGGATGCCGTTGCCGCGCGCGTGGATGTGCGCGAAATCGATGACGGGCATGAGGCCCTTGACGCGGTTGCACACGTCGACGACCTCCTCGAGGGAGCCGAAGACGTTGCGCTTGCCCATGACCTCCATGGCCAGGCGGGGCGTCCAGCCCTCGCGGATGAACGTGTTGCGCAATTCGCGCACGTTCTTGATGATGCGCGCCATCGTCTCCTCCTTGGAGAGCTCGCCGTAGAAGCCGGGGTGGAAGACGACGGTCTTGGCGCCCATCTCGTGCGCCAGTTTGCCGGTGGCGAGGATCTTGCTGAACGACATCTCGACGTTCGCTTCGTCGCCGGCCAGGTTGATGTAGTACGGGGCCTTGACGTGCAGCTGCACGCCGGCCTCCTCGGCGGTCTGGCGCACCTTGACGGCTTCTTCCTCCGTCATGCGGATGCCGCGCACGAACTGGACCTCCATGGCGTCCAGTTCCAGGTTCCGCGTGTAGATGATGCCGTCCCGGACCGTGCGGCCCTTGCACGAAAGCGGGATGCCGGCCGGACCGAAGGTAATCATGGTGCCCCGAGCGTCTCGGCCAAGCCGGGCCCTCTTTAAAGGGTTCCAGGAGACGCTTGCCTCAAGCAACGGCTTGCGGCCCTTGGGTGACGCGCACACCAAGCGGTCTGGGTGAGCCATTGGAGCGGCGGACGGCCGGGCGCCGCGCGAGGCGGTGAACGTTCCCGGCCCAGGGACGAATCAGAACAGTTCTTGAAGGAAGGGGACCTTGGTTCGAGCGCCCATGGCCACCGCGCGAGCCGACCCCCTTCGCAGCACGCTGGACAACCTCCAGCTCGACCCCGCGAGCGAGAAGGACCGTCCCTACCTCATCGCCATGCTGCGCCGCCTCGGCTACACCGAGCGGGAAATCGACGAGGTTGTGCGCACTGGCAAGATGCCGCACGGAGCCCCCTCGCAGGGGACTCAGAGCGACGACGGTCTGGCCCCCGCGCGCGACTACCGCCTCGTCGTGCCCACCGGCGGCTCGCCCTTCGATCTCGACAACGCGGGCGCCGGAGCGGCGGCCACGGACGCGCCGTTCGAGGACCTCGAGCGCGTGGAATTCCAGGACACCGCCGACGAACTCGAGTTCGAGAGCGTCACCGAAGGCGAGGACCTGCAATGGCAGGACACGCAAACGCAAGAGACCTCCGAGGATGGCGCCCCCGGCGGGCGCACCGGCGAGGCCCTGCAGTGGGAGGACACGCAAGGCCAGGGGAGCCAGGAAGACCCACAAGGGCTGGAGGGCCAGGGTGGCCGCTCCGGTCCGGGCGAGCCCGGCTTCGACGAGAGCGCAATCGACACCTTCGGAACCGCTGACACGACTGGCGCCGGCGGCCCGAAGCGCACCCGCGTCCGCGTTCGCCGCATCCGCGCCTCCAGCAAGGAAGAGGCCGAACGCAAGGTCTCCGGCAGCGGCCGCAACGTCATCAAGTCCGTCCCCGTCGACATCGTCGAGCGCTGGGGCGCCGACGGCAAGGCCAAGGCCCCCAAGAAGGAGGGCTAACCCATGGCCCAGCTCGCCGACCAGGAGAACCGCATCAAGCTCAAGGTCCAGCAGGAGGCGACCCCCATCAGCCTGCAGGACCAGGTCGACCTCAAGGCCAAGATCAAGGTCGAGGTCGAGACCCACCTCACCGGCCTCGGCATGGGCGGCGTCATCACGCTCGCCGTCGGCGCCCTGTGCGTCGTCATCGGCTCCATCGTCCTCGCCATCGTCTACCCGGACAACGGCTGGAGCGGCCCGGCGCAACCGTTCTCCGACTCCCACTACGACGTGGTGCGGTCGGTCGTTTTGCTGCTCGGGTTCGGCGTGACCTGCCTCATGCTGGGCACGTCCATGTTCTTCTACGGCCGCACGGTCCTCGGTTCCGGCGGGCTGGAGCAGTTCGAATCTGAGGAAACCCTCGGACGGGGTGCTTGATGGCCGCCTATCAGCCCCAGTGTTCGGCCCTCACCGGCGACGGCAAGCAGTGCCGCAACTCCTCGCGCGGCACGTCGAAGTATTGCGCCTCGCACAAGGGCTACCAGCCCCCCGCGCTCAAGGGCCTGGCCCAGCGCATCGAAGGCAAATCGTGGAGCGCAACCGACAAGCGCAGCGACCGCCAGAGCAAGTCCATCGCCGACACGCGGCCGTCCGTCAAGAAGGCCCGCGACACCCCGCTGGCCGTGCGCGGCAGTGGCAAGCGTGCGGCCGCTGCGGCCCCCAAGGCCGCCAAGACGGCCCGCCGCGCCGCCCTTCCGGCCGCGCGCGCGCCGCCGCGCCGCGTCACGCCCACCAAGGAATCGGGCTACGTGGCGACCCTGCTGCAGCCGGAACGCGACTACCTCGTCATCTACGAGGAGCCTGACGCGGACGGCCTGCCGCACGACGACGGCCTGCTCCTCGACATCGACGCCGGCCAACCCGTCAGCCTCGGCGAAGTGGACCTGGAGCAGAAGCTCGACCTCGAGCTCTCCAACAACACCAACGCCACGGGCACGATCGGGTTCGTGCTGGCCATCGTCGGCGCCGTCATCGCGCTGGCGGCGTGCGTGCTCTTCGCGGTGTCCTACCCGGACCCGTGGTACAACGCCGATGGCAACCTGTCGGGCACCGGGCGCATCCCGGCGACCCTCCTGGTGGGCGTCGCGGCGGCCCTCACGATGCTCACCGGCGTCATGCTCACGCACTACGGCCGGCGCATCCAGGCCCGCGGCAACCTCAGCCGCATGCGCATCGTCGAGAAATCCTTCCAGCCGCGCGTCGGCTTGGGCGACGAGTTCTAGCACGAAACGGCCGTCGCCCTTCGGGCTCCGGCGCGTTTCGCGCCAAAAAAAGGCGGAAGACTTACTGCTTGTTGGGGCGGGTCCTTAGGTCCCCCCACCGCCCGCAGCGCTTCGCGGCGGGCAAGGACCCCCTAACGAAGGCCAATCGGCGCATCCGGTTCGTCGTCTGAACCAACTCGACGCCGCGAATCCTTCTTAGCCGACGCCGAGGTGCGAGAATCGGAATGAAAGTCCGCACGCTGCGGGATGGCGAGTTCGGCGGCAAGCGGGTGCTGGTCCGCGTTGACGTCAACGTCCCCGTCGAGGCCGGGCGCGTCGCCGACGCCACGCGCATCGAGGCCAGCCTGCCGACCATCGACCACCTGCGCAAGGCCGGCGCCAAGGTCATCCTCGTCTCGCACCTTGGGCGCCCCAAAGGCGCCCCGGAGGCGAAGTACAGCCTGAAGCCCGTCGCCGACTGGCTCAACGACCACGGCGTTCCGACCACGTTCGCCAGCGACTGCGTCGGCCCCGTCGCCGAGGCTGCGGTCCGCGGCTTGAAGGCCGGCGCGGTCCTGCTGCTGGAGAACGTGCGCTTCCATGCCGGCGAGGAAAAGAATGATCCCGCGCTGTGCAAGCAGTTGGCCGCTTTGGCCGACGTCTACGTGAACGACGCGTTCGGGACCGCGCATCGGGCCCACGCCTCCACGACGGGCGTCGCCAAACTCCTCCCCGCCTACGCGGGCTTCCTCATCGAGAAGGAGCTGTCCGCGCTCGGCCAGGCGCTCGACGACCCGCAACGGCCGTTCACCGCCATCATGGGCGGCGCCAAGGTCAGCGACAAGATCCTCGTCCTTGAGAAGCTCCTGCCCCGAATCGACCGCCTCATCATCGGCGGCGGCATGGCCTTCACGTTCCTCAAGGCACAGGGGCACGAGGTCGGCAAGTCCCTCGTCGAGGCCGACCGTATCCCCCTGGCCAAGGAGATCCTGGAACGCGCCAAGGCCCGCGGCGTGCAGGTCTACCTTCCCGTCGACGTCGAGGCCGCGGACGAGTTCAAGGCCGAGTCCGTCCACCGCGCCGCCAAGGTCTCGCACATGAGGCCGGAATGGATGGGCCTTGACATCGGCCCGCTCACCGCCGCCGAGTTCGCCAAGGCCATCGCCTCGAGCAAAACCGTGCTGTGGAACGGGCCGATGGGCGTCTTCGAGTGGGACTCCTTCGACTTCGGCACCAAGGCCGTCGCCGAGGCCGTCGCGGCCTGCCCTGGCATCACGGTCGTGGGCGGAGGCGATTCCGCCGCGGCGGCGCAGAAGTTTGGCATCACCGCCAAGGTCACGCACGTCTCGACGGGCGGCGGCGCCAGCCTGGAATTCCTCGAAGGCAAGGTGCTGCCCGGCATTGCGGCGCTCGAAGAAGCGGCCGCAAACACGAACCCTGCGAGCTGACTGCTCTCCTCGAGTTTGGGCTACGTTAGGGTAGCCAGTGTGGGGGCCGATTGCCCTCGCGGCGCTCGCCCAATCAACCTGGCTTCAGCCGAAGATTGGTGGGTCCGCCCGCAGCGGACCCGCCAGAGGGGTCCTAGGGGGCGCAGCCCCCTAGCTGCGCATGACGCTCGAGATGAACGCCAGCACGGCCAGCAGGGCGCCGATGAGGGCCGCCACGACGGCCACCAGCGACTGCGCGACGATGGTGGGGACGAACACCGGGATGAAGCCCGGCAGCAGGTCCCACGTCATGGCCCCGAAGAGGCCCAGCAGAAGGACGGCCACGAGCAGGACGAGGAACCCGATGCTGCGGCTACGCCCTTTGCCATAGTAGGCCCCGAATGCGCCCGACACCGCAAGCGTCACCGCGAAACTGAGCAGGACCGTCGAGACGAAGATGGAGCCAAGGTCCGCCATTCAGTCGCTCCTCATTCCAAGGGACCGGTGCATGGGCCTAGAACTTGGTGCCCGTGAGGGTCTTGGTGTCGACGACGCCCTCGATGGAGCGGATCTTGTTGACGATGACGTGCCCGAGGGTGTCGAAGTCGGCGGCCTCGAGCTTGGCGATGAGGTCGTACTCGCCGAAGAGCGGGTGCAGCTCGACGATCTCGGAGACCTTCAGCAGCGTGTTGTACACGTCGTGCTCCTTTCCGGGCGCGGCGCTGATGAGGACGAAACCGACTGCCATGACTCAGACCGTATCCGGCAATCCCCGCCCCTGGGTTAAAGGGCTGCCGTCCAGATGGCCGTCCGTTTCTCCTGGAACTTCTCTGGCCTCCCCTTCCGTCCGCCTGAAGAGCCCGCCGCCCCTGGCCCTTCTGTTGCTGGAGAGGCCTGCCCCGGATCTGGTGCCGTTGGTCGAGCGGGTCCATGCCCGCCTCCGTCCCGGCCGCATGCTGGAGCCTCCCGCCAAGGTCTCGTTCTACCCGTACGCCGGCGGCGGCAGCACCGTGCGGGAACGCGAAGGCAGCCTGCGGTTCCGTCTCTCCGACCGCATGCAGGGTGCGCCCGACCAAGTCCTGGAAGGAGTCGTCGGGGTCCTGCTGTGCCGGTTCCTTGGGTTGCCCGACGGCAAGGCCGATCCGGCGGCGATTCGCGCCTACCGTGCCTACCTGAACGACGAACGCAATGCCGGAGCCGCCCCGGCCGGTCGCCAAAGCCGCAAGCACATCGACACCGTCGGCGCCCACCGCAGCCTCCTCGAATCCTACCTGCGCGTCAGCCTCGACCTCGGCCTCACGCTGCCCCGGATTCCCACCCTGTCGTGGAGCAAGACGGTGAGCCGCCACCGTTTCGGCCACT
>JBAZXE010000066.1:0-11644 GCA_041659985.1 Thermoplasmatota archaeon | reverse complement strand
TCACCTCACATTCCCCAGACGAGGAGCCCCAGATTGGCTTCCTCCAGAACCTCAACACCCGGGAGTTGAAGGTCATTCGCGCCGAGCAGGGCATTGATTGGAACGTGGATTTGGCTGTGGGGGGCACATGCGTGAACCTGCTGCTCAACGGCGTCGCCTTCCCGCCCCCGCCGGGAACCTACGTCAGTCCCGGCGATGTCCTAAGCGGTTGCGAATCCGAGGAGACCCTTCGCATCACCACCCTGCCCAACAACCAACTGCTCTACCAGCAGACATTCCCGTAAAAACAAGGGTTTGATACGGGACTGACCGTGGCTTCATCCATGGTGGCAGTACCTGTGCGTTGGGCGTTCGCCGCCGTGCTCGCTAGCCTCCTTTTGGGAACATATGGTTTCGTCATCAACGACGAGCAGGACCAGGCGAACGCCTTGTACAACCTAGCCAACGGCTCGTTCCTCATCCGCGAGCACGCCTCGCAATTCTTCCCCTCCATGGGGGACATTCAGATCGAACCGCGCTTTCCCGGCCCGGCCCCGGTAGGCAGCACTCTCCTGGACGCCCTGGCCCTTCCCGTCGTCTTGCTCGTCCGGGTCGCCAATGCGCTCATGCCTCTCCCCATCTGGTTCAGCGGAGCGGCGGCCCTCTTGGTTTGGGGGCTCTTGCCCCCGGCTTGGCGAACGTCGCGAAGTCGTGGACTTGTCTTGGTAGGATTCGTCATTGCGGCTGGCGGATTCCGTTTCGCGGAACCGGACGTCGCCCGGTTCGACGCCGTCATCGCGCTCCAAGTCACCAATCTCGCGCTTCTGGGTGCGTGCGCAGGCTTCATCGCGGCCGCCATCCGCCGCCACGTCCCGTCGCCGGCGGCTTCGGTGGCGACCGCGGCCGTCATCCTTGGCCCCATCCTGTTCTGGGGGTCTAAGGTGAAGTACACGATCCTGGCCGTTGGCTTGGTCGCGGCTGCTCTTTGGGTCGTCGGGGAACCGCTCTCGCGCCGCCGGTCGATGGCGTTGGCCGCCCTAGCCGCCTTGGCGGTTTGGAACAATATCGGCCCCGGAAGTGTCGTAGTCGCCGCCGTCGGGGTTCTCCTGCTTGTCGAGACCATGAAAGGGCCACGGGCGCGTGAGTCCTGGATCCGCCTTGGGGCTGCAGTGGCCGTCGGCCTCCTTTGCCTCGTGCCTTGGGGTATCGAGAACACGATTGCGTCGGGAAGCCCGTTGACGCCCCCGTACCTAGAATTGGACCAGCAAGTGCAATCCGATGACGGACGCGCATCAAGGCCGCTGCCCGTCAAGATTCTTAGAGCAGCCCTTGACCTAGACAATTGGCATGGACCAAAAGACCTAGCTCAGAACATCGCGGGCGCTTGGACTACGGGCCACAGCGTCCAGGGTAACCCACTCGGCGTGTTCGCCTTGTCCCCCCTTCTTGGTCTATCCATGTGGACGCTGACCCGCTTTCCATGGTGGAGACGGGCGGACCTCCGTTTGGCCGCAGGACTCGTTGTCTTCCAGGTCTTGTTGCTGTCCAACCGCGCGGCGAACCAAGGCTGGGGCCTCGATGCCCGCCTGATTGCCCCGACGTTGCCGGCCCTGGGGTTGCTGGCTGGCCCGGCACTTGCCGTCCTGGCCGCGCGAATGACCTCCGGCGATGTTCGCAGAACTTGGCTGACTGCCGGCGTGTGGGGATTCGTCCTGGCAGCCGCCTTGGTCGCTCTGGCCGTCACACGGATGTTGCCGTACGGCCTCAAGGATGCTGACCTGAATCATGATGTCCTGGTTGTCTTGACGGGATTGACCCTGACTTTGATTGCCTTTACCGAGATTGCCCGCGCGGCCCGCCTCCTTCCGCAATCCGCGAGAGCGATGGCTGTGGGATTGGGCCTTGCCCTGCCGGTCTTGTGGACCGTCCTCGCAGCCACGGTGACCGGATCGGGGGTTCCCGCTAGCAACCAGCCGGACAGCGTCACGGGCTTCCTGCCTTTGGCCGATGAGTTCCGGCATCGGGCGTTGCCGCCGCTGTTTGGGAACTATCCAATCCCAGTTATCTTCGAAAACAATCTCACTGTGTACCATCCCAGCTATGGGTATTGCCGGACGCAGCCCAGCCCTTGCCCCTGGTGAAATCCTTAACTCGGGTTCGGCGCCCCGGCGCAGAAATCTCGGTTAAGGTTTGCCGCCCGGCCTTAATTAAGGTCAAAGATACAGGGGGCTGTATGTCCTCTTTGCGCCGGGATGGAGGGGCATTGGCCCCAGTCGTCGGCACGATTCTCGTGATTATCATTTCCGTGGCCATCGCCGGAGCAGCCTTCGTTCTGTTCAGGACGTTCATCGCGGAATCCGGGGACGACAAGCCCGTGGCGGCGTTCACGGCAGATTTGGAGCAACGCAAGCTCATCGTGGTCAGGGCCCCGGCGGGCTTCGACTGGTTCGTTGACCTTCGGATTGGTGGGACCTGCACTCCCTCTTTGAACGGCGGGCCGATGCCCACCATTGAGGGCACGCCGGTACTGGCCGGGGATACCCTGCAATGCGACGCCGGCGAAGAGCTGTCGGTGAGCACCTCAATCGAGCAGGGTAACACGCTCCTCCATCGGGTCACGTTCCCCTGACCGGCCGCTGACCGCAATCGTGTGCTAAACCCGTGGTTCGTATTCAAGGCAAAGCTTAGGCGAACATTCGGGGTTCTTGGCGTCGATGGGGTACCACGCGTGGCATCCGAAACCGGGCTGCTACAATGACTACGTCCGGCATTTCCCGCGCGGCGGGCGCATCCTCGACGTCGGCTGCGGTACCGCGTGGCTTTCCGAGTTCTTTCCCGACTACGTCGGAGTGGACAACATGGAGGCCACCGTGCGCGACGCCCAGGGCCAAGGTATCGACGTCCGTTTGGCCGACCTGGAGCACAAGCTGCCGCTGCGGGACTGCGAGTTCGACGGGGCAGTGCTCAAGGACGTGTTGGAGCATCTGCTCGATCCGGTTTCGCTTGTTCGTGAAGTGCATCGGGTGCTCAAACCAGGTGGGATTGTGTTCGCCTCGTCGCCGGACGCGCAGCGTTGGTCATGGGACGACTACACGCACCGCCGTCCCTGGACCCGCACGTCGATGCGGCGGCTCTTTGAGGACCAGGGGTATGAAGTGCGGACTGTGTCGTATGAGTCCGTCATGCCAGGCTCGGGCCTGGTCTCGGGCTGGCTGCCCGCCAAGCGCCGGCCGTGGCCGCTGCGTCTGGCCGCCTGGCTCCCCGGTTGGCGGCGCAACGTCTGGCTGGTCGCCCGCCGCCCCGCTGGTTGAGGCGCCGCGAGTTCCGTCAACGCAGACCTTGGCGGAAGCCATGCTCCAGCACACGTACTAGCGACTGGCCGACACTGACGGCCGGGTCGTCCGGGACTTTAGGCTTGCCAACAGCAGGATGAGTGTAGCAGAGGAACCGGCCACGCCAGCCCATGCTACGGCCACGGGTTCCGCTCGAATCAACAGCATGAGGCCGACCAGGGCAACGCCACCGCCGAGGGAGGGCCAGAAGGTACGGGCCGTCTGCAGGTTTGCGCGGAATCCTGTGGCTACCATGTAACCGAGGCCCTCGGTCAGCGCTAGAAGCCCGATTGGCAGCAGGAGCGCCGGCGTCAGGTCATACTGGCCCCCATACAGCCAAGTCGACGCACGGGTGCCAAGCATCGTGGTGGTGACGGCCCACAAGACGCCCAGAATGGCCGTGCCAAGCACGAAGACCCGCAGCAGGGTCCTTTGGTGGGCGGGCGTCGACCGCGACAGGGCCGCGAGAAGATAGAAAGATGCAGATGCCACGATCTGCAGCATTGGCAACGACAGGTTGAGCGCGGCCCGGACCATGGCCGCAGCCGTTTCGTCCCTGAATTCCGCAAGCCAAAGGAGAGGCAGGTTGAGTGGCACCCAGGCGACGATGCTCGCCAGGATTGCCCACC
This sequence comes from Thermoplasmatota archaeon, assembly GCA_041659985.1. GTDB lineage: Archaea > Thermoplasmatota > E2 > JACPAO01 > JAHFTW01 > JAHFTW01. Next base: position 7,704 of record JBAZXE010000066.1, on the reverse strand, counting down.
GGCCATACCTCGAATACGACTTCCAACTCGTCGCCACGCCTCTGGCGAAGGTCCGACCTGGCTCCGACCTTGAAGAGCGTAATAGGAGGACGTGCAGCGGGACGGTGGCTCCGGCGGCAGCGAGGGCGATGGCCCAGAAGGCGGAAACAAGGTCGATGGTCGAGGGCCAAATCAGGAACGCAATCAAGAGGATGATCGCGTAAGCGACGCTGCTGGCGGCAGCGCCTTTCGTGCGTAGGTCCAGATAGCAGGCACGGCGGACGAGCCAGTTCCAAAGTAGGCAAACGAGGGCTGCCGCGAAGGCCGCCGCGCCGGCTACACCGAACCGCGGACCGATTCGGAGTAGTAGCAGTGCGCTTACAGCAAGGGTAACCAAGACCGCGCTGAGGCCCCAGTGGAGGGCAAGGGCCCGGCGGTATTCGTCTCGCGGTACCGGCGAGCGTGCACCGACCACAAGCATCGGTTCGGAGACTAGGGCCGCATGCGCCGCGATGGCCAGGAAGAACAGCGCGTTGGCGGTGGCGAACGCCCCGTAGTCGGCCGTTGCCAATCGCCGCGCCAGGACCAGTTGCAGCAGGAAATTAGCGCCAGCATGCACGACTTGGTCGCCAAAGGTCCAGCCGATATGGCCGACGCGCTGCCACGCCGTGACTGGGACTGGATTTCCCATGGCTACCGGCAGGCCGTCCGCGCTAATTCCCATCAAGCGACCTCATGAATCACGTCGTCAAGGATTGCAGCGCTCCGGTCCCAGTCAAAACCATCCAGGACGAACGGGCGCGCCTGGGCCGCTAAAACAGCGCGGAAACTAGGCTCCTGCAGGCGACGCATTGCATCGGCCAGGGCCTCCACATCTGCCGGCCGGACGAGAAGTCCCGTACGACCTTCCGCCAACGCGGCAGGCATCCCCCCGATGCGGCAGGCGATGACGGGTGTGCCGCATGCCTGGGCTTCGAGGAGCACCATGCCGAAACCTTCGGCCCGCGTCGTGGAAGGGAGCACGAGCGCCTGGGCCTCCGAGTACAACCGAGGCAGTTCGGCGGATGCCACGTAGCCAGCGAACCGGACCCGCTCGGCAATTCCCAGGGTCCGGGCGGCGTCTTCGAACTGGCCTTTAGCCGTGCCCTTGCCCACCACGACCAGCGAGGCTTCCGGCACCGTCGCCAGTGCACGGAGAAGGACGCCCAGTCCCTTGTGCGCCGTCTCGGCCTCGAGCTGGCCCACGAACACGAACGGTGCCCGGCCGTCCGGCAAGGCCACGGGGCTACCCGCGGGATGGAATAGGTCGCCATCGATCCCGGGAGGGACGACGCGGACTTTTGCGAGATGGGGCTGAAGGGGCACCGACGAATCGGCGTAAGGGCGGTTGGAGACCACAATCCGGTCGGCAAGCCGCAACGTTCGCCGACCGATCAACCGTTCATAGGCGGCCACGGCGCCGGCGTGGATGAGGCCGCGCCGTTGGAGATCGTTCTGGTAGATCAGCACGCTCGGGATGCCAAACTTGTCCGCGGCCCGCACGGCCGCATCCGCGACGCCGGGCACTGGCGTGTGCGCCAGTACCACGTCGGCATCGTGGACCGCTATGAACTGTTCCAATTCCTTCACGCTGCGACGCACAATCGGCACGCTGAACACCCGGCCCCGGGATGGAAGGTGCGCCAGCGGGACGGGGGCCTGCGCGACCGGCGGCGGCAAGCCGTCCCACGTCGCGGCGACGGTCAGCGTCTCGTGGCCGCGGCGTTGCATCGCTTGGATGAGCTGCAGCGCATAGTTCTCCATGCCACCCGCGCGTGGCCAGAAGTACGGTGCAGCGTTGAGGATTCTCATGCGCTCCCCATTGTGGACAGGATGCGCTCATAGTGGGTCGTCGTTGTGTCCCAGGAAAACCGCTTCAAGGGAGTCCGATCCCATTCTCCGCGACGGGCCTTGCGCAGGGCCTCCAGCATGCTCTGCGGATCCCCGGGTGGGACGAGCAGGTGGGAGCCGCTAATGACCTCCGGGACCGCTCCAACGCGGGTCGCGATGACGGGCGTGCCGACCTGGCCTGGTTCGGTGGCCGTGAAGCCGAAGCCTTCGGCAAGCGAAGGGACCACCACGCAGTCCGCCCCCTGCACGGCGTCGCGCAGGGAGTCGCGGTCAAGCCCGCGCCGGATTACCACGTGGTCGCGCAGGACCGGCGAGGACTCGATGCGCTGCAAGGCCTTCGCTTCGACTTCTCCAGGACTTAGGACCAGGAAGAGACGGCTCGCCGGTTCTTCGCGGCCGAACCTTTCGGCGGCATCAAGGAGGCCCAAGACCCCTTTAGAGATGCCAGCACGGCCGTAGTAGAGGTAGACAAACCGGTCCCCCAAGTTGTTCGCGGACCTGAACCTGTCCTTTGCGTTGGGGTCGGGCCGCCAGAACGATTCGTCGATGCCTGGGTAGACCACGTTTGGCTTGATGCGCCCCCTCGAGTGCTCACGCAAACGGGCAGCAGTGTACTCGGAGATGGCTACGTGCTGGTCGAACGGCAGACGGAGCAGCGCAGTCTCGGCCATCCGAAGTCCTCGCGACACAAAGGGGTTCGCGACATATCCGGTCCAGTCCTTGCCGAAGACTTCGTAGACCGTGAGGAGAGACGGGCAATGAGCAAGCCGCGCCCCGATGGAACCCGGAGCGGCGGCGATGAACGTGGTCGCCTGCAAGGCGTCGGCACGGGCGGCAATTCTGCGGACGGCAGGCAAGCTCCTGCCGGCGAACGAATAGCGGCGGACACGCGCCTCGCCTCCCAGCCGCAAAATTCGGACGCCTTCTCGAATCTCCACGGCCTCGGTCGATGGCAGGCGGGTAGTGACCACCTCGACCTCATGGCCTCGCGCCGCCACTCGGCGCGCCAGCTCCCATTGCAAATGCGGCGCGCCGCCCACGTACGGAGGGAAAAAATCGGTGACGAACGCCAGCCGCAGGGATTCCATGACTTACCGGCCTGGTAGCGTCCGCTTCACACTGCGTTCGACCACGGTTGGGAGCACGTTGAGGATGAGGCCCGTGAAGATGCCGATGATTCCGGCGATGATGGCCAGCATGCTGAGGAGCACCCAGCCCGGCGCAAAAATGGCCTGCGAGGTGTAGAGCCAACCCGCATAGGCGCCCATCCCCATGCCGATGACTAGGGACACGAAGCCGGGCATGGCAAGCGTGAGGATGGGATGGACTACACCAACCTGGATGAGGATGCTGTTGAGAACCTTCGTCGCATGTTGCACCGGGCGTTCCGTGGACCCATCCACATCGTACCGGCAATGGATGCGGACCTCGGAAATCGACAGTCCCTTTCCGACGGCGTCCACGAGGAGCTGGGATTCGACGCCAAACCCACTGGCCTCCGGCTCGATGGATTTCATCGCAGCCTTGCTGTAACCCCGGAACCCGCTTTGCGAATCAGTAAGCTTCAGGTTCGTGCGCGTCCCTCCGGACGCCGCGGCCGCCGTGGAATAATCCAGGACCCGCTTCCCGATACGCCGCCACAACGGCATCTGGGTCGCGTCTCCCCAACGGGCCCCGATGACGAAGTCATCGCCCGCCTCCAGACGCGCCACGAGGAGTGGAATCTCGTCCGGGTCGTGTTGGCCGTCGCCATCGATGACGACCAAGGCGTCGAAGTCGTTGATTACGGCGTGCCGCCACAAGGTCGAGTACGCGGCTCCCTTGCCCTGGTTCTGCGGGTGCCGAAGCACGGTGGCCCCAGCCAGTTCGGCCACGGTGGCGGTCGAGTCCGATGAACCGTCGTCGACGACCACGACTTCGGTCGCATGCCGCCGCGCCCGTAGCACGACCGACCCGATGGCGACCTCTTCGTTGAGGCATGGAATGGCGCACAAGACGCGCACGGCCGCGGCAGGGCACGGGCCCCTTAAGGCCGATTTGAGGCAATCCGGCATCGGACGGGCCGGGGTAGACCCGGAATGTTCATCGCCGTCCAAAATGACGACGCGGCGGTCGTTTATCGGGCCCAATTTGACTGAGAGGCCTGGGGCGCCGCCTCTGCCCCTCCAGTTTTGACGTGCGACGCTTAAGTATCGCCAACTGCCATCGCCGCGCATGCTCCGCACGCTGGCCACCGGCATGCTTCTGTTGTCCGTCCTGGCCCCTGCCGTGTCGGCCGACTGGACGTCGTTCCACGGTGATGACAAGAAGACGGGGTTCCAATCCGGGACCGATTACCAGGTCTACAAGGATGTCTGGTGGAACGTCAAGGTCAACTCGACCATTGAATCCAGCCCAGTCGTGTCCGCTGGCATCGTCGTCATCGGCGGTTGGGACAAGGTCGTGCGGGCGTTCGACGCCGCTTCCGGCGCACCGAAGTGGACCTACACGATGACCGACAAGATCGTCGGATCCCCGGCGATTTCCAGCGGGCGCGTCTACGCCGTCGACGTCAAGGGCGCCCTCGTCTCCCTCGACCTGCTCAGCGGCAAGAAATACGCGGAGGCCGCCGTCGGTGCGACCCTCGCCTCCGTGACGGCGCACGAGGGCAAATTGTTCATTGGCACGGAAGCCGGTGAGATGAAGGCCTTCGACGTGGAGAGCTCGGACTCCGTCATCACGCTTCTTTGGACGTTCGCCCTGGCCAGCTTCAAGCCGGATTCCGGGACCGTGGCATGCGTGCACCCGAAGGGACAGATCCGCGCCGCCGCCGCGGTCCATGGCGGTCTGGTCTATTTCGGCGCGATGAACAACTACGTGTACGCCATCAACGAGGAAGGCGAATCGGACGACACCACCCGGGCCCAGTGGTTCAACCTGACCGGCGACATCATCCTGACCGCGCCGTCCATCGACAGCACGAACAACAACGTCTACTTCGCCTCCTACGACGGCAAGGTGCGCTCGTTTTCCATCACGAGGCCGAACCCGGCCACGTGCGTCGCGGCAAACCGTCTCCCGGTGTGGACCTACTCGGCACCCTCGAACGCGCAGATTCGCTCCAGCCCGGCCGTGGACGGGACGCGCATCTACTTCGGAACCAATTCGGGCCACGTCATTGCTATCTCGACATCCGGCGCTGAACTCTGGACCCGCGGCACGGGCAACATCGTCGTCTCGAGCCCGGCTGTCTCCAACGGCGTGGTCGTGGTCGGTTCGGACGACAAGAACGTCTATTGGCTCTCGGCCACGAACGGTTCCGTCCTGCGTCAATTCGCGTCGGAAAGCGTCCTCAAGTCGAGCCCCGCCCTCGACGGCGCCCGCGCCTTCGTCGCCTCGTTCGACGGCACAATCTACATGTTCGGTCCGCAGATTCCGACGAGGCCAGACCTTGCGGTGACCAGCATCGCCATCGCATCGGACGGAATCTCGGTCACAGTCAAAAACCAAGGCGACGCCGCGTCGACCAACACTACGGTGCGGCTCCTCAAGGGCGGCACCTTCGTCGCCAACGTGGACCTGGCCGCCATCGATGCGGGACAAAGCAAGACCGTGACGTTCACCCTCAGCCTCACCGCCTCGTCGGCCTTCAAGGCCATCGCGGACCCCGACGGCCTCGTGACCGAATCCGTCGAGTCCAACAATGAAAAGAGCCAGACCCTTGCACCACCCGTGACGGTTCCGCCGACGACCACCGAGGACAAGGGCGGGGGCGGCTTCAAGATCCCCGCCGTCGGCCTCGCGCCGACGCTGGCGCTCTTGGCGTTGGCCGCCTTGGCCATTCGCCGGCGCCGCTGAAGGTTGCCGCCCGCCAATCGGCCAGGACTACGACCAAGCCCTCACCCGCCATGAAGCCAGAATGGCGGCCCAGGGGCCTCCCCTTCGGGCCCATTTGGCAGGAGTGCGCAAACGGCGCTAGTGATAGGCATCGTCTGGGCCATGGCCCGTCCGACAACCCTTATGGCACAGTGAACGTATAGATTCCATGAAACCTATGGCAACGACCATCGGCATCGAGCCTGAGGTGCGCGACCGCCTCAAGGCCTACTGCGGCGGCGGAATCAGTTACTCCGAGGCGATTCAGCGCCTCATGGACGAGGTGGACGCCGACCGCTTCTTCGCTTCCTTCCGCACCGCCATGGACGACCCCGACTATCCCTGGGAGTCCATCGACCTGCGCGACGGACCCGCATGGCGCTGAGCTTCGCGGCGGGGACGCGGGACTACCTGGCCACGCTGGCACCTAAGCCACGCCGGGCCATCCGCGAAGCCCTCCGGCTCATCGCAATCGACCCCCGGCATCCGGACCTCGACGTGCGACTCCTGCGCAAGGATGGCCCGGTGCGATTCTACCGCGCCCGTGTGCTGGGCCAGTACCGCATCATCTACAGCCCCCGCGCCGACCACACGTACGTCTGGCGCGTCCAGCACCGCAGTGAAGGGTACGGCTGGCTCGACCGCCTGGACCCATGAAGTAGGCATGCCGGAGGTTGGGCCGCAATACCTACTTAAGAAGCCGCGGACCTCGGACGATGCTCCTGCAATGATGCCCGTCGTCATCCTGGCCGCCGGCCAGGGCCAACGCCTCCGTCCCCTGACCCACGACCGCCCCAAGTCGATGCTCCCCGTGGCCGGTCGGCCCCTCATCCACCACTTGATGGAAGATTTGGCCCTCCTCGGCCTCACCGACATCATCCTCGTGGTCGGCCACGGCAAGGAACGCCTGCAGTCCTACGTCGGCGACGGCACCGCCCAGGGCCTCTCGGTGAAGTATGTCGAGCAACCGCTCCAGCTTGGCCCTGGCCAAGCCCTCTACCAGGCGCGGGCCCATCTCGGCAACGGCCCCTTCCTCCTCCTTCCCGCCGACTCCTGGTACCACCCGCGGCTCCTCGAGCGCCTGCGCGACGCGCAAGGCCCCGCCCTGGTCACCGTTCCCAGCGCCCGCTCGGCCCGCCACGGCATGCCCATCGTTAGGGCCGGCAAGGTCGTCGACCTCGTCGAGGTCCACGGCGAACCGGAGGGACGCCCCTCAGGCGGCGCCTACCAACTCCCCGCGCGCCTCATCGACCACCTTCCCACCGCCGGCTTCAGCCTGCGCGACGCCGTCCGCCGCGACCTCGGTCAAGGCGGCCCCTGGCACCTCGTCCAGGCCCAGGCCGGCGAGTACGTTGACGTCATCGAGGGCCAGGACCTCTTGTCGCTGCACGAGCAGCTCATGGCCGACCTGCCGCACGCCATCCAGGGCACCGTCGAGCCCGGCGTCCACCTGCGCGGTTCAGTGCACCTCGGGGAAGGGTCCGTCGTGCGCGCCGGTACCGTCGTCCAAGGCCCGGTCTACATCGGCCGCAACTGCGAAGTCGGTCCGTTGGCCGTCCTGCAGCCCGGAACCTGCCTGCGCAACCACGTGCGCGTCGAGCCGTTCACCGTCCTGTCGAACTGCCTTATCGCCAGCAACGTCGCCATCGCCAGCCACTGCCGCATCCACGATGCCGTGGTCGACAACGGCGTCGTGGTCGGCACCGGCGCCCGCATCGCCGGCGAACCCGAGATCCTCGTCGGCTCCGATGCCGTGCTGGAACCCAACACGACAATCCTGCCCGGCGGGCGCATTGGGCGCTTCGCCCGCGTGAGCGCCGGGCGCGTCGTGAAAGACATTCCCGACCACGGGGTGGCGGTCTGATGGCCGGTCCGTCGATCGCGCTTGGCTGCTTCCCCGCAATCGGCAGCGTGACCCAGCAGAGGCGCTGAGATGTGCGGAATTGTGGGCATCCTCGGGTTGCCCGCCGCCGCTGCTGA
>JBAZXE010000065.1:0-11748 GCA_041659985.1 Thermoplasmatota archaeon | reverse complement strand
CCTCGGCCCGTCAAGCATCATCGAGGCGGTCGCGCAGGCGCGCAAGGCCGCGCAGACCATGGCGAAGGACTTGGCAAAACCGGCCGGGGCCTAAGCATGGCAAGAATGCCCGACGCCTCGAAGCCCATCGCCGCGGGAGACCAAGCCCAGCCGACAAGGACGGCCTAACCATGGCAAGAATGCCCGACGCCTCGAAGCCCATCGCCATCGGAGACCAAGCCCAGCCGACAAGGACGGCCTAACCATGGCGAGAATGCCGGACGCGACCGATACGCCGCCCGTGCGCCGCATGAGTGTTGTGCGCGGCACCCTCGCACTCAAGCCGGCGACATGCGCGATCCTGCGCGGCGACGGCGCGGAACTCCTCGTCGCCGGCCGTGTCGCTGGCACGATGGCCGCCAAGGACGCCGCGCGCGCCATTCCGACGGCGTTGCCCGTCCACCTCACCGACGCCTTCTGCGACCTCACCGTCGAGGACGCGCAAGTCGTCTGCACGATGACGGTCCAGGCCTACGCCCGCGCCACCCTCGAAGCCTTCGCGCTCGCCGGCGCATCAGGCGCCTTGTTGGCTTTGCTCGACGCCGTCAAGAGCGAGGAACAGGACGCCACGGGCAACTTCCCGACGGCGCGGCTAACGAACTTGGAAGTCGTCCAGAACGTCATCGCTTGACCTCGCCGCACGCCGCCTCCGACGAACACGAATTACGGGAATTCCGGAACCCTTTGGAGCTGTTCCAACAATTCCCGAAATTCCTGTTTGGGCGTAGGCGTCAGGCGGACTTGCCCGATTCGCCCGCCGCCGTCGCCGTCTCCAGTGCGCGCATGACGGTGACGGCCTGCTTCTTGAGGTCGGCCTTGACGACGTCGTAGACCTCGTTGGGCATCTCGTTGTTCATTTTGGCGACCTCGATCTCCTTGAGGGCGGCCAAGAGTGCGCGCTTGCGGCCCTCGAGCACCGGCAGTGAATCGTTGGCGGCGGCCTCGACGTGGGCGGCGGTCGTGGCGACTTGCTTGCGACCTTTGGCTTGCACGACGCCGCGCGAGACCAGGACGGCCCACATGGTGGCGCCGACGACGATGCCAAGGGCCAGGAACGCCCAGACAATGTCATCGTTCCACGTCTGGCCAGCCGCCGGGGCCTCGCCGCCCGCGACGGTCGCGATGTGGAGGGACGCCCAGAACGGGTTGGGGAGCGTGGCGCTGCGGAACTCGACGATGCGGGCCGAGCCGTCGGTGCTGAGTCCGGGGCTCGCCGTCGCCTCGATAGGGGCCTCGTAGTCATAGGCGGTCGGCACGTAGAGCACGACGACCCCGTCGCCGGGGCCCAGGGGGCGCATGACTTCGAACCCGAAGGCACGCGTGACGGATTGGCTGGAAAGGACGGTGAGGGCGTGTGTGCCGCTCGGCGTTCCGGTTCCAAGTTGGAAGGTCACGCTGCGGTCGTCGACGGTGGCGGCGACACCGCAGGAACAGGTGGCGTTGACAAGGCTCGAGCCAACCGGCAGCAGGAACCCGATGGGTTGCGCCGTCGTGTTGGTGAACTGAATCGTGAAGCGTTGCTCAACGTTCCAGAAGCCGGCGGGCTCCGTCGCGGGTGTGAGGGGGATGTTGCCGACGGCGGCATGGACCTGGAATGCTTCCGTGTAGGTCGGCGGCTGGGCCGTCGCCGGCAGGGAAACCAGCAGCAGGGCCAAGGTCAGGAGGGCAGCGGCGCGGCGCATCGGGCGCGGCACGAAGGTCGGCCTCAAAAGGCAAAGGGTCCCGGGCTTGGGCAGCGCTGCGACCGACCGAACAAGGACTTCACAGAACCCACGAAAATTTTCGTGCGTTCCGTGGTCGCCTTGGTTTAGGCTCGTCGTCGGAGTCGTATTACAGGTCGCCTGACTGCTCGAGCCGCTCCTTTTCCTCGGGGGGGAGGAACTTGCTGCTGCAGCCGGCCTTGAAGTCCTGCACGTCGTAGAGGAAGGCGCCGTCCGGGACGGGCCGGCCGTCGGGCAGCGTCGTCATGAGGTGGCCGGTGAACTGGCTCGGTTTGGGCTGCATGGCCTCCTTCAAGGCGCCGGCATAGACGCCCCAGATGCGCGGCGTATCGGCCGTGGCATCGTGGAATGCTTGAATCGCAAAGGCGCGGCCTCCCGTCGTTGTCCACTCCAAGACGACTGCCTCGTATGCGGGCAGCGGGTCGGCGGGCAGGACTCGCGTTTCGTTGCGGTACGTCCAGGCCACCGTGTCGCCGTCGATGCGGATCGAAACGGTGCGCGTGCTGTACCAAACCGCACCCGCATCGTCCGTCCAGCGGACCGTGTGCGACGTGTGGTTCGCCCAGTCCGGGTTGTCGGCCAGCGCCTTGCCTTCTTCGTTGACGACGGGCACGAGTGGAGGCTGCGGCACGCCCAAAAGAACGTGCTCGCCGGAGGCGTAGCGCGAGGGTTCGGCCACCAGGTCCTCGACGCGGCGGACGCTGGCGTCCCCGTCAGCGAGGCCGATGGCCCAAGCGCCGACGCCGAGGGCGACGAGCGAGAGGGCGATGAGGGCCTGCGTGCGCCGGTTCATCCTAGGGGCGGCCTGGACCGTTGCCGGGCTTGGGCTTTGCGGTGGCGGCTTCCAGCGTGGCGAGGCGGGCCTCAAGGCGGCGTGCCGAGCGGTCGAGGTGCCAGAGGTAGGCAGCCAGGCCGGCGAAGACGGCCAGGAACGACAGGAAGAACGTGGTCGGGTCGGATACCATTCAGGTCAACTCCAGGGATTCGATGCGGTCCTCGAGCCGGATGAGGCGCAGCCGGGCCAGCCAGAGGTGGACGAAGAGGGCGAGGAACGCTGCGGCGCTGAAGGCCAGGACAGCCCCCACGGTGGCACCGACGGCGGCGTCGGGGTTCGCGCCGGGGCCTGCGATGTCGGGGTGCAGGCTGGTGGAGAGCAGGCGGCTTGTCGCGAACGAGAGCGGGACTCCGAGGAATCCGAGGACGCCGAAGGCGGCCGACAGGCGGGCGCGGCGTTCCTGGCCATCGATGAGGCGGCGCAGCAACAAGTAGGCGGCGAAGGTGAACCACAGCACGACGACGACGAGGACTTTCGGCTCGGAGTAGACGGTGGCGAGTGAGGCGCGACCGGATTCACTCCATTCCTGGATGCCCCACAATGTGCCCGTGGCAAGGGCGACGGTGTTGAACCAGAATCCGACTTCGGCGGCGGCGCGGGCGGGGGCGTCGTACTTGGCGTCGCGTTCATTGAGGACTGCGATGCTCAAGGCGAAGACGACGAAGTAAGCCGTGAAGGCAGCCCATGCGCTGGCGGGATGGAAGAAGAGGACTTTGCGCGTCAACGGCGCCGTGACGTCGGCGACTCCCGTCCAATCGGGCGCAACGAACCACACGAGGTAGAGCAGGACGGGCCAGCACAGCAGCGTGGCCCACAGCGAGGCGCGGCGCCAGGCGTCGACCATCGCGGGCCTCATCATTCACCATCCAGGACGACGGGCCACAAGAGCCATGCGACGCCGACGGCAATAAGGTCGTAAGCCACCAACAGGAGAAGGGCGGGGCGAGCCTCAGTGAAAGAGGCGCCTTCGAGGGCGAGGCGCGTCGCCTCGATGCCGGCCTGCAGAAGAGGCGCGAGGACTGGAACGAGTAGCACGGGCAGGAGGGCGTCGCGCATACGCGCCTGGGCCGCGAGCGCCGAGGCCAGCGTTCCGGCGACGGCGATGCCGGGCACGGCGAGGGCCAACGTCGCCGCGAGGACGACCGTGACGTCGAGCGCGAAGAGCCCTGCGGTCAAGGCCAGGGTGACGGTCGCCAGCAGTGCCACGAGGGCGAAGTGGACGAGCGTTCGGCTCCATCCGTGCCAGGCCAGCGGGACGGGAGCCGAGCGCAGCAGGGCCAGCGTTCCCTTGTCGGCCTCGCCGGCAAAGCCGCGTGCCACGAGGGCGGCGGCGGCGAAGACCAAGGGGACCCACAGGACGGCGGCGGCCATGCGCGGCTCGTCGGCCAGCGACGAAAAGGCGTACAGGTCGACGAGCAGGAAGAGGGCCGCCAGCACGAGGGCGGCCTGCACGGATTCCTTGCCGCGGGCCTCGCGGCGGACGTCTTTCCACAGCAGCGCCGTGAAGCTCATGCCGGGACCTCCGGCGCGGCCGAACGCATGCCCAGCCGGATGGAGCGCTGCGCGACGCGGGCGGCGGCCGCCTCATCGTGCAGGCTGAGGAGCGTGGCGGCCCGACCCTGGCGTGCCACGAGGATGGACTCGAGCCAGGCGTGCGCGACGGCGTCGAGGGCGGTGAACGGCTCGTCGAGGACCAGCACTGCGGGATCGGGCAGCAGGACCAGACTGAGCGCCAGGCGCTGCCGTTCGCCGCGGCTCAAGGTCCGCACGGGATGGTGCGCCAGCCGCGCCAAACCGGCGGCGAGGAGCGTGTCGTTCACCGTTTTCACGCTGGCGCCGAGCCCATGCAGGCGGGCCCACCAGGACAGGTGCTCGGCGGGCGTGAGCTCGTCGTAGAGCGGCGCGTCCTGCGAGAGAAACGAGCAAGCCTTGCGGACGGCCTGCGCGTCCTTGCGCGGGTCGTGTCCGGCCACCTCGACCGTGCCGGCGTCCGGGCGTGCCAGGCCAGCGGCGATGCGCAGGAGGGTCGACTTGCCGGCGCCGTTCGGGCCGAGGACAGCGACCGTCTCGCCCGCCCCGACTTGCAGGTCGAGGCCGCGCAGGACGAAGCGGGCACCGTAGCGCTTCGTGATGCCGGTGAGGCGCAGCGCGGCCCGATCCTCCACGGTTGAGGCAGGCGGGCGGGGCTTCAAGAGGGCACCCGTCGCATTCGTCAAATCCCGGGGCAATCCGGTTAATCCGCCTTAGGATTCGAACTGGGCGCGGATGAGGGAGTTCTCCGCCATTTGGAGGCGTTTGTGGACGGCGGCCTTGGAGACGCCGAAGGCGACGGAGAGGTCCTCCAAGGTGACGGCGCGTGGGTCGTTGTAGTAGCCCATCGCGATGGCCATCTTCAGGACCTCGCCCTGGCGCGGCGTGAGGCTGCGGGCGCGGCTCTTGAGGCGCAGTTCCGGCTGGTAGTCGCCGACATGCAGGAGCTTGAAGTCGTCGGCGGGGACGACCTGGCGCATGTGCTTGGTGAACTCGTTGAACGCCGCGAGCCCGGCCGGGTTGGGGCTCATGACCGAGATGAGGATGTAGCCGTCCTCGACGATGACGGGCTGGAACGTCGTCTCCGGGCCCAGCATGCGGATGGTGAGCTGGATGGGGTCATGCTTCTGGTAGTACGTGAGCACCGTCGTGGAGATCTCGACGGAGGCATACCCTTCCGATTCAGAGAGGAGCTTGAACGACCCGTAACGTTTGGCGAACTGGCCGGTGAGGAACCGCGTGCGCGTCTGCTTGTCGGCCAGCAGCGTGACGATGGCGGACTCGACGGGGGATTGCGCCGACGGCCGCAGCAGGCTGAGAACGATGCGGACCTCGGGGTGCTCGCGGGTGAACTGGCACAGCAGGTTGTCGTCCGAGCGGATCTTGAACACGTACTCGGTCAGGCCCTGCATGGTCGCTCTCCCGGCACGATTCGGCCCACCCCCCAACCCCTCAAAAGGTGGACAGGCATGGGGTCATCGTTGGTATGTCAATGACTAGGCAGCGGTTTAGAGGGGTCGAAAGTTGACAAGTCCGGGTCCCAGTCGGGCAGAGTCTTTGTAGGCGTATTTTTGCGCCACCTGTGCGCCACTCGTCCCCGTTGCTCGTCGTCGCGGCCCTCCTCCTGGCTGGATGCTCCGACGCCGCCGACCCGGTCACGGACGTCGTCGACGCCAACCCGACCACCATGGCGATCGTTGGGCTTGTGCAAGACGAGGCGTTCAACGGCGTCGGCGGTGCCGAGGTCAGCCTCCGCCTCGTCAACCGCACCACCATCACGGATGCAGCCGGCGCCTTCCGCTTCGCCGGCCTGCCAATCTCCGCCTACCTCGTCGACGTCAACGTGACCGGATTCGAACCCGCGACGTTGACCGCTGAACCCAATGTCAGCGGCAACGCTTCGCTCAACTTCGTGCTCCTGCAGCAGACATCGCTGCGGCCCCGGGTCACCGTCGAGCACTTCAAGGGCGTTATCCAGTGCGCCGCCGAGTACGGCATCTACAGCGGATCGTGCGATGGGATGGTGATGGGGGTGGCCGGGCAAGAGAGCCTTTTCGAGGACACATCAACGTTCCAACTCGGGCTGGGCCGGCATTGGCGCAGCGCGGTCATGGACGTCGATTTCAACGCCGAGACCTACCCGTTGGTCAACGGCCTTCGCCTGACAGTGCGCGGCCTCAACGACGCCGACCAACTCACCGAATACCAGCAGTACGGGCGGTTCTACGGCGAGGGCCCCTTCACGGTTCGCATGGATGTCAATGGGACCTACGAGGACGGCGACGCGGCCGTGCCTGAGAACCTCACCGCCCTCGAGCTGGTCGTCTACCCCCAAGGATACGGATACCATGCCCTGTGCACACCGCCATCGCCCGATGTCCAGCCGTGCCCCAATGGCGCCGGATTCACCACCGACCTCCGCTTCGACCTCTACGTGACGGTCTTCTACAACCAACAGGCGCCGGACGGATACTCGCTGTTGGCGACCTGACCACGCCACCGGGTTGTGGGTGGGCCTGGGATTGAACAGATTCAACGGGAGCTTACCGCTCGGCTCAATTCGCAATTGAACCGAGCGCAAATCTCCAACCGTTCTGTTCAATCCGGGGTCGGCCGAATCCGAGTCGTTCCAACTTCGGACTAATGGACGCCGCCGACGGGGTGATGGACGCCGCTGCCCTTGGCGACACGCCCGACGACCTTGACCTGGTAGCCGACGAGGTCCTTGAGCTGGGCCAGCGTCTTCTTGGCGTGCGATTCCGGAACGACGACCACGAAGCCCATGCCCATGTTGAACGTCTTGTACATCTCGGCGTCGGCGACCTTGCCCAGCTGCTGCACGCGGCGGAAGACGGGGTGGATGGGGAGCGGGTCGGTGATGTCGTACTTGACACCCTGGTTGATGCGACGCAACTTGCGCAGGCCGGAGCCCGTGATGTGTGAGAGACCGTGCACCGGGATGCCGGACTTCAGGAGGGCCATGACCTCGCGGACGTAGATGCGCGTGGGCTCAAGGAGGACCTCGCCGATGGACTTGCCCGCGTACGCCTTGTCCTCGGCCCACGGCCAGGCGTCGGTGTACTTGTGGCCGGCCGACTCGAAGGCGCGGCGCGCGAGGGAGTAGCCGTTGGAGTGGATGCCCGTCGAGGCGAGGCCGATGAGGACGTCGCCGGGCTTGATCTTCGACCCGTCCACGAGGTCCGCCTTGCGGCCGAAGCCCATGCAGGTGCCGGCGAGGTCGAAGCCCTTGATGATGCCGGGCAGGGACGCCGTCTCGCCGCCGATGAGGCTGCAGTTGGCCTGGCGGCAGCCCTCGTTGAGGCCGACGCCAACCTGCTTGGTGAGCGCGGGGTCGGGGTCCTGCACGGCAAGGTAGTCGACGAAGGCCAGCGGTTCGGCGCCGACGCAGATGCAGTCGTTGACGTTCATCGCGACGCAGTCGATGCCGACGGTGTCCCACTTGCGGATGGCGTTGGCGATCTCGACCTTGCTGCCGACGCCGTCGGTGCACAGCACGAGGGCGTGCTCGGCGCCGAAATCGACGAGGCCGGCGAAATGGCCGATGCGGCCTAGCGGCGCGCCAAAACCCTGGCGCTTGAAGTTGACCATCCCCGCGAGCGCCTCGATGGCCTTGTCCTCGCGGTGAATGTCGACGCCGGTCTGGGCGTAGGTGAGGCCGCCCGGGGCAACCGTCGTCGCGGCCTTCGCCGCGGCGGCCATCGGCGACGACCGCTTGGCTTGCTGCGAGGCGTCGAGGCGGACCTCGAACGCAGGAGTCGCGGCGCCGGCTTCGCCGGGGCGATGCACTACGGGGCGGACGACCTGGACGCCTTTCGGCGCGGGCGAGGCGCGCTTTGGGGCGGGCTTGGCCAGCTTTGCCTTGGGGGCTTTGCGGGCGCTGCTGCGCCGAACCGGGATGCGGCCTGCACGGGGGGCCTTCGTGGGCTTCGAGACCTTGCGCGCCTTGGGCACAGCCGTCGCACCCGGCCCCGGTTGAAAGCGGTTCGGGAGGGCGTCTCCTGGCAGGATGGCCGACTCAACGGGCGACGATGCCCTCTTCCTTCTGGTAGAGCTTGCCAATGGAATCCCGCTGCTTGTCCAGGATGATGCGGCGCTTGATCTTGAGGCTCGGCGTAAGCTCGCCGGACTCCACAGTCCATTCCGCGGGCAGGATCCAGAACTTCTTGATCTGCTCGTAGCGGCTGAGCTTGGCGTTGACGGTTTCCACCTCGCGTTCGAACAGGCTCACGACGCGCTGGTCGGCCACCAGGCGGACGCGGTCCTCGCGGGCGATGCCGTTCTCCAGGCAGAACTTCTCCAGCGTCTCCCAGTTCGGGACCAAGAGCGCGGCGATGTAGTTGCGGTCGTCCCCGACGACCATCGCCTGCGCGATGTGCGGCTGGATCTTCAGGTCGTTCTCGATGGCCTGCGGCGGGACCTTCTTGCCGTTGGACATCACGATGATCTCCTTCTTGCGGTCCGTGATGAAGAGGAAGCCGTCCGCGTCCACGTAACCGATGTCACCGGTGTGGAACCAGCCGTCGCGGTCGAAGCACTCCTTGGTGGCCTGGTCGTTCTTCCAGTAGCCCTGGAACACGTTGGGGCCCTTGAAGCAGATCTCGCCCTCTGGGGCCGGGCGCGGCTTGGCGGCCTCCCATTCGGTGGTGTCGATCTTGCACTTCACGTTGGGGACGCAGCGGCCCACGGAGCCGAAGCGGATGGAGGTCGGCGTGTTGACGTTGCACACCGGAGCCGTCTCGGTGAGGCCGTAGCCCTGCAGGATGTTGATGCCGGCGGCCCAGAAGAACTCCTCAATGTCCTTGGAGAGCGCCGCGCCGCCCGAGACGAAGTACCGCAGCCGTCCGCCGACGCGGTCCTTGACCTTGTGGAAGACCAGCTTGTCGGCGCGGTGGACCTTGGCGGCCAGCCCCTTGGGCAACGGCTCGTTGCGCTCGCGGTAGACGTTGGCCGCCTTGCCGACCCCCAGGGCCCAGTTGAAGATGGCGCGCTTGAGGAACGACGACTTGGCGACGCTGTCGGTCATGCGGCTGTACATCTTCTCGTACAGGCGCGGCACGGACATCATGATGGTCGGCTTGGCCGTCTGCATGTCGTCCATGAGGGTGTCGACGCTGCGCGCGAAGACGACCTTGGCGCCGAGGCGGTAGGCGCCGAAGTGGCCGCCCGTGCGTTCGAAGACGTGCGACAGGGGCAAGAAACTGAGGAAGACGTCCTCTGGGCCGACTTGCACAAGGTCCATGGCCGCCGAGTTGGTGGCGAAGTTGCCCTGCGTCAGGACGGCGCCTTTCGGGTCGCCGGTGGTGCCCGAGGTGTAGACCAGGCTGGCGATGTCGCTGGGCGCAACCTTGGCCGCCATCGTGTCGAGCTTCTTCGGGTTCTCCGAGCCGTAGGCACGGCCCTGCGCCACGAAGTCGCCGTAGGAAACGACTCCGGCGGCCGTCGTGCGGCCCTGGATGAGGACGATGGCCTTCACGGTCTTGAGGCTCGAGCGGACGGAAAGGACGCGCTCCAGGATGGTGGCATCCTGGACGAACAGCACCTTGGTGTCGGAATCGTTGAGGATGTAGGCGCCCTTCTCGCCGGTCAGGGTGTCATAGACGGGGACGGTGACGAAGCCGGCGGTCTGGTTGGCGAAGTCGACCTCGCCCCACTGCGGGCAGTTCTTGCTCCAGATGGCCACGCGGTCGCCTTTCTTGACGCCCTGGGCCAGGAGTCCGTGCGCGACGTCGCGGACGGCGGCCCCGTACTCCGAGTAGGTGCGGCCTTTCCACGCGCCATCCTCGAACCACTCCTGGGCCGGGCGTCCGCCATGCTTGCGGACGGCATTCCAGAACACTTCGCATAGCGTGTCTCCACCGGCCAACACAATTCCTCCTTCGACCCATCCGCCGGGGAGTATGAAAACCGTGCCCTGCGGATGAGTCGCAGTTGCGGGGATTGGACGGGGCGGTGATTCCGGCGGTGGCGCGTCGCGCCAAAGGCTTGTCGTGGCGTTGCAATCGGCTTAATCGACGGCCGGCCGTGGCCTTGGCGTGGACGTGGACCCGAGGACGCGAGACACGCGGGCCAACTACCATTTTCTGACGTCGGCGGTCGTGCCGCGCCCCATCGCGTGGGTCACGACCATCGACCCCATGACGGGTGTGCTCAATGCGGCGCCGTTCTCGTGGTTCCAGGCCGTGTGCGCCGACCCGCCGATGATCATGCTGGCCATCCAGAAGCGGTCCGACGGCAGCCCCAAGGACACGGTGCGCAATATTCGCGCCAGCCGCGAGTTCGTGGTCAACGTCAGCCCGAAGGCGTTCGCCGAAGCCATGGTCAAGTCCTCCGGCGAGTACCCCCCCGAGGTGTCCGAGGTCGAGGTGTTGGGCCTGCGCACGTCGCCGTCCAAGACCGTCAAGGTCCCGCGGTTGGCCGATAGCCCCGTTCACCTTGAGTGCCGCCTGCACGAGGAGATTCCGCTGGGAAACCAGGGCGGCACCAGCCTGCTCATCGGAGAAGTCATCCACATGGCGGCCGACGACGCCGTCCTCGATTCGCGCGGCAACGTCGACCCCGCCAAGCTCGTCGTCGTGGCCCGCATGGGTGGCCAGGAATACGTGGACACGGAGCGCTTCTTCACGATGCGCCGGCCGACGGCGGACGACCTGCGGCGCTAGGTCGTCACTCGACATCCTCGTCGGACAACGCGATGCGCGCAGAGGGGCGGGAAACCGGCCCGTGGTCGATGCGCAGCTCCTGGAATCGGCCGACGCCGGGTTCGCCGCGGAAGCGCAGGGCCCCGCGCTGGGAGCCCAGGGAATCGAACTGCAGGATTGCCGGCTCGCCGTCGTGCGTCCCCAGTCGGGCGAAGAGGTCCTCGTTGACGGCGAACTCCTTCGTGAGCGCCGCGCGGACGGCATCGGGGCCTTCGCCGACCCATTCCCCATCGCAGAAGCATGGAGCGTGGGGGGCGGCCTGCGCGGCAAGGGTCTCCACATCGCGGGCGTTGAGGGCACAGGTGTGGAGGCGAAGGTCGCGCGGCTCGGCCATGGGGACCAACCTTCACTATTCAGGTTCGGGAGATTTAACCCAGGCGGCGAACCGGTTCAGCCCTTACTGAACAGCCGGCCCTAGTTGAGTCGGGACTTGGCGACCCACGGAGCGACGACGAGCCAGGCGAGGGCCAGGACCGACCAATGAGCCCCGACGTTGCCTTTGTGCTCGCCGGTGTCGACGAAGAGAAGGGGACCGTGCATCTCGACGCGCCCTTTGGCCATATGGTGGACGAGGGTCATCATGCGCATGGACCGCCGCTTGGCTTGGCCACCCTCGTAGTATGTGAGGGTCATCGGCAGGAGCATGATGAGCGTCCACTGGACCACGAGCACGGTGACGGCAGCCAAGGCAAACGTGAACCAGTCGACCATGCCACTCCCCGGTCGGAGGCGGACGTTTATCCGACTTGCCCCCACCCTATTTATGGTAGAATCGGGAAGGGAAGAAAAAGTGGGTCTGACCAGATTTGGGGCCGGAGCCCGCGACCGGGCTCCGGCCTTCTTGCTGGTCAGAGCCCAGAATGAGGAACGAATGAAAGTGGGTCTGACCAGATTTGGGGCCGGG
>JBAZXE010000064.1:0-11801 GCA_041659985.1 Thermoplasmatota archaeon | reverse complement strand
GCGTCGGCCGGGCGGGCGGGCGAGGTGTAGTAGATGATTTCGCCGCTCTCCTTCGGGGTGCCGACCAGGCGCTCGATGATCAAGCGGATCATCGGGATGGCCGACTTCTCGTCGCGCGACAGGATGCCCTTCTGCATGGGGCGGCGGGTCGCGGTGTTGAAGATGTTCGCGAAGTTGAGTGCGTCCTCACCGACGATGAAGACCTGGTTGTCCTTCTTGATGTAAAGAACATCAGAGCGGGCCAGCATCTTCTCGGCAACATCGCTGTACTCGATCTCAACGAACGAGTTGCGCTGCTGCGTGAGCGTGGTCTTGTCGCCGTGGCGCTCGGCCGCGATGATGTTCATCGTGCCGACATCGAGTCCCTTTGCCATGTCAGGTGCCTCCAGAATTTGTAGTAGCCCGAACACCACCGGTCCTCCAAAGAGGCTCAGTGGATTCGTGGTTGGAAGCCCTCGATGGGAGGGGCCTATTTACGGTTATGCCAGAGCCGCGATTTCCAGGAGGGCGAGCGCAAATTTTGTCGCGCGATTGCAAACCGGCCCGCACTCCACGCGAAACTGAGGTGCTCGCAAAGCCTAAGCCGGCGACGGCCGTCGCTTCACCTCGATGGGATGCGGGGCCGAGGCTCCGCGCCAATGGGATTCCCCATGGACGAACCTGCTCCTGCCTCCGCCGCGACGGCCGATTCCGCCAAGCCTGCCCGCAGGCCACCGGCCCAGAAGGCGGCGCACGAGGCGGGGCTCGCCGGCGACGTCTTCCTGCACAAAGACGCCATGGGCGGCTTCACCGAATCGGGCCGCAAACCGAAGCGCCTGAAACCGGGAGACCTCACGGAGAAAAAACCGCGGCGCAAACGCAAGTCGAACCTGCTGGCCGATGCGGCGCCCAAGCCAACCGGCCAGCGCGAACTGCCGTCGGCGGACGCCATCGGCGGCGACGACATCGTGGTCATCCCCTCCATTGGCGCCGCCGGCCGCGGCGGCATCGTCGACCTCAACGCTCTGGAGGAGTTGCCGGACCCGGATGCCCCGGTTGTTCCTGCGGCGTCCAGTTCCCTCCACGACGCGGCGCGCGCCACGTTGGCGGAAGCCATCTATCACGAGGTCGGAAAACCGGGGTCGCTGCTGCAGCACCCGAACGGCGTGGCCTTCCTGGTGCGCCCCGGCCTTGGCGACGGCAACGGCCACACCAACCACCGCATCCTTGTGCCGCTTCCGGGCGGCCATGTCACGGCGCATTCGGCGGATCTCGCCGTCGAACTCGACGGCGGCGCGATGCTCGTGCTCGACGTCCTCACGTCAGAGTCAACGCTTGCTCAAGTCAAGGCGCACGCCTTCGACGCCCTGCAGTTGCGCGGCATCTCGTCGTGCTACGCCGTCCTGGTCTTCGTGCAGGGGCGCGGCGGCCTCGAGCGTGAGCAGGTGGAGGCAGTCTGCCACGGCTACGACCACTTCTTCGGCGTCAACGCCGACCATGCGCGAGACTCGACGAAGTACACGGCGCTGCGCAACCGCGTCGCGACGTGGATCAAGGCGGCCAATCGCCCCGCATGAAACGGCCTGCAGCCGTTACACGCGAATCCATTCCCGGGTCCAAGGCGATTCCGGGTCTCTGCAACTCAATGAACCTCTGGGCTCGCTGCGCTCGCCTCTCGTGGGGCCGTCTGCGACGGCCCGGTCCGCGGGACCTCGCTGACGCTCGGCCGCGGAATCTCTTTTCCCTCGTGGCCGACGCGATTACTTGCGGCGGGCGAAGAACGCGACGGCTGCCAACGCGGCGATCACGAGGACGGCGCCGGGGCCGGGCATGGCCTGGCCGCCCGGGTTCGTGCCGTACAGGGCCGGCACCGGGGAGAAGCCAGCCTCGACTTGGCCCATGGCCTCCGCCGCGGGCGTGGCCTGGCCGCCGGTGCAGCCGGGGTCGCCGCCCTCGAACGTGGCGATGACCTTGACGGTCGCGTTGAGGCCCGCGTCAGCGTAGGGACCCGGGTAGATGGTGAGCTGGGCCTCCTGCGTCTTCTCTGCGTTGCCGCCGGCGGCGGGCAGGAGGACGGGGCCTGCGATCGTGTACTGCTTCGGGTTCACGATGGCGCTGGTGTGGTTGCCGGTGCTGTCGACGATTTCAGCAGCCAACGAGATTGTGTAGGCGCTCCCGGCGGCGCTCAGGCAGGGGCTCGCGCCGGAGACGGTGGCGTGAACCGTGAAGGGGACGACGAGGGCCGTGCCGTTGGACTCGGCGGTGGCCGGCAGGTCCTGGATTTCGATGGCGAGCGTGTAGCCCGTCTGCGCGGAGGCGGCGGGGGCGAATGCGAGGGCCGCGATGGCGGCAAGGAAGAGAAGGGACCGGCGGGACATGAAGGGCCTCGGACCGCCCATTCCGACCGCCTAGATAAGCGTCGGCGGAACTGTCTCGTTGCCGGGCTGGCCGTCAGGGTTCGGCGTCGCGGATGGTGCGCCGGGCCTGCTCAATGAACGGCACGTCGACCATCTTGCCGTCCACGACGACGACTCCGCCGGCCGCGATGCCGGCCTGGGCCGCGGCGTCGACGATGCGGCGGGCTGCCGCGATGTCGCCGGAGGAGGGGCGGAACGATTCGTGGACCGCCACGACCTGAGCGGGATGGATGCACATCTTGCCAGAATACCCTAGGGAGCGGGCCTCCGAGGCCTCGCGCCGGGTGCGCTCGGTGTCCTTGGGGTCCGCCGTGATCATGTCGACGGCGGCGACTTTGGCAGCCGCCGCGGCGAGCGCCACGAGGGCGCGTGGCACCGCCACTTCGGCGTTCGACGCGCTGCGCCGCAGGCCTGCGTCGGCCGCCAGGTCTTCGGCGCCGAAGGCGATGGCCAGTACGCGGGGCGAGGCGGCCGCAAGTTCGCGGGCGGCCAGGACGCCGGCTGCTGTTTCCAGGATGACCAAAAGACGCGTGGAGCGAAGCGGGATTCCCAAACCGCGTTCCATGGCATCGAGATGCGCGGCGAGGGCCGCGACGGCTTTCGGGTCCTCGCATTTCGGGACGGCCAGCACGTCGGGCCGCAAGGGCATCACGGCCGCGAGGTCGTCATTGGCCAGTTGTCCGGGCCAGGCGTTGATGCGGACTCCGCGCAATCCCTTGCCGCCGACGGGGACCGCGGCGAACGCGGCTGCGACCTGCCGGCGCGCCTCGACCTTGCGGTCCGGGGCGACGGCGTCCTCCAGGTCGGCCAGCACGAGGTCTGCGGACGCTTCGCGCAGCGCCTTCTCGAGGCGGTCGCCGCGGTCTCCAGGCGTGTAGAGCACCGACCGCAGGCGGGGGCGAGTCGTGGCCGGTTCGGGCGGTGGGGTCATGGCGAGCCCCCGGGACGGGTGTTGACCATGACGGTGCGCTTGAACCGGCAGACCTCGGCTCCGTCCTGGTTGAAGGCGCGATGGAGGAGCGTGACGACGCCGCGGCCCGGTTTGCTGCTTGGCCGCTTCTCGAGCACTTCCGTGCTGAACGCCAGGGTGTCGCCCGGGAAGACCGGCTTCGGGTGCTCGACCTCGGCGTAGCCCAGGTTGGCCACGAGAGTGCCGGCCGTGGTGTCCTCGACGGAGACGCCGACGGCGGCCGAGAATGTGTAGAGGCCGTTGACTAGGGCGTCCTTGAACCCGGCCTTCCGTGCGGCGGCCGCGTCCAGATGGAGCGGCTGCGTGTTGCGCGTCAACCGGCAGAAGGCCACATTGTCCTCCTGCGTCACCTTGAGACGGGTCGCATGCTCCAGGACAGTCCCCGGCTCGAACTGCTCAAACCAGAGGCCTGGCACACGGAGCCGAAGGTGGTCGGATTTTAAGGCCGGCCTGGGATGGGCTTGCCGGTCCGCATGAGCCCCGCCAAGTCCAAGAAGGCCGCCAAACCGGCGAAGAAGGCGGTTCGTCCCGCGAAGAGCGCCAAGAAGTCCCAGCGCGCCGCCCCGGCGAAGAAGGCGCCAAAGACCGCCGGAACCACCCCGACGTCGAAGGCCAAGGCCGCCCCGTCGCACGCGCACTGCGCCGCCACCGACCCGTTCGGTGACCACTGCCAGAACCTGCCGCGTCGCCCTTCGAAGTACTGCGTCATCCACTCCTACCTGGAACGGTAGGCAACCCGCGCCGGCCTGCACGCAGCCCTTTATGGCGCGGCACGCTTGGCTGGGCGATGCCGACCGCTGCAGGCCGGACCACCCGCGGCGGTCGCTTCATCGCCTTCGAAGGCATCGACGGGTCCGGCAAGTCCTCCACGCTGGCGCGCGTCGCGGCGGCCCTGCGCAAGACCGGCGTTGATGTCGTGGAGACGCGCGAGGAGACCGCGACGGAGCGCGGCGCGTGGGTCCGCAAAGCCATCGCGGAAGGATGGGACCCCATCACCACGACCCTGCTGTTCGTGGCCGACCGCGCCGAACACGCCAAGGAGATCGAGGCCTGGCTTGCCGCCGGAAAAACCGTCCTGTGCGACCGCTACGTGCACTCGACGTACGCCTACCAGTCCGTGACGCTCGCCGGGCGCATCCCTGACCCGCACGCGTTCCTGCGCCGCCTGCACGAGCCGTGGTGCCCCATGCCGGACCATGTCCTCTTGTTCCGCGCCGACCCGGCGCGCTGCCTTGACCGCGTGCGCAAGCGCGGCGAGACGACGGCCTACGAGAAGGTCGAGTTCCTCAACCGCGTCCAGGAAGCCTACCTGTCCGAGGCGCGCAGCGACGGTCGCATCGCCGTCCTCGACGCCGAGCGCGACATCCAGGCCGTCGGCGTCGACGCCTTGGCCCAGGTCAAGGCTTGGCTGGCGCATCCGGGCGTGGCGCGGACGCGACGGGCGCCTTCGCCTTTGGCTTGACCTGCCACGACCAGTTCCTGCGGTTCATCACGCCGGAGAACCAGTAGGACAGCAGGGTGAAGCCCACGGTGGCGACGGCGCCGATGATGACGACGTCCGACCAGGTGAGATTGGCCACGCGGCTCGATGGAGAGAAACCCGGCATAAGCCCATTGGTCGCATCGCTAGTCGGCCCGGCTCCGCCGCCAACGACGACCGAACAGGGAGCCCACGGAACTCACAGAACCTACCCTGAACTTTCCCTGGTGTAAGCACGGCGCGGCTTCCGTGCGTTTCCGTGGGCTGCGCTTCGGTTCGTGGGTCGTCAGTGGCCGCCGTGCCCTTCGTGGGTCGCACCGCGCGATTCCAGGATGCGCACGGCTTCCGTGTTGCAGTCGAGCGAGCGCGTCATCTCGAAGGCCTTCACGCCCTCGAAGCCGTCGTAGGCAAAGCACGCCATCATGCCGCCGGGGTGGACGTTGTCGTTGACGGTGTACTGGCCCATCTGGTCGTGGATCATCCACAGCCCGGGGTTGTCCATCTTCATGACGTAGTCGTAGCGTTCACCGGGGGCGATGGAGAGCGTGTCCATCTTCTGCGGGCCGCCGGCCAGCTCGTAGCCATCCTTGGTGATGACCTCCATGGTGTGGCCGTGCGGGTGCCAGGTGTGGACGAGGTTGCCGGCGTTGATGATGCGGAAGCGCACGGTCTCCCCCTCGCGCACCGGGAAGACCGGTGTGTCGGGGAACGCTTTGCCGTTGACGACGAAGGTGTTGTACGTCGGGTTGTAGAGCGGGTGCGTCTCGTACCACCAGCCGCGCGGCGTCTGCTGCACCGGCGGCGTGCCATGCGAGTGCGGCGGCTGGCAGCCGGCGGCGACCAGGGCGTTGCTGCGGGCGGGTTCGGGGACATTCTGGAACGCCGTCAACATTGCCGGACAGTAGGCGTCCTTCGCCGCCGGCGGGACGGTCGTGTTCACGACCTGCCCTGTCTGCGTGATGGCCTGGTTCTGCGCGAGATTGTCCTGCAGGAGGCGGTAGTAGCAATCCGACTGCGCCTGGTAGTCGGCCGAGCCTTCCTGACCAGGTTGGACCGGGTCCGTCGGGTCGCCGGTCGGGGTGGCGACGGGGTCAGTGTTGCCGTGCACGTGGCAGGAGTCGAACTCGTCCAGGAAGATCACGTAGTCCCGGTCGTAGTCGACGGGCGGGTCGCGCTCTTCCACGATGAAGGCGCCGTACATGCCGAAATCGATGTGGTGGGCCCCGTCGACGTGGCAGTGGTACCAGTAGGTGCCGGCCTTCAGGTTGGCGTAGGTGTAGGTGAACTCCTCGCCGGTCTTGACGGGGAACTGCGTGAGGTAGTCGACGCCGTCCTCCTCCCACGGGACGAGTCCGCCGTGCAGGTGGACCGTGTGGGCAAGGCCGTTGGGGTTCTGCAGGTGCAGGATGACGGTGTCGCCTTCCTTGACGCGGATCTCGGGCCCGGGGACCGCCTGGTCGTCGTCTGGGTTCTCCTTGAACGTGATGGCGACGGCGCCCTGGGTCGAGTTGTCGTTGCGCGGGTACAGCCCGATGACGCTCGACGTCGATTGCTCGACGAACAGGTCGAATTCGTAGGTCCGCGGGGCGAAGTCCTTGCCGTCCTTTCCCGTCATGCAGCCCCCCAGGGCGATGACGGCGACGGTCGTGAAGGCCAACAGAGCGAATCCTCGCATGCGGCCTTCGAGTTGGGCCCCACGTGGATAAGGATTGTCGATGGCGCGTGCCGTTGCCCTACTTGGTGACGCTGCGCGGGTCCAGCGGGTCGCTCCAGTCGATGCTCTCCTGGACGAAGGCGAAGTGCACGCCGTCCAGGGCCATGTGGGCCAGGGAGAACACGATGGCGGCCACGGCGAGGCCGTAGTGGCTCCAGCGCCACGTCGCGTAGTTCCAGCGCCGGATCATGCCGACCTGCCAGGCCCCGGTGATGCCGAGGCCGGCCATCGAGAGAATGGCAAGGCCGCCCCAGAGCACTCCCAGCGTCCAGTAGTAGGCCGTCTCAAGGATGAACAGGACGGTGTGGACGGAGGCGAATAGGAGGATGCCGTAGGAGAGGAAGTTGTGGAAGGCGACGCGCCGCTTGGCGGAGCCGAAGACGGTGTTGAGCTGGCGACGGCTGGCCTTGCCGAACATGCCGCCCGTCCATACGCTGGAGATGAGCAAGAACGCCGCCAGGTAGCCGACGACCTCGGAGAGGGTGTCGATGGAGGCGCCGTTCTTCGGCTGCGCGACCACGAACCCGGCATCCGCTGGTGCCAGAACGACGACGCGGCCGCTGCCGTCGGGAGCCAGTTGCACCTTGAGCGGCTTCTCGAACTGCTTGGTGACGTTGGCGAAGTCGTCCGTGCTGCTGTCGTCGTGCTGGTAGTACATCGTGCCGTTGAGGCCGAGGCCGATGACTTCGTCCGGGCCGGGTTCGCTGATGGCCTTGAGGCGGTACGTGAAGAGGAACGAGGTGCGCTTGGCGATGTTGACGTTCTGCGGCTGGATGAGCGTCGTGACGTCGGAGGTCTCGGCGCGCGCGTTGACGGTCACCGTGAAGGGGAGCCGGTTGCCCTGGGCCGGCGCGCCGAGGTCGGTCGGGTCTTCGATGGCCGCCTCGACGGTCCAGTTGCCGCTGCCGCCGACGGCGGCGATGTCGCTGGCCGTGATGAACTGGAACTCCACCGCGCCGCCCGGACCCGTGGCGGAGGCGGTCTTGACCGGGTTGCCCGCAGGCTCGTTTGTCCCGGTGTAGAGGTTCATGGTCAGCGTCGGACCGGTGCCCGCGCTGTCCGTGGGGGTGAGGATGATGTCAACGTAGGTGACGCCGAGTGGAATGTTGATGGGAACGAATCCCGTGGATCCGGCGAACGGCTGCAGAGGGTCGGTGGGCGGCTGGATGACCACGGCACCTTGGATCTGCAGGCTGTTGATGGGCTCGGGGCCGCCGGCGAACTGCAGTGACGGGGCCGGTCCGAGGTTGAGGCTCGGTTCGATGAACTTGATGTCATGCAGCCACGGATTCTGTAGTTGGACGACGTAGTCGAACTCCTCGCCGATGGGGGCGCCGGCCTCGGCGGGAGGGATGAGATTGTAGAACGACTTGAGGGGGTCAGCCCAACCGACATGGCACGGCCAGCACGAGGTGTCCTTCTCGCGGATGGGTCCGCCCTCGCCACCCTTGCCCAGGACCATCGTGGCGGGGATGGCAACGGCGATTGCGAGGAAGACGACGCCCCAGCGGGCGCCCCCGGAGAAAAAGGGCTTACGCATATCTCCCGAGAACGGAGACTTGCGCGATTCACCCGCACCCATGACCGGCACGACTGAAGGCATCCTCCTAAAGGTTGTCTTTGTCGGACCCTTCGCGGACCGACGTTCTGCCATGGGAACCAGTTCTTTCCAGGGTGCTCATCAAGCCATCGGTCATTTCGCCGAACGCTTGGCCGCCTTCGCCCGCCCCTTTGCTGCCGGCTTGGCCGCTTTGGCCTTGCCCGGCAATGGGCCAACGAGGTCTTGGGCTGCGACGCGGATGGCCTGTTCGGAGGAGTCGTGGGGCGTCCAGCCGGGCCCCAGTTGGCGCAGGCGGCTGACGTCGAGGGACATCGCCTTCACGTCACCGACCCAGCCCGCCCCGTCCTTGGCGCCGCCGGTGAAGCCAAACTTGGGTTTCAGCCGCATGGTCTCGGCGACGAGTTCGGCGATGCGGGTCACCGGGATGGCGTCGAGGCTGCCGATGTTGAACGCCTGGGCGCCGGGCGGTGCGTGGCGGACTCCGTGCAGCATGCCAGCTACGGTGTCGGCGACGCTCACGTAGGACTTGGTTTGACGGCCGTCGCCGAGGATCTGCAGCGACTTGGGGTCCTTGCGCAGCTTTGCCACGAAGTCGAAGGTGACGCCGTGGTTGGAGCGGGGGCCGACGACGTTGGCAAAGCGGAACAGCAACGTGTCGAATCCGAAGGTCCCGGCATAGGCCGCAATGAGGGCCTCGCAGGCCAGCTTGCAGGCGCCGTAGATGGAGATTGGCAGCAGCGGCCCGTAACTCTCCGGAGTGGGCAAAACCGCGGCGCGCCCGTAGACGGTGCTCGTGCTGGTGAAGACCAGGTGGCGGACCTGGTGCCGCCGCATTGCTTCGAGAAGACGGAACGTGACCGCGACGTTCTGCTCGTAATGGCCCGCCGGGTCGGTCTCGCCGGTGCGGACCTCGGGGTTGGCGGCCAGGTGCCAGACGGAGTGCATGCCGGGCAGAAGGCGGTCGAGAACTTCGCGGTCGCCAGCATCCCCCTTGACGAAGACGATCTTGCCCTCGACGGCGTGCAGGAGCTCCCGTTTCCCGGCGGAGAGGTTGTCCAGGACGGTGACCTTTGCTCCGGCGGCGACCAGGGCCTCGACGGCGTGGCTGCCAATGAAGCCGGCCCCGCCGGTCACCAGGATTTTCTTCCCCTTGACGTCCATTCGCGGTTCAGGCTCCTAGGGGATGCGCACGACGAAGGCGCGGTGGTCCTGCTCGAACGGCTCGAGGTCGACCTGGCGGAGAATCTGCAGACCGGCCTCGGTGAGGCGGCGCTCGACTTCCTTGTAGATGACCAGGGGCGATTCGGCGACGTTGATGGAGCGGGCCTTGACGAAGAGGTAGCCGAGGCCGCCTTTCTGCACGAACGGGACGTTGCGCAGGAAGATGTCGACCTGGTGGCGTTGCGCGACGTCCTGCAACAAGGTCGCGACGGGGCGGGCGATGTACGCGGCGTAGCGCTCGGGCCGGCCGGCATCCTCCAGGATGGGCACGACGTTGCCCCGCGGCTCAACGTTCCACAGAAGGTCGCGGACTGAACGGGGGCTGAACTCGACGGCGAAGACCGTACCTTGCGTCAGGTCCGACACGTGGCTCACAGTCGTTCCCGTCGAGGCGCCGAGGTAGAGCACGTCGCCCTTGAGGTCGGGCCACTGCGTCTGCGGGTCCTTCGTGGCCAGCGCGCACAGCTTGGAGCGGAAGGGGTTCCAGTGGCGGAACTCGCGCCCCATGGCCTTGCGCAGGCGCTCGCCGTACGTGCTGTGCCCGGGGACCTTGTTCTCCGTCCACAGGAAGCCCTTGTCCTCGTAGAGGCCGGCCAAATTTGTGCCGCGCACCTAGAATCCCTCCTGGGTCGGGTCCTTCTTGCTCTTGTCTGGAGCCTTACCCGGGGGGCGGGCTGGAGCGTTGTCGGAGCGGAAGGCGCCTTGCGGCTTGCGTTTCCACGGTCGGGGGTCGCGCGCTGGCGGACCGCGAGATCCGTCGCGCGGGCCGTCGCGGGGGGCACCGCCGCCGAAACTGTCGCGCGGCGCACCGCCGAATCCGCGGTTGGGGCCGCCGAAGCCGCCGCCGTCGCGCGAAGGCGGCCCGCGGTCGTCGAAACGGCGCGGCGCGGGGGCGCGGTCGTCGCGGCTGGGCGGAGGCCCGCGGTCATCGAAGCGGCGGGGCATGGGCGCCCGGTCGTCGCGCGGGGGACCGCTGCGGCCGAATCCGCCGGGCGGACCTTGCGCTCCTTCCGCGCGGGGCGCGCCGGCGCCGTAGCGCGGGCCTGGGCTGCGCGGGGCATCGCGGCGTTCGCTGAAGTGGGGGGTCGGGGCGCGCGGCGTCGGGGCGCGGCGCTCGCCGGGCGCGCGACGGGCGCCGACGCCCTGGTTGCGCAGGTAGCCCGGCGCCTTGCGCATCGGGGGCCGGGGGCGTTCGCGCTGGATGCGCTCGATGCCGATCTTGACCTCCTCGGTGAGGTAGGGTTTCAAGTCGTTCTTGGTGAAGGCGTCGGCCTTGGCGGCCTTGGCGGCGGCGAGGGCGAGGATGCGCGCGATGGGGCC
This sequence comes from Thermoplasmatota archaeon, assembly GCA_041659985.1. Classification (GTDB taxonomy): domain Archaea; phylum Thermoplasmatota; class E2; order JACPAO01; family JAHFTW01; genus JAHFTW01. The sequence goes on along the minus strand of JBAZXE010000064.1, from coordinate 1,139 downwards.
GCGCTGCCACGGCGGGGCGAGGTGCACTTGCGGGTGCTGGAACAGGATGCCGTGTTTTGGCGGCTTCGTGCCCTCCTTGATGTGGCGGAAGAGCGCGGTTTCGGCGCCGAGGAGTTGCACGGTGCCAGCGGGCCAGGTGGCGAGGCGGTTGAGGCCACCCGACAAGGCGATCATGCGGGCACCGAGAACAGGGCCGACGACGTGGGCGACGTTGGGGGCGACGGTGACCATGAGGTCTTGCACACGCGCTTCCAAGGCGTGCCAAGAGTCGTGCACGGCGGCGAGGGCGGCGGCAAAGCCGCGCAGGACGACGAGGTCGGCGGGGTCGAGGTCCGAGCCGAGCGACGATTCGGCGGCCTTGGCCTGGTCGATGGCGGCCATGACCGTGGTGCGGTCCCCTTTCTCCGACACCAGTTTTGCCAGCGTCTCCGCGTCGGTGACCATGCGGGTGGCCTCGGGAGCGTGCAAGGCGTACCATTCGCGCAGGCGCTCGACGAGGAGGTTGGCGGTGCGGACGAGGTCGTCGATGGCGCGGACTTCCTGCGACAGGATGCGGTCGGTCTCGGCGTGGCTGAGGGCCAGCTGCTTGCGCACGCGCAGCAGGGCGGCCTGGTGCAGGGTCTTCAGGTCGGTCCCGGCGGGAAGCTCCTGGGCGGCGAAGCGCAACGTCGTCGCGGTGTCGGCGAGTTTCTGCAGATGCTCGGCCACGGCCTGGGGGTCGTTGCCTTTGTCAGCCCACAGGGGACGCGCCACAGTCAGGCCACACAGATTCGCGCCTTAAGCCAGTCGGGGCCCCGGTTCGCGACCGACGACGAAACAAGGAAGGCACGGAACGCACGGAACCGGCCGACAGTCATTCCGTGCGTTCCGTGGGCTCCTTGGTTGGTCGGCTAGCCTTGCCCGACCGCGTCGGCCAGCTTGTCGATGCCGAGCCGGTCCATCTCGGCCAAGAGCTCACGGTGGACATGCGCCGCCATGCGCGGGCCGCGGTAGATGAATCCCGTGTAGGCCTGCACCAGCGAGGCTCCGGCGAGGATGTGGCCCAACGCGTCGGCACCGGTGAAGATTCCGCCCACGCCGATGATGGGCGTGTCGCGGCCGAGGCCGTGGTGCAGCGCCGCCACCGCTTTGCGCGAGCG
>JBAZXE010000063.1:0-11994 GCA_041659985.1 Thermoplasmatota archaeon | reverse complement strand
GCCGACGGTTCTGGGGTCGTGGGAGGTCCCGGGCAAACCGGTCTCGACCGACGCGGAACACTTGTGCGAGATGAGCCCGCACGAGTTCGCGGTGTACGATGGCTACGTCGTCACCGGCAACTACCACGCCGGCATCTGGCTCTTCGACCTCGGTTCCGCTGAGCGGTTGAAGGACCCTGTCACCTTGGGCTACTTCATCCCCGCCGAGGAACCCGCCTTGGCCGAGGGCCCGTTGGGCGCACAGGACCTGACGTTCCCGTGGAACCCCTTCGTGTGGGGCGCCTTCTTCGATGAGCGCGGCTACATCCTGGCCGGCGACTTCTCGAGCGGCATCTACGTGCTGGAAGTCCCGGGCGTCACAAAGGCCGCCTGAAGCCTGCTCTATCCAGGCTGAGGCCAGGAGACGCACGGCCCCTCGCCAACGCTGAAATAGCCACCAATCCGGTCGGCCTTCCATGGGGGTTGTGCTGCGCGGGCTGATTCGCATCCTGGCGTTGGAGGCCGTGGCCGCCGCCCCGACCGTGGCCGTGCTGGCCTTCGACCTGCGCACCCCCGGCATCGTCGCCCTGGGCGCCGCCTGCCTGGCCGCCGGATACGGGCTGCTCCGGATGCCCGGCGCCCGCCCCATCGAGGAAGGCGCCTGGCTCGGCCTCGGCATTGGCGGCGGCCTCGGCCTTGCCAATGCCATGGTGACCCAGGACGTCGCCGGTGCCTGTCTTGCTTTGCAGTGCGGGACGACCTCGATGCTTTGGCTGAGGTCCTGGCTCATCGCCGTCGTTGCCTGCTCAGGCATCGGCTTGGCCGCCGGGTTCCTGGCGCATTACGACCGGCACCACCACGATGCGGCCCTGCGCCGGATGGCGGCCGCCGACGCGTCCGCTTCGCACCGTTTTGCAAGGCTCAAATAACGACGGCTTGCTCGTCGCGGCGATGGCCCGCGACACCGTCCGCGCCGAAGTTGCCGTCGACGCGTGGACCTCGTTCGTCAAGGCCGCCCTCGGAGCCCTTGGTTTGGCCATGTTGGCCGTCGGCCCCCTGGTCCCGCGCGACTCCGCATTCCACTACCTTCCACAGTACACCTTCGTCGTCGGCGGAGGCTTGGTCATCGTTGCCGCCACGATGCGTCTGCGCAGCATGCTCATTGTGTTGGGCTGCGTGGCGCTGACCGCCGGTCTGGCCTGCACCTTGGTCGGAAAAGGCAACCCGGACCTCAACCTCGCCGCCCTGGCACTCTACAGCGCCGCAGCCGTCATCCTGGGGGCGGCAGGCCGCCACGCCTGGATGGCAGTGCCCTTCATGCTGGTCCCTCTCCTCATCGTGGCCCCGCAAGGGGACGCCGGTTGGGCGCAGTCGCGCGAAGCGTTCGCCGAGTCGTGGGAAGCGGCGGTCGGCTGCCCGTGCCTGCTTGCCGGCCTGCCGGCGGGACTCGCCGTCGTCGGGGCCGTCATCGGGCAACTCAGCTCGACGAAATGGGCGCCCGTCAAGCCGTCGGCGGTTTCCGTGCTGGCGGTCGCGGGCGGCCTCGTGCTGGCCAGCCTAATCGTCGGGACCCTCGCGCCGCCGCAGTTCACCTTCCTGGCCACCGTCAGCATGCGCGTCGCGTTGCTGTCCGGAGTCCTCGGTTGGGTCGCGTTGTCCTACCAGGTCGGTCGGGTGGCCTTCGCCTGGCAAGCGGCCCTCGCCTGCCTGCTGTTCCTGATTGGCGCACTCTTCCTCGACCGCGCCACGCAGTTCCCTGCGGCCGTCGGACCGACCCTCGGCATCACCATTGCCACCAGCCTCGTGCCCGCCGCTTTGGCCGGGATGGGGTTGATGGTGCGCAAGTGGATCGGCAAGGAGCGTCCCGCGACTCCGCAGGCGACGGCGGCGCTCAAGACCTGGAGCGAAGCCGAACAGCGTTCATTCTTCACGGCGGCAACGACGGCGCCGTACGACCCCGGCACGGAGGCGATTCCGCTGGCGAAGGAACCGGCGCCCGCCACGCCACCGTCGAAACCGGGGTCACCCCCGGGGACTTAGGCGAAGAAAGCCCCCCTGCAAAGTTGGCCAATCAGGCGGCTTCGGCGCCTTCGGGCCTTTGTGGCAACGGCACCCGCTCATCCGCCGGTGCTTCGCACCGGCATCACAACGGGTGCCCCGCAAATCCTCAGGCGGCTTCGGCGCCTTCGGGTCGCTGCGGTAGGGGTACCCGCTCGACCTCAACACGGTCAGCCGTCGGATGGACCTCGCTAAGCCACACCGAGCAGCCGAGTTCGTCGTGCACGCCTTCGTCGGCCAGCTCCTCGGCGACCCACGGGGCGGTCTCGACGCGGTCGCCTACGACGGCGACCCATTCGGCCGGCACCTCGTATTCCGAGCGCAGGCGTTCTGCCACTTCGCCGGCCTCGACGCCGATGTGCGGTGCCAGGACACCGAAGACCAGCGTTCCCTCCTCGGTCTGCTCCTCGAACGGGCGCGCCACATTGAGAGCGCGGCGGCGGAAGCGCTGCATGAGCTGGATGGCGTCCTTGTAGGGGCTGCTGCAGAAGTGCACGGCGAACTTGGAGCCGGTCTTCTTCCACGCTTCGAGGACGGCGAGGGCGGTGTCGCGGCTGCCGGCGACGCTTTGCGTCTCGTCGTTGGCCAACTGGTAGCCGAAGCGCTTGAGGTTCACGATGTTGGGATCGCTGAACTCCAGTTCGTTCATGTTGAGTCCATGCGCGCCAGCCTTCTCCAAGTAATGCGCCATGGCCACGATGTCAGCGGCCTTGTCCGGGATGCAGGGAATCTCGATGGTGACGGTGAGACCGACGCGGATGGCCTCGGCGATGGCGGCGTGGTGCCAGGACTGCTCCATGCGGGCGTAGTCGCGCACGTCGGGGTGGAAGCGCATCTCGTCGAGGCCCGCCTCCTTGAGTTTGGCGATCCACTTGAGGTCGAAGGAGCAACTCGTGTAGAGGTGCGTGTGGAAGTGTGGGCCGAACTCCGCCTTCATGGTGCGGATGGCGTCGACGACGCGGTCGGGGACGACCATGGGATCGCCGCCCGTGATGCCGGCGCCCTTGGCGTCGATGAGGCGGCACTCGTCCAGCAGCGCCGACCAGTCGCCGGCGTGCAGCGGCCGCTCGTTGGCGAACATGACGTCGCGGTACATCTTGTCCCGGCTCACTGGGCAGTAGAAGCACTCCTTGTCGCACAAGCCGGTGATGAAGAGGACCAGCTTGGCGCCCTCGCGGCACTGGATGCAACCCATGGGCAGGACGCCGACGTGGCGGGATCCGGCGTACTTCTCGCCCAAGCCGTGCTCGGCGAGGGGCTTCTCGCTGAGGGTCGGTCCGCCGAGCGGGTGGGCCACGGACTTCCCGTCTCGTACCGACGTTTAAGGGTTCGGCTCACGGCTTCGGCCCCCCGACGAACCACGGAATCCACGGAATGCACGGAACAACTCCTGTTCCGGTTTCCGTGAGTTCAGTGGTTTCCTTGTTCGGTAGTTGTCGCCCTTCAAGGCCGCGCCGTCAGCGCAATCGGCTGGTAGTCCTGCAACGGTGCACCGGGCAGGATGAGCTGCGTCCCGTCGGCGCCGCTTTGGAACGTGAAGCGCACGCCGCCTAGGCCGCCGACGTCGGTCGCCTCGGCAGCCGGCACGCCGCGCACCACGAGGCGCAACTCGGTTCCAGCGCGCAGAAGGCGCTCCGTCGGCATGAACGGCAAATCGACCGTCACGGTCTCCATCGGAGTGACCGGGGCGTATTGGTCGTGCCCGTCGCGGTGGGCGAGGTTGAACTGACCGTAGCTCAGCAGGCTGTCACCTTCATACAGTTCGGCGCCGAGGTACCCGTTGACCGCGCCGTCGAGAGTCCCCACGATGTGCAAGGTGGCGGAGCCGGCCAGGGAGACTTCGCGGGGAAGCACCGCGTTGAATTCGAGGGTCGGCTGGCCCTGTGCGCCGGTAACGGTGTTGGAGGCGCCCATGCTCTGGTCCAGGTAGAGCGTCCCCGAGCCCTGCCCGGGGACGACGTTGAGGTCGTTGGCGAGGAAGTCGAGCCACAAGGTCGTCGCGTCAGGATTCATCGGAGGCCATGCCTCGGCCCAGCGTTCCGTGTCGCGGTCGACTTGGATGGCGGCGGCGGGGGGGCGGTCGAAGCCGAGGTCCTTGCCCTTGAGGTACTGCTCCATCCAACCCACCATGAGGGCCTCGCTGTCGAGGCGGGGCGGGTGTTGGTGCAGCCAGTGGCCGAAGAGTCCGAGCTTGGGCGATTGCAGTTCGTTGAACCAGCCGGGAATCATCGCGGACTTGACGTTGGCATCCTCGAAACCCTGGGTGTAGAGGACGGCCGCCGTGACGTCTGCGGCGCGCAGCTTGAAGTTGCGTTCCTCGTAGAAGGAGTCGTAGACGCTGCGCGGGTCGTTGGCGCGCACGACGAGGGTCGGGTCGCACAGGCCGTTGACGGCGTTGTTGGCCAGCTGCTGCGGGTCCGTACGCAGATCCTCGGCGGAGGGTCCGCCGCCCGTCACTTGAGTCACGGTGCCCTCCGTGAGGACCTGGTAGGCGGCTGGGCTTCCCGTCGATTCGCCGTTGGGGACACCGCCGTAGTGCCAGTCCTCGTAAGCGTTGATGACGGGCGCCACCGCGATGATGGCCTTCAGCGCCTCAGGGTGTTGCACAGCCGCCGCAACTGGAGTCGTGGCGACATAGCTCTGGCCGTAGAAGCCGACGTTGCCGTCACTCCACGGCTGCGCGGCTGCCCACTCGACGAGGAACTTCTGGTCCGCCTGCTCGTTCGGGCCCCAGACCTCGACGCAGCCACCGGAGTCGCCGAAGCCGCGCACGTCGGCGACGACGATGGCGTAGCCGCGTTTGGCCCAGTCCTCGACGAAGTAGGCGAAGCTCGCCGGCTCGCGGCGCACGCCGTCGTCGTGGTACGGGCTGGACTCGATGATGACCGGCCACGGGCCTTCGCCTTCGGGGACGGTGACTTCGATGCGCAACTCGACGCCGTCGAAGCTCGGGACGAACAAGGTCTCGGTCGCCTTGAGGGGGAGCGTGGGCGGGTCGATGCGCGACAGGTCGAGCATCCCCACGAGTCCGTCGAGGGGCGTGTCGAGGAACTCGATGCGCAGGTCGCCGGTGCCGGTGCCACCGAAGTTGGCGCGCCAGGTCGTGCCTGCCGGGTCAAGGGCGGTCACGCTGGAACAGCTCTTGGGGAAGGCCACTGGGTCGGAGAAGCTGTCCACGGTCGGGTTGTTGCAGCGGCGCCGGCCGGTCTCGCCATGCGCCATGGAGACGCTGCTGGCACCGGAATCGGCCACTGCACGGACCATCGTCGCGCCGTCAGGGACGACGAGGTCTACGGAGGCGGGCAGGGTTGCGCCCTTGAGGACGGCGGCCACACCGCCAACCATCGATTCCAGGCCCCAGGAACCTGGCGACGGGGCGACCACGTCATCGAGCGTGAGGGATGGGCCGGTTTTGCCCGAAGGATTCGGTTCGCCGCTGAGGCAACCGGCCATGAGAGGCAGGATCAGGGCAAGGACGAGCAGGATGCGCATGCATCGCAGCCAGTCGTTCCGTTCTTAGGCGTTGTCGTGGAGGAAACGTGCAGGGAGGAGGGGCCGCCCGGTTTGGGAGCACGTGGGCGGCCCGTGTGATTGAGCCGGTCAGATGAGCCAGTCGACGCCACCGATGCGCGGCGCCACGGTGTCGTACATCTCGCGCAGCGTCACCATGGTCGGTGCGGCGGCGACCCATTCGGCCACCGTGGAGGCGTCCGAGGAGGCGGTGCGGCGGCCGTGCGTGGGGCAGTGGTACGCTTCGTGGGCGATTCCGTGGTGCGTTGAGACCGTGCGGGCGACGGAGCGGCCGCAGGAGGGGCATGAGCCGGTTGCAAGAGCCATTCGGGCCATGATGCTCCATAAGACGGGGAGGGTATTCGATGGCTGGCCTGAGCGCAGTGAAAGCACTGGATAGAAGAGGGCCGGGCGGAGTTCCCTAGTGATGGGACTCCTGCAACGCTGGCTGGACGAGCCGGACGAGAGCATCGCCCGCCTGGCCAAGACCTTCTACACCACGACGTACCTGTTTCTCGCCATCTTCCTGGCCCAACTCGTTTTCCTGATGCTGCTCACCAACCAATCCCTTGCGGCCGGCGACCTCGTGGGCCCCGTGGTCAGCTTGTTCCTGGCGCTCACGATGTACAACTTGGCAATCGATGGACGACGTTCGTACAAGCTCCTAAACGCGGATCGTGTGGCGGCGGGCGAGCCTACTGTCCCACACGAGTAAACATCGGAACGTAGCGGCGCCGTTCCTACTCCAGGCCAATGCAACGTGTCCGCCGGCGACGCCGGCCACTTCGCGGTCCTGATGTTGGAGAATCGGGGCGCGATGCGCGCCGGGCGGCGTTTGCGCCGCCATGCAAATCCCTGAGGGTCAAGTCGAAGAATCCTGTGATGCTGACGACGACGCCGACGACGCCGGAAGGAGTTAGACTGCGTTCGGGGAACTGAACGGGCCCTAACGCCACGTGCTATAGCGGTCGATGATGGACAACAGCTTGGCCTGCGTCGGGGCGTCGACGGCCTTCTCCTTGACTTTCTCCATCAGCCACACCTTGGCCTCGGTGACGGAGTCGCGCGAGCCCTTGGCCCACAGCGTCTGGATGAGCGAGGGCTGCATCTCCGGCGCCACGCTGGACGTCTTGAGATAGTCCTGCATCTCGTACTTGAAATAGTTCGCCTTGGACTGGTCGAGCATCTTCTCGCGCTGGCGGGACTCCCGCGAGTTCCGGTTCGCCTCGTTGTGCTTCGGCACACGGGGGGCCCCGGTCATGTTCGGGATGCGCGGGGAGCGAAGACGGCGTGCCAAGTACCCTTGGCTAGGCGTCGCTGTATTTAGCCGGTGGCGTCGGCGCTCCCTAGCTTGACCAAGCAGGAATTGCGGGAATTTCGGGGACCAAATGGCCATGAAGGTTTCCAGCGTTTCCGGAAATTCCTGGTTCGTTGGTCGCGGGTCGGTTCGCATCGGTCCCGGCTGCACGTCCCAGCACGTTTTTGGACGGCGGCAGACTGACTTGCGCGTGGCGAAGACGACCTCCTTGGCGGGACTGAAACTGGTTCCCGACGCCGACAAGACCCTGCAGGACGAAGGGGTCCTGCGCATCGCCTGGGCGCGGCGCCACATGGACGTCCTGGGCTCCATCCGGACCCGCTTCGAGGATGAGCAACCCTTCGCGGGTCTCACCATCGGCATGGCGCTGCATGTCGAGGCCAAGACGGCCAACCTCGCCCTCGCCCTGGAGGCCGGTGGGGCCAAAATCCGCCTCGCGGGCTGCAACCCCGAATCCACCGACGACCGCATCGTGTTGGCCTTGAACGGCCACCACGGCCTCGAGACCCGCGCCCGCAAGGGGCAGACCAAGGACGAGTACTACGCCTGCCTCGAATGGGTCCTCGACGGCAAGCCGGATTTTGTCATCGACGACGGCGGCGACCTCGGCTTCCTCATCCACACCAAGCGCAAGGAACTCCTCAAGACCCTCAAGGGCGGCGCCGAGGAGACCACCACGGGTGTGCTGCGCTTCAAGGCCATGCATGACGACAAGAAGCTCAAGGTCCCCATCCTGAACGTCAACGACGCGCAGATGAAGCACCTCTTCGACAACCGCTACGGCACTGGCCAGTCCACGTTCGACGGCATCTTCCACGGCACGAACCTCCTCATCGCCGGCAAGGACATCGTCGTCGCCGGCTACGGCTGGTGCGGCCGCGGCATCGCCACGCGCGCCAAGGGCCTGGGCGCCACGGTCACCGTCACCGAGATCGACCCGGTCAAGGCCATCGAGGCGCGACTCGACGGCCACCACGTCGCTCCAATGGTCGATGCCTGCCGCTCGGCGGATTTCATCATCACTGCCACCGGCTGCCTCGACGTCATCGACGGCCGCCACGTGCCGCACCTCAAGGACGGCGTCGTCCTCGCCAACGCGGGCCACTTCAACAACGAAATCAACATCCCTGCTCTGCAGAAGGCCGCCAAGTCCGTGGAAACCGTGCGCGCCGGCGTCACCGCCTTCACGCAGAAGGACGGCCGCGTGTTCCACCTCCTCTCCGACGGTCGGCTCGTGAACCTCGCCAGCGGCCAGGGCCACCCCGTGGAAATCATGGACATGAGTTTCGCCATCCAGGCCCTCGGCATGGAACACCTCGTGAAGAACCACAAGTCGCTCGGAGCCGGCGTGCATGAGATTCCGGCTGCCATCGACACCGAGGTCGCCAAGCTGAAGCTCGCCACCTTGGGCATCAAGACCGACGTGCTCACCAAGGAGCAGAAGGCTTACCTCGCCACGTGGGAGCACGGCACTTGAACCACGCCCACCGAACCGCGGAAAGCGCGGATCTTTGGTTTGTTCCGCGGGGTTCCGCGGAATCCGCGGTTTCGTCGGGGGCGTCGCGGTGACCGGCAAGCCGTTCCTCGCCGTCTGCGGCCACACCAACATCGACCTGCAGCTCCACGTTAAGGAACTCCCGAAGGCCGGCCAGAGTGTTCCGGTCCTCGACCGTCGAACCGTGTGGGGGGGCACCGCATGCAACATCGCCCGTCACGCCGCTGGCCTCGGCGTCGGGGCCCGGCTGTGGAGCCGGGTCGGCGACGACTTCCCTGCCAACTGGCGCGCCGCCTTGCTGGACGACCGCGTCGATTTGACGCACCTCGACGTGGCCAAGGGCGGCCGCACGCCGATGTGCACCATCCTCACCGACCTCCTGGACCGGCAGTGCTTCGCCATGGACCAAGGTGCCATGGCGACCATGGCGGAGAACCCGCCGCAGACGACACTCGTCGAGGGCCTTGCGCCTGGCGCCTGGCTGCACCTGGCCACCGGCGACCCGTTGGCGTACGCGCCCGTCGCCGACGCCGCTCGCCAGGCCGGTGTCCAAGTGGCACTCGATCCGGGGCAGGAAATCACGTTCCAGTACGACACCCGCAGCTTCGAGGGCCTCCTCGACGTGAGCGATGCGCTGTGGGTCAACGAGGTGGAACTACGCGTCGCCTGCGATCTTCTAGGCTACGGCGCGCCCGAGCAATTCCTCGACCACGTCGACACCGTCGTCGTGACGCGCTCCGAGAAGGGCGCGACGCTCTACCGCGCCAAGGGCAAGGCGACGCAGGTCCCCGCGTTCCCGGTGCCGCGCGTCGTCGACCCGACCGGCGCCGGCGACGCCGTGCGCGCCGGCTGGTACGCGGCACTCGCTCAGGGCCGCCCGATGGAGCAGGCGCTGCGCTGGGGCATGGCGGCGGCGAGCATCGTCATCCAGCACGCGGGCCCGCAGGACCACGTCGTGCGGCGCGCCGAACTGGATTCCGTGTTGGGCTAAGCCTGCTGTCGGTTGCGGCCCCGACGAAACAAGGAAACCACGGAACGCACGGAACGATTTCCGTGGTTTCCGTGGACTCCTTGTTCCGGTGGGCGGCGGAGCGTCGGATGCCTACGCCTTGACGCCGGCGTACTGGCAGATGAGCTTGTACGTCTCGTCGATGGTTTGGTGCGCCGTGTTGAGGACGACGCACTTGGCGCGGCGGGCCTCGTTGCGGAAGAAGTCTTCCTGGCGCTTGTGGTCCGGCGCCAAGAGGTACGGGTTGTACCAGGGCTCGGAGGCGTAGGTGCCCCACTTCTCGCGGGGTCCCGCGCCGGGGCGAATCAGGGTGCGGCCTTCCTGCAGCAGCTTGACGAGGGAGTCCTCGTTCAGCTCGACGACGGAGGGTTCCTTCTCGTCGCGGCGCAGCAGGACGATGAGGTCGATGCGGGTCTCGTCCTTGACGCGCTCCGGGCCCATCATCCACTCGCGTGGGAGCAGGGCGCGGCTGTTGCCGAAGCCCCAGTAGCAGTACGGGTAGCCCTGCTTGAACATGCAGTGGCCTTTCTGGCACGAGGGGGATTCGCACTTGCCTTCCTCGCGCACGACGTTCTCGACCTTGCAGCGGTCGAAGGTCGGGATGAGCCAGGGCTCGTTCTCGGCGTTCTCGGTGCGAACGTAGAGGGCGACCTCGGGCTGGTAGACGTTGAGCTTCTCGGCCTTGCTGATGCCGGTCGGGTGGTGGATGTAGATCCAGTCATCGCCGATGACCTTGCCCGTCGGGTGCTGCATCAGGCGGTTGACTTGTGTCGTCTTGCCGGTGCCGGTGGGCGCGATGATGACGATGCCCTTGCCGTCGACTTCCGCGGCGGCGCCGTGGATGGAGTGGGTGTTGAACTTGCGCTCCAAGACGACGGCGGCGAGGCCGAGGGCCCACGACTTGCATTGGCCGTAGTAGTCGGTGTTGACGAACAGGGCCGTGTCGAGGCTGGGGCAGTAGTAGGCGTGGACCTTGTGGTTCGGCACGCCGGTGATGGAGTAGAGGTGGCCGTGCGGCTTGACGTCGTCGCCGGCTGCGTGCCAGTTCTCGGTCCAGAACTCGTACTGGTGGCGCGAGTTGGTGACGAGCTCGATGATGATGCCGTCGATGTTGGCCTTGCGGCGGAACGTCTCGCCGAACTTCATGTGGGGCAGGGCCTCGTCGAGCAGCTTGTGCATGCGCTCGGCGGACAGGTCCTTGGTGGATTCGACGCGGCCGGCGGCCAGCGTGTGGTAGTTGTCCAGGTCGGGGTTTCCCTTCATGGTGGCCTTCTTCTCCACGGCGATGGCGTTCGGCATGGCTTCCCAGTCGTCGCGACGGAACGGCGCCTATAACGGTTTTCGGCGACGGCGAAGATTCTTCGCACCTGTGCGATTCTAAGGGGGGTGCCCACCAAACAAGGAATGCACGGAATGCACGGAAAACGGATGGCGGGGGTTCCGTGCGCTTCCGCGGTTTCCCCCCATCGTGGTGGGTCTAGTTGGCCGCTGCTGCCGGCGCCACGACATGCGCGACCGCGATTTCGGCGCGGCCCGTGAGGGTGCTCGGGAACGCCATGTACGTGTGGTCGCCGGAGCTGCCGATGCCGATGTAGTCGCCGAGGAACGGGAAACCGTTCTGGTGGACGCCGAGGTCGCCGTCGAAGCTGTGGCGGGTGAGGCGCGTCGTGGTCCACGTCGCGCCGCCGTCTTCGGAGAGGGCCCATTCGGCGTCGACGAGGTGGTGCGCCGGGTCGTAGGCGCGTGTCAGGTAGACGACGTGGATGGCGCCGCGCCCGTCGACGCTGACGCGCGGGAAGAACTGCGCATCGCCGTGCGGGCCCGACGAGACCAGGACCGGTTCCGTCCATGATGCGCCGCCGTCGCAGCTGCTGCGGCCCAGGATGTCTGCCTGGTCGTCTTGGCTTCCGTCGGCCCACGCCGCGTAGAGGCAGCCGTCGCCATCGCCGCCCGAGGTGTCGATGGCCATCTCGACGGCGGTGCCGGTGCGGAACTCGACGTCCTCCAGGTCGTCCATCGCGGTGAACTCGAACTGCAACGTCGGGACGCTGAACGTCATCCCGTCGTCGGTTGATTTGGCCATGTAGGCGACGCCGGGGGAGTTGAAGCCGCCGAGCAGAGAGTAGACGGTGCCGTCGTTGCCGCCGACGATGCTCGATTCGCCCAATCCGGTCGGTTGCTCAGGGGTCACGAAGAACCAGGGTTGCGTGACGGGAAGCGGCGTCCCGGGGCGATAACTCACCAGGGTCGGCTGCGACGAGGCCAGGCCGACGATGGTGTTCCATTGCGCGAAGACGGAGCCCGTCTGCGGGTTGGTGCCCATACGCATGTAGTCGGGGAAGACGGTGAGGTCGTCGCCGAAGAACTCCGGAATGATCTCGGGCCACGTCTCGCCGCCATCGTGGCTCACGGCCAGGGCCATCATGGCAACGTCCGCGCCCATCGGCAGGCCGCCGGGAACAACGCCCTCAGCCTCCTGTTGATAGGCCTGCAAATTGTAGAACAGGTCGCCGTCGCGGTTGAAGGTCAGGATGGGGTCCGTGATGCACTCGTACCCGTACAAAGGACTGCCCGGGTTGCGCTCCGCAGCCGGACCGCCGACGTAGTTGGTGCGCCACGTGTGGC
>JBAZXE010000062.1:0-12107 GCA_041659985.1 Thermoplasmatota archaeon | reverse complement strand
TGGCAACGTGTTTGGCGGCAGCAGCGAAATCCCGCTGGATCCCCTCCATGCCGGCACGCCACAGGTCGTATGTTTGCTGCTGCTGCCGTTCCAATCCGCTGCGAATGGTGCCGAGCGATTGGCTCAATGACTCGCGCGCCAGTTTCTGGGCGGCGAGTTGTCGTTCCAAGTCGCGCAATGCCCGCAGGATAGCTTGGCAGAGGAACTCGCAGATGGGCCGGAAGTCATTGTTGTCCGCCGCGGCAAGGCAGGCGTAATACTTCTGACGCTCCTCCTTCACGATGACTGGGGCTAGACGGTAGCCTTCGCGTGACAGCAGGAAGTAGAACAGCAGGCGCCCGATGCGGCCGTTGCCGTCGCGAAACGGGTGGATACGGACGAACCACCAATGCGCGATGGACGCACGAAGAACGGGGTGCAGGGCCTTGGAATCCCCGTCAAGCCAATCCCAGAACTCCGCTAGGTAGTCTGGCAGGAGAATGGGGTCCGGCGGTTCGATGGCGTTGCCGGCGATGTGGACGTTGCCTCGGCGGAACTGTCCGGGCTCGATGCCTTCCTGGTTGTCGCGCATCACCATGTCATGCAGCGACAGTAGTGCCCTCTCGTCGAATGGCGCCTTGTTCTGGAGCATCGTGCTCACCGTTTTCATGGCGCCCTTGAGGTTGTTGGCTTCGAGGACGTCCTTAATGGGGCGGCCGCTAACGGTGGCCCCTCGAACGACGATCTCCTCCGTTTCCAGGCTTGTGAGGACGTTGCCCTCGATGGCGTTGGAGTGGAAGATGTGGTAGGCATCCTGCCCTGGTTGAATCTCCATCTGCTCCGCGCTGAATGGCGGCGAGATCTCGTCGATGCGGACGCGGGCAAGTTCAATCTGCTCAATGAGGGGCTTCAGCTCTTCCACGAGCTTCTCTGCGCCAATGGGTCGAAGCAGCCGGGGCGGCTTTGGAGTCGCGTCGACTGCTTCGGGCGTCATACTTTGTCCTCAACGCAACTACACGCCCGATACCCGCCGGCCCGAACCGCCGCCTCGTGGACCTGATGTGGCTCGCTCGGCATCTCCGCCACGAGGTCAGGGCAATCCCATCGCTGATGGTACACTTTGCTCTTCCACACCCGCAGGAACTTGCGTCCCGGTAGCGTGATGATGCGACTGCTTCGCGGAACGTCATGCCATTGCATTGTCCACGCTCCACTCAGAAGACTTTGGCTCCATCGCTACAGCCTCGCTTGCTTCTGACCAATCAAAGATTGTTGGCCGGGCGCTAGTTCGTTTGCTGGGCGGCCCACGGCCTTTACGGCCGCCGCGGCTTGAGCTCCATTCAACTTCACGAGAGCCAAGTAGATCTGATCAGCCGCCGCGGGGTGCACAGTGTAGCGGCTCCGCCCTGCATGGTCCTCGTAGAAACCAAACCGAAAATCGATGCCCTCGAATCCAAAGGCGGCGGCGACGGCAGCCGTCATTTCACGCCGTAGGCGTCGAACCTCTTCAATGCCCGCATCGTGACAGGCCGGATCGTTCACGAGGTTCCAAAAAGCGGTCAGAGCAACTCGGCGGCTTGACGCTCCTTCAATGACCGCGGCGTGGAACATTTGACCGAGCTTGGCAACATTCGGTGATGGATGCGCTTCGGGGAACTCCTCGTAGCACGGGCCGGTCGTGTACCGCAAGTCCATCTTCATCGCCGTACCGCGACGCCTGAACCAAGCCTCGTGGATGGCTGAATTGAGCACGCCAATGTCTTCCCAGCCGTCTCTGGCAATCACCACCATTGCATGGCTGAACATCGTTGACGTTGGTTGTCGAATGAAGAGGACCGTGTCACTCGTTTCCGGCCGCACAATAACGTGGTCAAGTTTGGTCGTCGCCACGCGAAGGGCCTTACGGTATCGTTCGAAGAGCCACCAGTCTTCAACGACTTTTTCGCGTTCGGGACGGACGTGCGATTCCACCACCTCCATCGCAAGTGGGTAGTTCGTGGCTTTCGACAATGGCCAATCTCTGAAGCAAATGGCCCATCGTGAAGGAGTCTGGCCAGGCTCCTGGAGCAAGTCAGAAGCATTCAGGAATGGATGCAAGACGTCCGCGTACTTACCGTCCTTGCGAACGAATTCTTGCGCAAGGTTCGGGCTAATGAGGAAGCCTTTGGAACCGGGTTGGTCTCCCTTGAATGCCTGGTTTTTCCTGGTCGAGAGTACCTGGCACTCGTCTTCGGGGAGCGAGTCCAGACGAGAGCTGATTCTGTCGACCGGCTGCCCGTTTAGCACGGCTACGTCAGTGTCGCGCCGGAGAACAAGGAGTGCAACGACCACATTCGCTGCACCTTGCCAAGGGATGTTCGCGAATGCGGCCGACATGCGCCAACCTTTTGCAAGAACCTGGGCCAGCCCATTTTCCCGCGTTGTCCCTTTGCCGATGCTGTTGGTGGTGATCATGCCCACGGAACCAATCGGTGCGACGATGCTCGTCGCCTTCAGAACAAATGCCGAGGCCAGGTCGCCTGTAGTGGAGTAGTGTGCTTCCACGGCAGCCAGGTAAGAATTGTAGTGAGCTCCAAGCGTACCGCTGACCTTGCTGCCTCCCATGTAGGGTGGGTTGCCAACAATTGCTGTGAATCCGCCAGCAGCGAAGACTTTGGGAAATTCAAGTGACCAGTGGAAGAACTGGTTGCCGTGCCGGCGCGTCTCCGCAGAAATGAGGTTGAGAACCTCGATGGCGTGTGCTCCATCCGGGTGGAGAAAGTCGATGAGTTGACCGTTGGTCAGATTTGCCTCGGAGCCCAACGCAATCTTGGCGTATGTGAACGCAGCACACCACGCGTCAAGGGCGTTCTTGAACCTCACGTACTCTTCCGTGTTCTTGTAGCCGCGTTCATACTCGGATTCCTTATCGAGAATCTGGGCAACGGTTTGGTCCGGCATCGCGTCGATTCGTGCCAGCGATTCTGCCAACACGACCTGCACGCGCTTCGCGTCGGCCCTGAAGGACGTCAGTCGGGCTTGATCCATCGGCAGCTGCTTGTTGAGGGCGACCAACTCTCGGCAGGCCTCCTTCTTGTCGATGCCGTCCCTTACAGTGTAAGCTTCGGCGGGGATCCCCTTCTCAAGGTATTCCGGGAAGGCGCCAATCAGGGCGTTGCCGCACTTGATGTGGTGGTCGAGGAATGTCAGCGGCTTGCCGGGCTCCATCGCTTCCAGCCACAAACCAACTTTGGCGAGCTCGACGCTGAGCGGATTGATGTCGACGCCGTAGATGCAGCGTCCAACGACGTCGCGTAGGGCTCTGCGCTTCTCAGTTAGGCCAGGCTCGAACTCTCCCGTCCGGGCCTGCGCCAGCCGATGTGCAATTCTGTGTGCGGCGGCAATCAAGAAGTGGCCGCTGCCGCACGTCGGGTCGCATACGGTCAGTTCGAGGAGCGCGCGTTCCGGGTCCGGCTTCTTCTGGGCCTCGTCAAGCAACGGATTCAGCGCATGGTCCAGGACCAAGTCGATGAGGTCCGTCGGCGTGTAGTGGGAACCGGTCGTGCGCCGTTCGTTGCCCTTCGCGTAGGCGAGCTTGAAGCTGCGGTCTTGGGGTTGAACCTCGGCTTCCAATTCCAAGAGGCTCTCGTAGATGCTTCCCAGCTCCTCCGATGCGAGGCGCTGGTAGTCTACGGTTTGCATGGCGCCTCGTTCGCGTTGGATGCGGGTAAGGCGTCGGACGGCGCGAAGGAAGTGCAGGTTCCGGATGTGCGCGCCGTCCAGGTCCGGCATGAATTCCTTGCTCCAAAGGGAACCGTTGAGGCCGACGATGCCGATAGGAGGGCAACCTTTCGGGTCCTTCAGGCCGTCCATGACGACCTTGAATCCCTCAAACTGGTCGTGGTGTTGGCTTCCACGAACCTCGTGCGCGAGTTTCCGAAGCCGTTGCGTGCCGTAGTTGTCGGCGAACAGCTTTTTCGCATCGGCGGAGGCCTTGGGGTCCAACAAGAGTCCCCGGTCTTCCGTCACGAACAGGAAGATCAGGCGGTACACCAGGCGCAGGACCTGGTGGTAGTAGTCTTGGGCCGCAAGTTCCTTCGACTCCAGTTTCTGGTGAAGAGCCTTGTTCCTTGGGTGCTTGAGGAAGCCAGCTCCGAGAATCTCAATGGCCTGCTCGACGCCTTTGCGTAGGTCTTCCAGGGCGCGGGTGCCTTGGCGCTCTGCTTCGAGCATCCACCGCTCCAGCCAGGCCGGTTGGTCCGGTGCCTGCGGTGCGATGCGGGTGGAGTGGGCGATTCGCCACCAGATGGCGAATTCGTCGAACTTCTCCATGACGGATTGCAGGTCGAATTCGATGTACGCGGGCCGTGTGCTGCTTGAGTTGTTGCGAAGGATGCGCCAAGCGTGTCCGTTGGTGAGGATACCCCAAGCGTCGCTCTTGGTGCGGTTGAGGTATTCCTGGAGTTGGCTATGCGGGTTGCCGCGCGCGGTTCCGCCAGGTCCTTCGTCGAGGTCCTGGTCGTAGCCGACGACCTCAATGGGGATTCCGTTGAAGCTGAACTTGATCGGGTACACTTTGCCATCGATGCTGAGTGGCTTCTGCTCGCTGAGGTAACCGTAGCGGAACTCGTCGAAGACGAACTTGAGCCAGGCGTCTTTCGTGACGCGGTACGCTTCCTCCTTGTCGCCTGGCTTGACGTGGCTCTTCTGGATCTGGAAGATGCTCCACGCGTTGCGAAGGTGGCCCCAAGCGGACGTGACGGCGTCTTCGAGGCGCCCGGGGACGACATAGTCAGAGGGCTTGGCGCCGGGCACGTCACCGATGCGCAGGCGTTCCATGAAATCCCGCGTCAGCAACCCGCCCTGGGTTTCGATGCCATCGCTCACGGCTTGCCCTCCTTCGGGAGGAAGACGTAGACGCCAAGGATGTCGGGTTCGCCGTTGACCTTGAGGTCCACCTTGCCGAGGCCGAGATTGGCGGCATCTCGCACCTTTTCGTGCAGGCGCTTGGCTTCCCGGCAGCGCGCTTCACCTTCGGCCTTGATGTGCGGCATGACGTCGCTGAGTGAGGCGACGGCACGTTCCACCGCGGCTGTGCGGGCTGCCTTGTCCAGGTTTCCGGCAGCGGCCGCCCCAAAGAGGACCTTGAGATCGTCTTCTCGCTTGAGCTGGCCTGGGGCATCGCTACCAAGGACAGCGATGTCCTCAATGAGGCGGTCGCTACCCTTGAGCCGCATGTGGTAGCGGAACCTCACGACGTAGAGCGCCGTAGGCTTCGTCACGGCACGGGTGACGACGGCACTGCATCGAGCCGCAGGCCCTGGGACGATGCCGTCGGTGGCGGTCTCGACGATGTACTGGCAGAGGTTGCGCACCAGAGGATGGCTGCGGTGAAGGTACTCGCCGTCCTTGGTTGGGTCGGGCGTGAACCGCACGAGGAGGTCCTCACGCAAGCCGAGAGCGTGCTTGACGTCGTCGTCGACGCCGCCTGCGCCGAGGCTCCAGGCATCGCCCTTGGCGCTCACGGTGCCTTTCATCGTGGGGTGGGCGACGGCGCGCTTGACGAATTCCTCTACGTCGCTCGCACCAAGTTCGCGTTGAGCCGCCTCGATGGCCTCGGCGACTTCGCTTTCCTTGATGCTAGCTTGAGCGAAGACCGTGCGGCTGCGCTTCTCGCGTTCTCCTCGGGCTTCCCATTCAGCGTGGAATGGCTGCGCCTCGGCCCCGAATGTTTGCAGGCTCGTCTGGCCAAAGGGAGATGACTTCTTGCGCAACAGGAGGCTCTCCATGATGGCCTCCGTGACGTCCGCGTGGTTCTTGGGAACGGGGACACGGACTTGGATGTCGCGACGAATCTGCTCATGCTTGCGGATTAGCACTTCCAGGACGACGCCGTCGATGAGGTTGTCCTTGCCGTAATAAACGACGCTGCGGACTTTGGGACTCTTCTGACCGTAACGGTCAACGCGGCCTTCGCGCTGTTCGTGGCGCGTGGGGACCCATGCCAGGTCGTAGTGGACGACGGCGTCGAACCCCGCCTGCAGGTTGATGCCCTCGCTCAGGCAGTCGGTGGCAACCAGGACTCGCCGGTCCTTCTTCTCTAGGTCGGCTATGCGTTGGCGTCGGTCCTCGCCGTCCATCCTGCCCGTGACGAAATCGATTGTCGCGCCTTTCAGTTTGGATCGCAAGTGCTCGGCGACGTACTCGGCAGTTTCCACGAACTGGCAGAAGACGATGATGCCCCGCGACTCCTTCAGGAGATCTTCGACGATGGATGTGGCGGCCTTCAGCTTGTGGTCCTTGGTTCCAGCCAAGCCATCGGCTCGCTCAGCCCACTTTGCATACTCTGCCTGAACGCCTGCGCCGGTGGTTTGGTCGTCGTCCTCCTCCAGCATGGAGTTCTGCCCGAGGCGGTTGGCTTCGGCGGCGGATTCCGATTCGGCTGTGATATTCCGCGTTCGCAGGGTGGCTGCCAACGCCTTGGGGCTGCTGGCGAAGGCGCGAGCCATGGAAAGCAGAGACCACCATTGGACGCGCTTCTCCTTCTCGACCTTGGTGTTGTCGTACTGCGCTTGAACTGCATCCACGATCTCCACGAGGAGGGCGCGGGCGTCATTGCTCAGGGTGTAGGATTCTTCCTTGACCTCAAGTTTAGGGAAGCTCGTCCCTTCCATGTAGTCCTGGATGTCTCCGCGGCGGCGCTGGACCATGTACTGCGCCAGCTTCTGCCGGTTTGCGACGACATTCAACTGCTCCGCGATGCGCTGGAGGTCCGGGTCAAGGAGGCCGACCATGCGGCCGAACGCATCCTCCTTGCCGGTGTGCGGCGTGGCCGTCACCAGGACAAGGTGGCGCGCACGATCGCGGCTTAGTTGCTCGATGACTTTGTAGCGTAGCTGCTTCTCGTCCGTGGCCGCCGTGCATGCGTGGGCTTCATCGACGATGATGAAGTTGGGCGCGTGCTGTAAGAAAGTCTCGCGGCGCCCGTCCTGCTTCACGAGCTCGATGCTCGCCACCATGACAGGGTGGCGCTTGAACGGCGACTCGCCGGCGGCTAGCTTGCGGTGGATTTTGTCCGCCGTGGTACTGATGTAGAGTTCGGCGTCGAGGCTGAACTTTTCCTTGATCTCGTCCCGCCACTGCTCGGCGAGGTGAGGCGGGCAGAGGACGCAGAAAC
Source organism: Thermoplasmatota archaeon (assembly GCA_041659985.1). Lineage (GTDB taxonomy): Archaea > Thermoplasmatota > E2 > JACPAO01 > JAHFTW01 > JAHFTW01. The sequence continues at coordinate 4,972 of JBAZXE010000062.1, read as the reverse complement.
TGTCAATCTCCCCGCGGTCCCACAGCTCGCGTGCAATCAGGAGTGCTTCCACGGTTTTCCCCACACCAACGTCGTCGGCCACGAGCATCCGGACAGGCTCTTGCTTGAGCGCCATCAGGAGCGGGACATACTGGTAGGGACGAGGCTGGACGCCGATGCGGCCGAGGCAACGGAAGGGCCCGGCGGCGTTGCTATTCCCGATGCGGGCAGCTGCGCGCAAGAGCCAAGCGCTTGCGTTGTCGCCCATCTGTTCCGGGTTGGGCGGAGCGAACTCGGCCTTGTCCACCTTCTCAATCCCCGGTAGGATCACCGTCTCTTCCAGCGGGTTGCCACCAAGCGGCTGCAACGTTAGCATGCTGTCCGTCGAGCCAGGTTGGACGACCCATTCCCTGCCGCGCGCCGTGACGATGGCACCGACGGGGTGCGTCACGCCTTCGCCTCGACGACGGAGCCGAATACTTTCAGGTGTTGTTGGACGACTTTCGTCCAAGCGGCTCGCGTCGCGTCGTGGTCAATCTGGCGATCCTCGATTGCCAACTTCTCCGTCCCCGGTTTGTAAACAACTGGGAAGCGGATAGCGCTGCGGCCGGCGCCGGCAACGCGGCTGTTGATCTCGTCATCGCGGCGCTTGATGTCGGCGTGGTCGTGGTGCGGACCATCCACGTAGATGTGGACAGTATGGTTCTCGTGGTGATAGCAGAAGTCCGGAGACGTCTTCATCTCATTGTGGCGGTGCTGCGCCCTGGTCGGAGGGCGCAGGTGGGAATCCTCAACGAACTGTAGCCAATCCCGTTCAAGACCCGTAAGGCGGGCTCCCCGCAGGCTCTCGAACTGACCATGCTGGTCGAAGGCCGCATCGCGTAGCGCGATGAGGAAATCCCTGACGAGGCGCCGGTCCACGATGATGTGGTCGCGCTGGTTGCCGTAGCTCAGAACACAGTTGTAGCACCCCGCGCCACAAGGTTCGCCGCGGCTGTTCACAGCCCGATCGGTGCCATCCGGGTCGAAGTGCAACATGTCCAGGGCGGTGCCGGCAATTTCGCGGATGGCGGTGGGGTCGTCGAGGAAACGACGAAGCACGCCGGCGCCTCCGGCGCTGGCCTCGAAGAACATCAGGACGCGGCGCTCTTGCGTCGTGGGCAACGGACTGGCGTCAAGCTCGCGGTCCTCCATGTGGAACTTGGCAGCAATCGCTCCATGCAGAGCCGCTTGCAGCGTTGCCATGAACGCCTCGTCGTGTTCGCCGACGGGCTTGAGCAGGAGGGCGTTCGCGGTGTCGTGAACGAACGGCACGACTTGGACCGGCTTGTCCAGCTTGTCGCCCTCCTCGGGGTCATCGGTCTCGTCGATGCTGCGCGCCCAGGTGCCGCTCTTGGGGTCGATCTTGAAGCCGAAAGCGGTCTTGTCCTTTCGGCGCCGTTCGCCGAGATTGATCTTCCAGATATTGGCGGCCGGCGCGTACTCGAGACTTGCGACCGCTTTGTTATTGACGAGGTTCGTCTGGCGGCTGCGGACGCTGGGCTTGATGGCGGTCCGCACCTCGAAGCCTAGACGGCGGCGCTCTTCTTCGTCGCTGTTGATGTGCTGAAGACGTACCGTGCCAACCCCCTCCATGCGGAACAGGTTCGGAATCAGCGTCAGCTTGGTGGACTCGCAGCGCTCGCAGACTTCGATGTCGTCGGCGCGGTCGACCACGTGCATGAAACCGCACGCATCGCAAAGCTTGGCTTGCATGAGGACCATTCCAGTCTCATCGCCGTCTGGGCTTGGCGGTTGCTGCGTCTTGGTGATGCGGTACTTGCTGCCCTCATGGTAGAGGATGCTGCGGGGGCCGAATTCCGAGACGGCAATGAAGCGGGGCCGGTTGAGGTAGGTGTTGCGCGCCCCTTTGCGTCCCGGGATGAAGGCCGAGATGGGCAGCCGGGGGAAATTGTAGCCGGGCAGGAAGCCTTCCGAGGCGAAGTAGCGATACGGGTAGAAGTCGCCACGCTGGTCCTTGGCTTCGTTCATCAGGGCGCCGAGTTGGGCGTTTGCCTCCCGGAGCAGGCGCTCCGCTTGCTTGCGCTCCCCGCTGTCGGCGCCGGCGCGGGCCATGCGATCGAGTTGTCGGCGGCCTTGTTCACGAGCCCCCTTGACGAGGCTGCGCCACCGGCTCATGGCACGCTCGAAACTGTCCTCGATGCCGTTGAGGACGCCTGACAGCCAATTCGAGGTGTACCAGTCGGCCTCCTTGATTTCCGGCGCAAACTGGAGGACAGATTCGCCGCGAACAATGGCCTTCTGCCGAATGGCCTTGTTGCGCAGGGTTGCTTGGACGCTTTCGACCAATGCGAGGTACTTGTCGCCAAGGTCCTGTGTTTCAACGAGTTCCGCAAGACTCTGCTTTAGGTCGAGTCCGGATTCCTTGAGCCAGATGGCATTGATGTGGGCCCGTACGAGGTCCTCATTCTGCAAGTCGATAGTGGGCGGCTTGACACTGCCACTGACCATCAGCTGGGGCCGCTGGAAGAAATACTGGTCGTGTGGACTCGTGCGGCTGCAATACGTGAAAACGAAAGCCGGTTGGCCGCTGCGGCCAGCGCGGCCGGAACGCTGCGCGTAGTTGGCCGGCGTCGGCGGCACATTGCGCATGTTGACGACGTTCAATGAGGCGATGTCGACACCGAGCTCCATCGTAGGACTGCAGAAGAGCAGCGGTAGCGTGCCAGCGCGGAATTGATTCTCGCGTAGGATGCGGTCTTCGTCGCCGACCTGGGCTGTGTGCTCCAGGCTGCGCAGGCCAACGCCCTTGATGGCGACGTTGCGGTAGTGGTTGACGAAGAACGGGTTCGTGCGGGCGTCCTTGAGCCCGGGAGTCCTCGTCTCATCGACGGCACCGGTTTTGCCATCGCCCGGCAACCAGTTCCAGCGCCAAGCATCCAGGCGGTACACGGGGTCGCCCAAGGCGCGAGGCTCCTCGTGCACAAGCCCCGTAGGCTGCAGCGCCTTGAGGATGTCCTCGATGCATGCCTCGGTGTCCTTCTGCGTCCACTTCTCGCTGTGAGACTTCACGAGGCGGCGCTTAAGGGCCAGGCCGAAGTTGGATTGCGGGCCAATGAAAAGCAGTCCTTTGGTTTTCTCGGACTCCTCGCGGCTGCGAGGAACCATCTTCTTGCTGGTTTGCGGCCTCTCTTCCGGATCGATGGCCCATTGCCATTCGAGTTGGTCGTTGCTGCGCGACTGGAGTCGGACAACAGTATCGAAGTCAAGGTAGTCAATCTTGATGCAGAGTTCCTTCCGCATGTTGTCCAAGAGCATCCGCGAGACCGACAGACGCACGGCGGGGTCAGCAGCTTGCAGGGCTTGATGCGTGTTGACCCAACGCTTGGCGTCCTTGCAGACATCATCGAGGAACGGATATTCGATCCGTAGCAAGCCGCTTTGTTCAAGATTTGGACTGGTGACACGCCAGCCGCGTTGCAGGTCACGGAAGATGCGGTGCCCAAGGACTCCGAGCATGGTCTGTCGCACATCATCGGCGGGCCCGAATTCCAGGTTCTTTGCGAGGGCGTAATCGTCGAGCTTGAGGCCGAGGGCGTCGAGGACGCGGGCGGCGATGTCCTGCGTCGTGATGCCCCGCGGGTGCTCCTGCAAAGCGCGGCTGAGGGCGGCGCGAATGATGCTCACGTTGTTGAAGTCGTTAAAGTGGCCCGCCTGCAAGGACGCGTCTTGACGATTATCCGTGAAGCTTAGCATCTTCTGCGCGGACTTCTCCAAGTCAGTGTTGCGCAAGCCGTGCAGGGCGGCTTGTGTAAGAATCGTGGTCGCCGTGCTGCGAGCCTCGGATTCGAGGCTGGCGAGTTTGCCGTAATCGCTGCGTTGGCGGAAGTTGTAGCTGACCTTGCAAGACAAACAGAAACGGAATGGAGCCGGGAAGACGGCGACCTGCTGTCCGGAGTTGGCGAAGTTGCCGTCCGGCGTCACGAAGACGTTCGTCGGGACGTTCTTGCTCCTGTCCTTCTTGAGTTTCTCCTTGTCGTCGAACCAATCCATGGGCAGCTCAGAGCGTTCCTCCGGGTCCCACGGCTTGGCGTCGTTGACGTACACGAAGACGGCTTCCTCGCCTTCCTCGGGGATGCGGTCCATGAAACGCCGCGGCTTGAGGCCGGCTTTGCCGTACCATCCGCACAGGTAGTCCTTACCGCACTCGCGGCAGAACACGACTGGGAACAACCACTTCTTGGGGTCCTTGGGGTCGCGCGTCTGGCCGTCGAGCCGAATCGAGCGCGCCGCTTGGCTTTCCAACGTCACGAAAGGAGTGCCGCCGCGCGTGATGAACTGGTGAAGGCGGAACGCGAAGGCCTTCCCAATGGGATCCCCGCGTCGTGCCGCTTCGTAGCTGCGCGTGAGCAGGTCCTTCAGGGCCTTTTCGCAGTCGCCGACGGGGACCTTGGTTAGGGCGGCAAGGATGTTCCCGATGCCTTGCGGACCCGTGATTGGTCGCGGCGTGGCGCGTTTCAGTTGGCCGTTCACTTCAGCGAGGCCCAGTTGGGACTCGGTCCAGGATGCAAGCGGATCGGAGCCGAAGTGGCCGTCGAACCCCTCTTTGAGGCGCTTCGCCAGGCCCGGACCCGGGTTGGCGGGGAGCGGCGGTGTGGCCCGTTGAAGGGTCTCGGTGATGACGTTGCTCGCGTCAATGCGAACCCCGAAAACCTGGGTGGCGTATTCGGCAACTGCGATGCGCGGGTCTTGTCCTTCGGTGCCGGCGATGGTGGCGGATGTGCCAATGCATTGGACGTCGGGAGCCGCTAGGCGGTCGCGCAGACGCCGGATCAGCATCGCTACGTCGCTGCCTTGCCGGCCCCGGTAGGTGTGAAGTTCGTCGAAAACGAGGAACTTGAGACCCTTCGCCGCATCCACGAGGGGCGCCTCGGCTTGCCGGGTGAGCATCAGCTCTAGCATGACGTAGTTCGTCAGGATGATGTCGGGTGGG